>JBBQZE010000080.1:0-12602 GCA_038207985.1 Solirubrobacterales bacterium
CGAGCCGCCGGCGCTTCGTCGCCGCGGCGCGGCGACTCGTCCCGGAGCTGCGCGCCGGCGACGTCGTGCGCGCGCCGTCCGGTGTCCGCGCTCAGGCCGTCGACGAGGACGGGACGCTGGTCGACGACTTCCGGATCGAGGTCACCGGCGCCACCACCTGGGTGCGCAACGCCCCGTCGCCGGCGGCCACGTCGTCGCTGGCCATCGCCGAGGTCCTCGTCGAGGGGATGGGGCTCGCCGTGCGCTGAGCGCGCGGCGGGCGCGGGCGGTGCCGGGACAGCCCGGGCGCTCGGCCGCGGCTTGCACGAGCAGGGCGATCTGGACGCGGTTCTCGACGTCGAGCTTGTCGAGGAGGCGGGATACGTGCCCCTTGACGGTCGGGACGGAGAGGTGCAACGCCGCCGCGATGTCGGCGTTGGCGTGACCGCGGCCGACCGCGAGCGCGACGTCGTGCTCGCGCGGGCTGAGCGTCGCCAAGCGCGCCCGGGCGTCGTCGGAGCGCGCGCCGGCGTCCGAGTCGCCGGCCACCATGGCGATGAGCCGCCGGGTCACCGCGGGGGAGAGCATCCCGTCGCCCGCGTGGACGAGCTCGATGGCGCGGACGATCTCCGCGGGCGGGGTGTCCTTGAGCAGGAAGCCGGCCGCTCCGGCCTGCAGCGCGCGCAGCACCAGCTCGTCGGCGTCGAAGGTCGTGAGCACGAGGACCGCGGGCGCCTCGGGCTGCGCGGTCAGCAGCCGGGTCGCCGCGATGCCGTCGAGCTGCGGCATGCGGATGTCCATGAGGACGACGTCGGGGCGATGGCGGTCGACCGCGCCGAGCACCTCGCGGCCGTCCGCGGCCTCGGCGACCACCGTGAGCGACGCTGCGCCCGCGAGCATCATCCGCAGGCCGGACCGCACGAGCGCGTCGTCGTCGACGAGCAGGACGCGGATCATCGCGGCAGCCGCGCGCGGAGGACGAACGCGCCGGTGGCGTCGACGCCGTGCTCCAGCTCGCCGCCGGCGAGCGAGACGCGCTCGGCGAGCCCGATCAGACCGGTCCCTGCGCCGGGCAGCACGGGCCCCGCGGCGACCGCGACCGGCGCGAGGCTGCGGACGTCGACGAGCAGCGCGCCCCGGGGGGCGGTGACCGTGAGGGTCACGGCGGCTCCCGGGGCGTGCTTGCGCGCGTTGGTCAGCCCCTCCTGCGCGATCCGGTAGGCCGTACGGCCGATGGCGGCCGGGGGCGCCGCGTCACCGAGCTCGATCCGGGCGGTCACGCGCATTCCCGCGGCACGCGACTCCTCCACGAGGGCCCCGAGGTCGGCGAGCGTGGGCTGGGGGGGCTGCGTGAGGCTCTCCCCGCCGTCCTCGCGCAGCACGCCGATCACGCCCCGCAGCTCGTCGAGCGCGGCGCGCGCGCTCTCCCGGATCACGCCCGCCGCCGCGGCGACCTCGTCGGCCGGGGCGTCCGGGTTGAACTCGAGCGCCCCGGCGTGCACGGAGAGCAGCGACAGGCGATGGGCGAGCACGTCGTGCATCTCGCGCGCGATGCGGCGCCGCTCCGCCGCGCGGGCCTCGTCACCCGCCTGGTCGGCCTGCGCCTGCAGCGAGTGCACGAGCTGGCGGCGCGCGCGCACGAACAGCCCCCACCCGAGCACCACGCCGGTCACCAGCAGGCTGGCCCCGGCGTCCACCCAGTAGCTGCCGCGCGGGGGGTAGAGGACCGGGTTCAGGAAGGACCACGTGATCATGAGCGCGGCGATGATCGCCAGGTCGCGGCCGCGGGCCCTGATCGCCGCGTTGAAGGTCGCCGCGAGGTTGGCGCCGGACACCGTGAGGATCACGAGCGCGACGGTCGTGATGCCGATCCCTACGGCAGCCGGATGGGTCCGCCGCCAGCGCAGTGAGACAAGCGTCGCGAGCCCGACCACGATGGCCACGCCGCGCAACCACGGCGGGTGCTCCTTCCACGTGTCCGCGAGGGTCGCGACGCCGAACGCGAACGCGATGACGTACATGAACGCGTCGACGACGCGGTCGCGGCGGCTGCGCTCGTGGTGCGGGGGTTCCGCCACCACGTCGGGCAGGGCCGAGCGCATCCGCTCGGAGAGGCCGCGGGTGAAGTGTGCTGTCGGCGGGCGGGCCATCACTCGTGGGTGAGCCTAGGTGAGCGCCGCGAGGGCGACCCCCTACCGAAGTCGCTGTCGGCCACCGTCGAGCGGCTGGTCGAGGACCGCCCGGAGACCGTGGTCACCGCGGCGCGTGGCGGCGAGTCTGCGGCCATGATCGAAGCCAACGGACTCACCAAGCGACTCGGCGGCCACACCGTCGTCTCGGACATCACCTTCACGTGCCAGCCGGGGACCATCACCGGCTTCCTCGGCCCGAACGGCGCCGGGAAGACCACGACGATGCGGATGCTGGTCGGGCTCACCGAGCCTGACGCCGGCGAGGCGCGCATCCTCGGTGGTCGCTACCGCGACCTGCCCAACCCCAGCCGGCGCGTCGGCCTCCTGCTCGACGCCTCGGCCCAGCACGCCGGGCGGCGCGGCCGCGAGGCGCTCGCCGTCTCGGCCCGGACAATGGGCGTGCCGGCCCACCGCGTCGACGCGCTGCTGGAGCTCGTCGGCCTCGACGAGGCGGCGGCCCGAAAGCGGGTCGGCCAGTACTCGCTCGGCATGCGCCAGCGCCTCGGCTTCGCCCACGCGCTGCTCGGCGACCCCGAAGTGCTCGTCCTCGACGAGCCCGCCAACGGGCTCGATCCCGAGGGCATGCGCTGGATGCGCGGGCTGCTGCGGGGCTTCGCGGACCGCGGCGGCACCGTGCTGCTCTCCTCGCACCTGCTGGCCGAGGTCGAGGCGGTCGCCGACCGGATGATCATCGTCGGCGGCGGGCGGATCCAGGCGCAGGGCACCCGCGCGGAGCTGCTTCCCGAGGCCGGGACCGTCGTCGAGGCGGACGACCTCGTCGCACTCGACGCGGCGCTCGACCTCGCCGGGCTGGTGGCGCACGACGCGACCGGAGACCGGCGGATGGTCGAAGCCGAGCCCGACGTCATCGCCCGCGCGGCCATGGCCGGCGGCGTCGTCCTGCGCCGCCTCGCACCGGCCCAGGATGCCGGCCTCGAGCGCCTGTTCTTCGCGCTGACCACCTCCGGCGCGAGTCCCGCGCCGGCACCGACCGACCCCACCCACCCCGAGCTGGCAGGAGCGACCTCATGAGCACCACGACCATCCTCAGCGCGCCGCGCCGCGCCGACACCAACGCCGTCCACACCCGCCCCGGGCTCGCCCGCCTCGTCGCCGTCGAGCTGCGCAAGGTCCTCGACACGCGGGCCGGGTTCTGGCTGCAGGTCGCCACGGTCGCCCTCGCGGCTGCTGCCGTCGCGGTGCGCTGCGTCGTCGGTGACGCGAGCGACCACACCTTCGCCGCGGTCCTGAGCTTCGGGCTGCAGCCCGCGGCTGTCCTGCTCCCCGTCGCGGGCATCCTGCTGGTGACCTCGGAATGGTCGCAGCGCACGGGGATGATCACCTTCGCCCTCGTGCCCCAGCGCTCGCGGGTGCTCGGCGCCAAGCTCCTCGCGAGCTTCGTCCTGGCGGGCGGGGTGCTCGCCGTGAGCGTCGCCATCGTCGCCGCCGGTGTGCTCGCCGCGTCGCCGGGCGTGGACGGGGCGTGGACCGACGTCGCGCCGCTGGTCGGTCAGTCGGCGGTGTTCCTGCTGGCGGGGATGGTCACCGCCGTCGCGTTCGGCGCGGTGGTGCTGTCCTCGGCACCCGCGCTCGTCGTGCTCTTCGCGCTGCCGACCTCTTGGGCGGCGATCGTCTCGCTGTCCTTCTTCTCCCAAGTCGCGCCGTGGGTGGACACGGCGCGGGCGCTCGGCCCTCTCCACGACGAGGTGCTCAGCGCGACCCAGTGGGGCCACGTCGGCACCGCGCTCGCCATCTGGATGGTGCTCCCGTTGGCCGTCGGCACCTGGCGGTTCGCGCGCAAGGAGGTCGCAAGCTGAGCGTGTCGACGGCGACGCAGCAGCGGCGCCCGGCGAGCTCGCCGGGCGCCGTCGCGCTGCTCAGCCGCGGTGCCCGCGGCCCTGATCCGTGACGGTCTTGGCGAGGTCGAACGACGAGCCCAAGAGAACCGTCACGTGCGAGCCGTCCGCCTTCTCGACATGGACCTCGTAGGCGGACTTCGTGCCCTCGGCCGGGTCCTCGGTCGAAGCGCGGTCGATCGTCCCGCCGCGGACGGCGGCCTTGGCTGCAGCGGTGGCCTTCTCGAGGTCGGTGCCGGTCAGCGCCTTCTCGTTCGGGTTGCCGCCGCCGCCGTCGTGGTGCCCGCCGCGCCCGCCGCGGCCGGTGTCGGCCTTGGTCGAGAGGACCTTGAAGGATGCATCCTCGACGACCTCGGCACGGGTGCCGTCGGCAGTGGTGATCTTGATCTCGTACGCGGCGCCGCCGGCGTCCGCCGGGTCCTCCGTCGAGGCGCGGGTCACCGTCGCGCCGGGGTTGGCCGCGATCGCCGCGTCGGAGGCGCTCTTGAGGGCGGCCCCCGTCAGCACCGTCTCGTTGTTCGCCCGCGGGGGACCCGCGGTCTCGGTGGCGGCGGCGGAGCTCTTCGTGGTGCTCGTGTCGGTCTTGGTCGCGGCGTTGGCGATCCCGGTGGCGGCCAGCGCCGACGCGCTGATGGCGGCGAGGGTCGCGAGGCGTTGCTTTGATGCGGGCATCGTGGTTCCTTTCGAGGGGTCCGGTTCGAGCCACCACGGTCGCCGAGGAAGCTGCGGGCTCCCCGGCAGCACGCTGAGGAAGCGCTGGGAGTCCGCCGCAGGGACCCGATGGTGCAGCTGCGCCGCTCGCCAGCCTGCCGGGCCGGCGGCCTTGACAGCGCCAGGTGACGGGGCGCATGCCGGAAACGTCGGGGCGGCGCGTGCTCATGGGCGTCGCGCCGATTCGTGTCGCGGGATCAACGGCCTTGTCACGGTGGACGGTGGTCCGGGCGATGACCATGTCGTCGTCAGGTCATCGACGGAGGTGACGGCAACGACGTCATCCTCGGGCAGCCGGGACTGCTCGGACTCGACGCATCGTCCGCCTTCTCGCCCTCGCCCGCCGCACACCCTGACGGACGCAGCGCTGGGGTGGCCGCGACGCCGGCCTTCGACCGTAGGCTCAGCTCCCATGCAGATCACCCGCAGCTCCCTCGCCACCGCCCGCGGGCCCGCCGACTGGTTCACCGGCGACGTCTACATCGACACCGTCGCCGAGGCGACCGACGACTCGCGCTTCGCCGCCGCGTCGGTCCACTTCACCCCCGGGGCCAGGACGGCCTGGCACACGCACCCCTTCGGTCAGACGATCTTCGTGACCGAGGGTGTCGGGCGCTGCCGCCGACGCGGGGGGCCCATCGAGACGATCGGGCCCGGCGACCGGGTCTTCTTCGAGCCCGGGGAGGACCACTGGCACGGCGCCGCGCCGGACCGCTTCATGGTCCACACGGCCATGCACCAGGTCGACGAGGGCGGGAGCCCGGTGACGTGGGGCGCACGCGTCACCGACGCGGAGTACTCCGACGCCGGCTGATGGACCACGTCGAGCTCCTCGTCCTGTTCCTGCTCGTCGCGGTGACCGGACTCACCGTGCTCGCGCAGGCGCTGGACATCCCGTACCCGATCGCGCTCGTGGTCGGCGGCAGCGTCCTGGGCTTCGTGCCCGGGGTCCCGGACGTCGAGCTCCGGTCCGACCTCGTCCTGCTCATCTTCCTGCCGCCGCTGCTCTACAACGCGGCGTTCACCGCTTCCACCCGCGATCTGCGCAGCAACGCGCGGCCGATCGCGATGAGCGCCATCGGCCTGGTGCTCGTGACGATGTCCGCGGTCGCGGTCGCTGCCCACACCGTCGTCGCGGGGCTGCCGTGGGCGGCGGCGTTCGCGCTCGGCGCCATCCTCTCGCCGACCGACCCGCTGGCGGCGATCGCGATCGCGCGACGGCTCGGGGTGCCACGGCGCCTGCTCGTCCTCATCGAGGGTGAGTCGCTGGTCAACGACGGCACGGCGCTGGTCGCCTACAGCACCGCGGTCGTCGCCGCGACCGGAGGCTCGTTCAGCCTGCTGCACGCGGGTGGAACCTTCGTCCCGCTCGGCCGGCTCCCTGATCGCGCTCGGCGTGCTGGCCGGTGTCGTCGTCATCGGCACCCGGCTGCTGTGGCTGCACACGGCGCCGTACCTGGTGCGGGCCCTCGACCGGCGGCCGCAGCAGCGCGGGCGGCGCCTCGGCTGGCGCCCCCGGACCGTGGTGGCCTGGTCGGGCTTGCGCGGCGCCGTCTCGCTCGCCGCGGCGCTCGCGCTGCCGTCCGGCTTCCCGGAGCGCGACCTCCTGGTGTGGATGACCCTGTGCGTCATCTTCGCCACCCTCGTGTTCCAGGGCCTCACCTTCCCCATCCTGATCCGGGTGCTGGGCGTCGAGGAGGACGACGAGCCCGCGCGCGAGGAGCTCGTGGCCCGCAAGGCCGCGACGCGGGCCGCGCTCGACCGTATCGACGAGCTGCGCGAGGAGGAGTGGACGCGCGAGGACAGCGCCGACCGGCTGCGCGCGATGTACGAGTTCCGCCAGCGACGCGTGGCGCAGCGAGCCGGCAAGGGCGACGGCGAAGAGGAGGACCTCGACGAGCGCTCGGCGGGCTGGCAGCGCATGATCCGGGAAGTGCTCGACACCCAGCGCGACGAGCTCGTCCGGCTTCGCGACGACGGGCGGATCTCCGACGAGGTCATGCGCGTCGTCATGCGCGAGCTGGACCTCGAGGACCAGCGGCTCGAGATCTGAGGGTCACCTGCGATCCGTGAGTCGCACAGGTACCGATCACAGAGCGGTGAGAGCACGGTGAGCGACGCCGGGGGCGCTGCTGGTCGATACTGCTCATATGCCCGCCGCCAAGCCTGACCATCGCTCCACGCTCGCCGGTGCGCAGAGCGCCGTCGAGGCGCGCCTGCGCGAGTTGGATGAGGCGCTCGCGGCGGTGGCGGGGCTCGAGCAGGAGCGTGACCGCCTGCGCGAAGCGCTCAAGCTCCTTGGCGGAGGCCCGGCGGCGAAACCCGCCGCACGCAGCGGCGCGCGCGCCCGGCCGAAGCGTCGTGCGGCGTCGTCGTCCAACGGGCGCTACCGGAACCGCGATGCGATCATCGCACACCTGCGCGCCCAGCCCGGCTCGGAGGCCGGCGCGATCGTGGCGGCGACGGGCATCAACCGCGGCGTCGCCTACAACCTCCTCGGTCGGCTGGTCAAGCAGCGCCTCATCGTCAAGGAAGCCGGCCCCAGCCAGCGCGCGCGTTACTCCGTCGCGGCGGACGCGCCCGCCGACGCCTGAGCGGCAACGCCCGCGTCGTCAACGCCGGGGGGGTGAGCATCAGGTGACGTATGTCGTCACCTGATGCCCAACCCCCCGCCCGGATGGACGTGGCGGGAACGCGGTCGTCACGGGTCCGTGGCCCGTCGCAGCTCGTCGCGCCAGGCGGTCGCGGTGCCGTCGCTCGGCGCCCTCCAGTCGCCGCGCGGTGACAGCGAGCCGCCCGAGCCGACCTTCGGGGCGTTCGGGATCGCCGAGCGCTTGAACTGGCTCGTGTGGAAGAAGCGCTCGAGGAACGCGTCCAGCCACCGTGTGACGTCGTCGAGCGAGTACTCGTTGCGGCGCTCGACCGGGATGAGCTCGGGCCACGCGCCCGTCTCCCGGTCGTGCCAGGCGTGGTGCGCCAGGAAGGCGACCTTGCTCGGGGCGAAGCCGTAGCGCAGCGTGTAGAAGAGGAAGAAGTCGGCGAGCTCGTAGGGCCCGACGACGCTCTCGCTCGCCGCTTCGGGCTTGTCCCCGGCGCCGACCGGGATGAGCTCGGGCGAGATCTCCGTATCGAGCACGTCGGCCAGGACGCCGCTCGCGTCCGCGCTGAACTGCCGCGTGTCGATGGCCCAGCGCAGCAGGAACTGGATGAGCGTCTTGGGGACCGAGGCGTTGACGGAGTAGTGCGACATGTGGTCGCCCACGCCGTAGGTGGCCCATCCGAGCGCGAGCTCGGAGAGGTCCCCGGTGCCGATCACGATGCCGCTGTGGAAGTTGGCCAGGCGGAACAGGTGCGAGGTGCGCTCGCCGGCCTGGACGTTCTCGTAGGTGATGTCGTACTGCGCCGCCCCGTCGGCGGCGGGGTGCTCGAGGTCGCGGAGCATCTGCGTCGCCGATGGGCGGATGTCGATCTCGGAGGCGCTCACACCGAGCGCCTGCATCAGCCGGTGGGCGTTGGCGAGCGTCGTGGCGCTGGTCGCGAAGCCCGGCATCGTGTAGGCGAGGACGTTCTCGCGGGGGAGGCCGAGCCGGTCCATCGCGCGAACCGCCACGATGAGCGCGTGGGTGGAGTCGAGCCCGCCGGAGACGCCGATGACGACCTTCTCGATCCCGGTCGCCCGCAACCGCGTCTCGAGGCCCCGGACCTGGATGTTGTAGACCTCTTCGCAGCGCTCGGCGCGGTCGGCGGCGTCGGCCGGGACGTAGGGGAAGCGCTCGACGGTGCGGAGCAGCGGGGTGTCCTGTGCCGCGAGCACGAAGTCGACGCGCCGCATCGCGGAGAGGCGCTCGTGATGATCGTGGATGCTGTCGCTGAAGCTGCTGATGCGCGCCCGTTCGGCGACCATTCGGTCCAGGTCCAGGTCGGCCACTATGAGCTGCTCCTCGCGGGCGAAGCGTTCGGCCTCGGCCAGCGTCGCGCCGTGCTCGCAGATCAGCGCCTGCCCGTCCCACGCGAGGTCGGTGGTGGACTCGCCGTCGCCCGCCGCGGCGAGGACGTAGCCCGCGACCATGCGCGAGGACTGCGCCTCGCAGAGCAGGCGGCGGTGGTCGGCCTTGCCGATCGTGATGTTGCTCGCGGAGAGGTTCGCGATGACGGTCGCCCCGGCCATCGCCGCGAACGAGCTCGGCGGGATCGGGGCCCACAGGTCCTCGCAGATCTCGACGTGTGCGACGAGCTCGGGCTGGTCGGTGGCGGCGAAGAGGAGGTCGGGACCGAACGGCACCCGCTCGCCGAAGAGCGTGACCGCGTTGCCGATGCGGTCGCGGGCCGCGCGGAACTGGCGCTTCTCGTAGTACTCGCGGTATTCCGGCAGGTAGCTCTTGGGGACGACGCCGAGCACCCGGCCGCGGTGGACGACCACGGCGGTGTTGAAGAGCCCGTGCTCCGCCTGCAGCGGTGCGCCGACCACCAACAGCGGCTGCAGCTCCGCGCTCGCCTCGACCACCGTCGCGAGGGCCTCCAAGGTGGCGTCGATGAGCGCGCGCTGGTGGAGCAGGTCGTCGATCGCGTACGCCGACAGTCCCAGCTCGGGGAAGACCACCAGCGCCGCCCCCGCGTCGGAGGCTCGCCGGGCGAGCTCGAGCGTCCGCTCGGCGTTGAACGCTGGGTCGGCGGGGCGCACGTGCGGCACCGCCGCGGCGACGCGCGCGAACCCGTGGCGGGAGAGCGACCCGAACGGGCGCGTGCGCTGCGGTTCCGTCGGCGGCATCGGCTGGCGACCCTACCCACGTCGGGACGGCGGGTCACGTCGTGGGACGGCCCTGCCGCGCCGTGCCGGCGGCGCCACGGCCGCGCGGATCCTCTAGCCCGCGGTGGCGAGCAGCTCGAGCGTTACCTCCCACAGCCGCTCGGCGGCCACGGGGTCGAGCGGGTGCTCGCAGTCGACGTCGCGCACCGCCCGCGTCACCGCGGCGCCCGTCGCGGCCAGCGCCCGCGCCGTCTCGACGCCGATGCCGGACGCCGCGCCGTGACGACCGCGGCCTTGCCGGCCAGGCCGACGCCGGCGGCGACCTGGGCCGCGGTGCGGTCGTGGTGCAAGGGCGTCTCGATGCGCGGGATGCGTCTGACGCTGGCCCGCCGCAACAATGGCGTCCGTGACGACGACCCATCCCGCCGGGAGCACCGCGCGCCCGCCGCGCGTCCTGCTCGTCTCCGCTTCCATCGGCGAAGGCCACGACGCGCCCGCGCGCGTCCTGGCGGCGGCGCTGCGGGAGCGGGGCGCCGAGGCGTCCATCCTCGACGCGCTCGCCATCGCCGGAGCGGCGACGCAGCGGGTGGCCGACGCCGGCACGCAGTACGACTCCAGGCTCGGCAACGCCCTATTCGACGCCGCGCACGTCGTCGTCGCCGAGCGTCCCCGCAGCCAGCGGGCGACCGCACGCCTGATCTTCGCCCTCGCCGCGTCCCGCCTGCTCGCCGAGGTCGACGACGCCGCTCCTGACGTCGTGGTCAGCACCTACCCCGGCGCGACGGAGATGCTCGGGCGGCTGCGCCTCGCGGGCCGGCTGACCACACCGCTGGCGGCCGCGGTGACCGACCTGGCGTCGCTGCGCTGGTGGGCCCACGCGGGCGCCGACCGGCACCTCCTCATCCACCCCGAGTCGGCGGCGGAGGTCCGGGTCGTCGCCGGTCCGGACGCCCAGGCCGTCGGCGTCCACGGCCTCACCGACCCCCGGTTCGCCGACCCCGGTGACCCCGCGCGGGCCCGGACGGACCTCGGGCTGCCCGCGTCGGGCTCGATCGTCGTGGTGTCGGGCGGGGGATGGGCGGTGGGTGACCTCCCGGGCGCGGTGGACGCAGCGCTTGCCGCGGGGGCGGGCACGGTCGTCGTGCTGTGCGGCCGGCGGGAGGACGTGCGAATCGCCTTGGGTGAGCGCTACCAGGCCGATCCCGCGGTCCGCGTGTGGGGCTTCACCGACGAGATGCCCGCCCTGTTGTCCGCCGCGGACGTCCTCGTGCACTCCACCGCCGGGCTCACCGTCCTCGAAGCCCTGACCTGCGGCTGCCGGGTGATCTCCTTCGGCTGGGGCCGCGGGCACATCCGGGCGAACAACCGCGCCTACGTCCGGCTCGGGCTCGCCGCGGTGGCCGCCGACCGGCGCGAGCTCGCCGTCGCCCTGGCGACGGCGCTCGCGGCCGGGCCGGCGGCGCCCCTGCGGCTGGACCTCCCGCAGGCGGCCGACGTCGTCCTCGCGCTCGCCGAGCAAGGCGGTCGGCGCCCCCCCGCAACGAACTGACCCGTGTTGTGGGCCGTATGCGACCCACAACACGGGTCAGTTCGTCTCAGTGGGGCGCGGTGGTCAGCCGGCGCGGGCGCCGGGGCGGCGGGCGGCGCCGTCCGTGCGTCAGCCTGTCGCGGCGAGGCGGCGCACCGCACCGACGGCCGGGGACCTCGCGAGCAGCGTGGCCGACAGCAGGACCAGCGCCAGCCCGCCGAGCAGGAGCGCGCCGCCGCCCGGGGTGCCACCCCAGCGCTCGCCCGCGACGAGCGGGGCCAGCAGCACGGGGATCGCGACCTGCCCCGCCAGCACCACGGGGGCCACGACGGACGCCGGGCTGCGCTGCAGGGCGGTCGCCTCGGCGGAGAGCGCGAGCAGGCCGGCCGCGGCCGCGAGCGCCGCCCAGCCGACCGCGGCGGCCGGGCGGCCGAGCTCGTGCGCCACCTCGTTGATGGCCAGCGCGGCGAGGGCGTCGCCCGCGGCGGCGGCGGCGACCAGCGGCACGGCGGCGACCGACCGCCGCGCGAAGGCCAGGAGCACGACGGCGCCCAGGGCGGTACAGGCGAACGCGAGGCCTGTGCCGCCCGCGCCCGTCCCGCGCTCCGGCGCCGCGAGCACGACGACGCTGACCCCGGCCACCAGGCCCGCCACGCCGGTGAGTTCGCGCGCGCCGATCCGTTCGTGGAGCACCCGGTGGCTGAGGACCAGCAGGAGGACGAGCCCGAGGGCGAGGACGGGCTGGACCAGCGAGAGCGGCGCGTGGCGCAGTGCCGCCACCTGCAGGCCGAAGCCCACGCCGCTGAGCGCGATGGCGAGCGCCCACAGCGGGCGGCGGGCCAGGCGCCCGAGCAACGCCACGCCGGCGCGCTCGACCGGCGCGGCGCGCCGTGCCTCGAGCGCCTGCAGCACGTAGGAGCCCTCGAACGCGACCGCTGCCGCGACGGCCAGCGCGACGCCGCCGGCGGATGCCCCCGTCATGCTGCGGCGATGGGTCGAGGACGGAGGTCAGGAGCCGTGGCGCTGGCCGGGTCGGCGGCGGCCGTCTGGGCGCTCCCGGCGCCCGCGGCCCACGTCCCCGTGCTGGCCTCAGCGCTCGGCATCGCCCGCCGCGCGCAGGTCGGGCCCGGGGAGGTGGCGCTTACGTTCGACGACGGCCCGCACCCCGACGGCACTCCCGCGGTGCTCGAGGCGCTCGCGCGGGCGAACGCGACCGCCACCTTCTTCGTGGTCGGCGAGCAGGTCCGCCGGCACCCGGGAGTCCTGGAGGAGGTGGTGGCCGCCGGGCACCGCCTCGCCGTGCACGGCGACCGACACGTCTGCCAGCTGCGCCGCGGCCCGGCGGCGCTCGCGGGCGACCTCGACCGCTGCTCGGCGCTCGTGCACGAGCTGCAGGACGGACCGGTGACGCACTGGCGCGCACCCTACGGCGTGTTCAGCCCCGCAGGACTGGCCTTGGGGTCGCGACGGGGCTGGACCCCGCTCCTGTGGTCGCAGTGGGGTCGCGACTGGCAGCGGCGTGCGACGCCGGCCGGCATCGCCCGGCGTGCCGGGGCCGCCACCACGGCTGGCGACGTGCTCCTGCTCCA
>JBBQZE010000081.1:0-12598 GCA_038207985.1 Solirubrobacterales bacterium
TGACCAACACAGACGTCCCGTTCAACACCGCGCCGACCGCGACGACCCCGCCCGCGGCGCCCACGTCGTCGCGGCGGCTGCCGTCGTCGTTCACCTGGCCGCTGTACGGCTACGACGCGCAGCGCACGCGGACGCTGGCGCTCGGCACGCCGCTGCGGCCGCCGTTCGCCGAGCGCTGGAAGCTCGGCGGCTCGATCCTGCTCGAGTTCCCACCCGCCCTGGGCGGTCGCAGCCTTTACCTCCTGAAGAACAACGCCGCGCTCTACGCGATCTCGCGCAAGACCGGGCACGTCCGCTGGAAGCGCAAGCTCGGCAACCTCGCTGCGTCCTCCCCCGCGTACGACGCCGGAACGCTCTACGTCGTGCTGCTCGCCCGCGGGAAGGGCATCCGGGCGGGCCGGGTCCTCGCGGTGCGTGCCCGCGACGGGCGCACCCGGTGGTCGCGCAAGCTGCCCAGCCGCGCGGAGTCCTCCCCGCTGGTCGACCGCGGCAGCCTCTACTTCGGCTCGGAGGACGGGACGGTCTACGGGCTTCGCGCCCGCGACGGCTATGTGCGCTGGCGCTCGAAGGTCGGCGCCGCGGTCAAGGGCGGCCTCGCGCTGGACGCGGGCAAGCTGTACTTCGGCGACTACGCCGGGAAGGTGCACGCGGTCCGCGAGGACACGGGGCGGCCCGTGTGGACCGCATCGACCAACGGCGGCCGCTTCGGCCTCGGCGCCGGCAACTTCTATTCGACGGCGGCGGTCGCGTTCGGCCGCGTCTACATCGGCAACACGGACGGCTTCGTCTACTCGTTCGCGACCCGTGACGGGAGGCTCGCGTGGCGCAAGCGGACGGGGGGCTACGTCTACGGCTCCCCCGCCGTGTCGCAAGTGCCCGGCGGGCGCCCGACGGTCTACATCGGTTCCTACGACAAACGCTTCTACGCCCTCGACGCGCGCACCGGGCGGGTGCGCTGGAGCCGCCAGGCCGAGGGGCGAATCTCGGGCGGCGCGGTCGTCCTCGGCGATCTCGTCTTCTATTCGACCCTCGCGCGGACCACCACCGCGCTGGGCGCCCGCACCGGCAAGCGGGTGTGGAGCACGCGACGCGGCGCCTTCAACGCGGTCGTCTCCGACGGCCGCGGCATCTTCCTGACGGGCCTGACGACCCTGTACGGCCTCGACGGCCGCCCATCGTCGGCGCGCGCTTCGGCGGGCGGGACCCGCGCGGCGGCCGCGAGGCGCCGCGCGATGGTGCGCCGCGTCTCCCACCGACTGGCGGCCCGGCAGCGGGCGCTGAACCGGCGCGTGACCGCCCGCAAGCGCGCGCTGAACCGGCGCGTCGCCGCCCGCGAGCGCGCGCTGAACCGCCGCGTCGCCGCCCGCCGCGAGGCGGTGCGCCGCCGCAAGGCGCTGATCGCGAGCGGCGCGCGCTTCTGCGCGCGCTCCGGCGGCCGCACGACCTGCCGTCGCCCGGCCCCGTTCGTGTGCCTGAAGCGCCCCGACGGCCGCACGATCTGCCGCGCGCGCCGGCGCTGAGGGCGTCAGGCGCGCACGGGGATGCCCGCGGCCGCGAGGTGCGCCTTGGCCTCCCCGACGGTGTGGCGGTCGTAGTGGAAGATCGAGGCGGCGAGGGCGGCGTCGGCGCCGGCGCGGAGCGCCTCGGCGAGGTGCTCCAGGGTCCCGGCCCCGCCCGACGCGATGACGGGGACGGCGACCGCCTCGCTGACCGCACGGGTCAGCTCGAGGTCGTAGCCGTCCTCGGTCCCGTCGCGGTCCATCGAGGTGAGCATGATCTCCCCCGCGCCGCGCTCGACGGCCTCGCGGGCCCAGGCGACGGCGTCGAGGCCGGTGGGCGTGCGGCCGCCGGCGACGAACACCTCCCAGTGGTCGCCGACGCGCTTGGCGTCGACGGAGAGCACGACGCACTGGGCGCCGAAGCGATCGGCGAGCTCGCCCACGAGCTCCGGGCGCGCGACCGCGGCGGAGTTCACCGCGACCTTGTCGGCGCCCGCGTCGAGCACGCCCTGGGCGTCACCCACCTCCCGGATGCCACCGCCGATCGTGAACGGGATGAAGACGTCGTCCGCGGTACGCCGCGCGAGGTCGACGATCGTCGCGCGCTCCTCGTGCGTCGCGGTGATGTCGAGGAAGACGATCTCGTCGGCGCCCATCGCGTCGTAGCGCGCCGCGAGCTCGACCGGGTCGCCCGCGTCGCGCAGGTCGACGAAGCCGGTGCCCTTGACGACCCGGCCGGCGTCGACGTCGAGGCAGGGGATGACGCGCTTGAGGTGCGGCACGGGTGCCTAGCGGAGCAACCGGGGCGGCTCGAGCGCGGCCTGCCCCTCGGCGATCGTGAAGTGGCGCTCGTACAGCGCCTTGCCGACGATGACCCCGCCGAGGTTCACCTGGCGCAGGGCGGCCAGGCCCCGGAGGTGCTCCAGGGTGCCGATGCCGCCGGAGTAGATGAAGCGCCCGCGCACGGCGGCGGCGATCCGCTTGACCTCCTCGAGGTCGGGACCCTCCTGCAGGCCGTCCTTGTCGACGTTCGTGTACACGAACGAGCGCACGCCTCGGTTCTGCAGCCGCTCGATCACCGACTCGGCGGGCATCTGCGTCGTCTCCTGCCAGCCCGAGGTGGAGATCATGCCGCCGCGCGTGTCGATGGAGACGATGATGCGCTCGCGATAGGCACCCAGCACGTCGTCGAGGAAGTCGACGTCGGTGAACGCCGCGGTCCCGAGGATCACCCGCTCGGCGCCGGCCCGCAGCGCGTCGCGCACCGCCCCCAGCGAGCGCAGCCCGCCGCCGCACTGCACCGGCACGGCGAGCTCGGAGGCGATCTGCTCGATGTGGTGCAGGTTCGTCGGCGTGCCGGTCTTCGCACCGTCGAGGTCGACGATGTGCAGGAAGCGCGCGCCCGCCTCCACCCACGCGCGGGCGGCTTCCAGCGGCGAGTCCTCGTAGACCGTGTTCTGCTCGAAGTCGCCTTGGACCAGGCGCACGGCCCGGCCCTCGTAGATGTCGATGGCGGGGTAGAGGATCACGCGGCGACCTTGGTGCAGAGGGTGGTGAAGTTCGCCAGCAGCGCGAGGCCGTGGGCCGAGGACTTCTCGGGGTGCGACTGGGCGCCGAACACGTTCTCAGAACCCACGACGGTCGCAAACGTCTCGCCGTAGTCCGTCGTGCCGAGGACGTCGGATGCATCGGCGGGGTGCGGGGCGAAGGTGTGGACGTGGTAGAGGAACGACGGGTCTGGCAGCCCGTCGGTCAGGGGCGAGGGCTGCGTCCAGCGCACGGCGTTCCAGCCGATGTGCGGCAGGTTGAGCCCGGGCGCGCACAGCTTGCGCACCGCGCCGCGCAGGATCCCGAGGCCCTCGGCGCCGCCGTGCTCCTCGCTCTCCTCGAAGAGCAGCTGCATGCCCATGCAGCTGCCGAACAACGGCGTGCCCGAGCGACTGCGCTCGCGCAGCACCTCGTCGAGCCCGAACTCGCGGATGACCCGCATGGCCGCCGGGAAGGCGCCCACGCCGGGCAGCAGGATCCCGTCGGCGGCGCGCAGCTCGTCGTGGTCGCGGGTCGTCGTCGTACGCGCACCGACGCGCTGCAGCGACTTCTCCACCGAGCGCCGGTTGCCCATCCCGTAATCGACGATGGCGACCAGGGGCGCGCCCCCGACGGCGTCCGCCGCCGTCATGCCGTGAGCGTGCCCTTGGTGGAGGGCACCCCCGTCTCCGTCGGGTCGATCGAGACGGCCTGGCGCAGCGCCCGGGCGAACGCCTTGAACGCCGCCTCCACCATGTGGTGGGCGTTGGTCCCGCACTCGACGTCGACGTGCAGGGTCAGCTTGGCCTGGTTGGCCACGGCCCGGAAGAACTCCTCGGTCAGCTCGTGGTCGAAGGTCCCCGTGGCGCCCGGCGGCAGCTCGGCCGTCCAGGCGACGAACGGCCGCCCGGAGATGTCGAGGCTGCAGGAGGCGCGGGCTTCGTCCATCGGCACGACGGCGTGCCCGTAGCGCACGATGCCGCGGCGGTCGCCGAGGGCCCGGTCGAGCGCCTGGCCGAGCACGATGCCGGTGTCCTCGACGGTGTGGTGCCCCCCGGTGGCGAGGTCGCCCCGCACCGAGACGTCGAGGTCGATGCGCCCGTGGCGCGCGAGCAGGTCGAGCATGTGGTCGAAGAAGCCGACGCCCGTGCTGCGCGTCCCCGCCCCCGTCCCGTCGAGGGTCAGCGCGAGCGTGACCTCGGTCTCCTGAGTGCTGCGCTCGATCGTCGCTGTCCGTGGCATGACCTCACCCATCCTGGCGGATCTCCATCGAAGCCGCGTGCCCGGGGAACCCCTCGGCGCGGGCGACGGGAGCGCCGGCGGCGGCAAGGGCCGCGGCGCCCCGGCCGATGCGGACCTCGCTCATGCGACGGCGGAAGTGACGGACGTTCAGCGTCGAGGCGTAGCGCGCCGCGCCGCCCGTCGGCAGCGAGTGGTTCGAGCCGGCGACGTAGTCGCCGAAGGCGGTCGCGCCCTCGGCGCCGACGAACAGGCAGCCCGCGGCGCGCACCTCGCCGGCCAGCGCCTCCATGCCCTCCCCCACGAGCTCGAGGTGCTCGGGAGCGAAGGCGTCGGCGAACGCGAGCGCGGCCGCCGGGCCGGCGACGGGGACCGTCACGGCCACCGCGCCCGTGTCCGGGGCCTCGCGCAGCAGCGCCTCGACGTCGCCCACCAGCGCCGGATCGTCGGAGCAGAGCACGACGAGCGTGCCGGGGCCGTGCTCGGCCTGGGCGATGAGGTCCGCGGCGACCCACGCGGGGTCGCTGCCCGCACCCGCGAGCACCAGCACGTCGGAAGGCCCGAAGAAGCCGTCGATCCCGACGACGCCGGTCACGGCGCGCTTGGCCTCCTGGACGTAGAGCGAGCCTGGCCCCGCGACGACGTCGACCCGTTCGATCGTCTCGGTCCCGAAGGCGAGCGCGGCGACGGCGTGCGCGCCGCCCATGCGGTAGACGGCGTCCACGCCGCAGAGGCGGCAGGCCGCGAGGATCACGGGGTGCGAACCGGGCGCGCAGACGACCACCTCGTCGACGCCCGCCGCCCGCGCGGTGACGGCGCCCATGACGACGGTGCTGGGGTAGGGGTTGCGGCCGCCGGGGGCGTACACGGCCGCACGGCGGACCGGCACCTCGCGCAGGGTGACCGTGTGCCCCTGCGGGAGCGTGACGACCTTGGGCTCGGCGACGCCCGCGCGCGCGACGGCCCCGACGTTCTCGATCGCCACCTCGAGGCCGGTCCGCACGTCGCGCGCCAGGCCGTCGAGGGCTGCGTCGAGCTCGGCCGGAGCCACGCGCACGGGTGCGCCGTCCGTGCCGTCGAAGCGATCGACGTACCAGCGCAGCGCCTCGTCGCCCCCGGAGCGGACGGCCTCGAGGATCGTCGCGACGTCGCTCGCGACCGACGTGCCGTCGGCGACCAGCGCACGGACCGCGGCGGCGTCGGCCGCCGCCCCGGCCTCAAGCCGCACGCAGGCGCTCCAGCACGTCGTCGATCGCCGCGGCCTTCAGCTTGTGGGAGACCGGGTTGGCGATGAGCCGGGCGGTCGAGACGAACAGCTCCTCCCGGATGACGAGGTTGTTCTCGCGCAGGGTCTTGCCCGTCGCGGTGAGGTCCACGATGGCCTCGACGAGCCCGGTGAGCGGCGCGAGCTCGACCGAGCCCTTGACCTCGACGATCTCCGCCTGACGCCCGGTCTCCTCGAAGTAGGCCTGGGCGGTCTTGTAGTACTTCGTCGCCACGCGCACGACCCCGAGCCGGCGCAGCGCCTCCGCGGTCGGGTCGGCGCCCGCCTGCGTCGCGAGCACCATCGCGCAGCGCCCGTAGCCCAGGTCAAGCAACTCGTAGACCGCGCGCTCGCCCTGTTCGGTGAGCACGTCCTTGCCGGTGATGCCGAGGTCCGCGGCGCCGGCTTCGACGTAGGTCGGCACGTCGGAGGGCCGCATCGTGACGATGCCGACGTCCTCGAAGAGCAGCTTGCGGTCGTTGGCGCGGACCTCCGTCGTATCGATGCCGAGGCGGTCGAGCAGCGCGAGCGTGTCGCCCATCAGCGCGCCGCGGGGCACCGCGATCGTCAGCTCGGGCCTCATCGCGCCCGCTCCTCGGCGGCAAGCGCGCCGTGCAGCGCGTCGAGCCCCACCGCGAAGCCGACGGCCGGGAGGTCCCGGCCGAGGCGCCCCATGAGCTCGTCGTAGCGCCCGCCGCCGCCGATCGGCGTCCCGACGGAGGCGTCGTACACCTCGAAGACCGCGCCCGTGTAGTAGCCGGGGTCCCGCACCAGTCCGAGGTCGAAGATCACGCGGGCGGCGACGTCGTCCTCGAGCGCGGCGTGCACAGCCCGGAGGCCCTCGCCGCCCGGGAGGTCGTCGAGCACCTCGGGGCCGCCGCGACGCTGCGGCACCTCGAAGACCCGGTCGGCCAAGCCGGCCGCGGCGTAGCGCAGGCCGACGAAGTCCCGGCGCACGAGGCTGCCGAGCAGCGCGTCGCGGCGGTCGGGCTCGACGCCGGCGTCGTCCAGGAGCGCGGGGTACAGCGAGGCGTCGCCGACGCCGATACGGAAGCCCTCGAGGCCCGTGGCCTCCAGCGCCCGCGTCAGGACGGTCAGTACCTCGACGGTCCCGTCCGGCGACGGGGAGCCGATGAGCTCGAGGCCCGCCTGCAGCTCCTCGCGCATCTGGCCGCGATGGGGCCGCACGCCGCGAGAGACGTGGGCGAAGGCGGAGAACCGCAGCGGCGGCTCCACCCCGGCGTAGCGGGTCGCGGCGACCCGGGCGATCGGCACCGTGAGGTCCGAGCGCAGCTGCAGGACGGCACCGTGGTCGTCGAACAGGCGGTAGACGCCCTGCCCGTCGCCGCCGAGGCGCTGCGCCGGCGTGTCGTACTCGATCGCCGGCGTGGCGACCTCGCCGTAGCCGAAGGCCTCGAAGACACCGCGCATGGCGTCCGACAGCGCACGCAGCTCGCGCATCTCGTCGGGCAGGACGTCGCGCGTCCCGCTCGGGATCGGGTGCATCGAGCTCACAGGCCGACAGGCTATGGGTCGGGCGATATCGGGCCCCGCCCCGCCCGCCGGGCTCAGTCGACGCTGACGCGCTCGATGCGCGCGCCGAGGGCGCGCAGGCGCTCGTCGATGCGCTCGTAGCCACGGTCGATCTGGCGGATGTTGCCGATCTCGGTGCGGCCCTCGGCACACAGGGCGGCGAGCAGCACGGCCATCCCGGCGCGGATGTCCGGCGATTCGACCCGCTCGCCGCGCAGGCGCGCAGGGCCCATGACCAGGGCGCGATGCGGGTCTGAGATGTGGATCTTGGCCCCCATCGAGACGAGCTTGTCGCAGAAGAACAGGCGGGACTCGAACATCCATTCGTGGACGAGCACCTGGCCTTCGGACTGCGTCGCCAGCGCGACGGCGATGGAGGTGAGGTCGGCCGGGAACTGCGGCCACGGCCCGTCCTGCACCTTGTAGACGTGATCACCGAGGTCGCGGGCGACGAGCAGCTTTTGCCCCCCACCGATCAGGAGATCGCGCCCCTCGAAGGTCGTGCGCAGGCCGAGCTTCTCGAAGACCAGGCAGATCATCCGCAGGTCGGCCGGCTCGGTGTCGACGATGCGCATCTCGCCGCCGGTCATCCCGGCCATGGCCATGAACGAGCCGATCTCGATGTGGTCGGGCGAGATGCGGTGCTCGCACCCGCCGAGCTCGTGCTGCCCGTGGACCACGATGCGGTTCGAGCCGATGCCCTCGATCGTCGCTCCCATGGCGACGAGCATCCGCGCGAGGTCCTGGACGTGGGGCTCGCAGGCCGCGTTGCCGATCGTGGTGGTGCCGGGCGTGAGCGCGGCGGCCATCAGCGCGTTCTCGGTGGCCATCACCGACGGCTCGTCCATGAAGACCTCGCCCGCGCGCAGGCGCCCGCCTTCGGCCTCGAGCACGATCAGCCCGGCCTCGCCGTCGCGGCCGGCGACCGCGGAGCGGTCCTCCGCGCCGAGGGCGCGGAGCGCGTCCAGGTGCGGGTCGAGGCGGCGGCGGCCGATGACGTCGCCGCCGGGCGGCGGCATCACGGCGCGGCCGAAGCGCGCGAGCAGCGGGCCGGCCAGCAGGAACGAGGCGCGGATGCGCTCGGCGATCGCGGCGGGTACGAGCGCGTCGGCGGTCACGCCGGCGGCGCAGAGGACGACGGAGTGCTCCGAGCGCCACTCCACGGTGACCCCGAGCAGCTCGAGGAGCTCGAGCATCGCCTCGACGTCACGGATGCGCGGGACGTTCGAGACGACCACGGGCTCCGAGGTCAGCACGGACGCGGCGAGGATCGGCAGCGCGCCGTTCTTGTTGCCGGCCGGGGTGACCGTGCCGGAGAGCGGGACGCCCCCGTCGATGACGAACTTCTCCATGGGGGCAGAGGGTCGCACCTCTGCTTCCGCGGTGGCGCTGCGGCGCCCGGGCAGCGCGGCGGGCTGGGCTAGGGTGGCGATCATGTCGACGTCCCTTTCGCGCGCCGAGGCCTGGACCCTCCTCGCCGAATGGGTCGAGTCGCCGAGCCTGCGCCGCCACTGTCTGGCCGTCGAGGCCTCGATGCGCGCCGTCGCCCGCGAGCGGGGCGAGGACGAGGAGCTGTGGGGCGTCACCGGCCTGCTCCACGACCTCGACTACGAGCGCTTCCCGGACATGACGACCGGGCACCCGCGTGAGGCGCTCTCCGAGCTCGAGCGCCGCGACGCGTACCCGGCGATCACCCACGCGATCGCGGCCCACGCGCCGTATCTCGGCGTCGAGCCCGAGACGGACATGGCGCGGGCGCTGCTCGCCGTCGACGAGCTGTCGGGGTTCGTGCTCGCCGTGGCCTACGTGCGCCCCGAGGGCATCCACGGGATGACGCCGAAGTCCGTCAAGAAGAAGCTCAAGACCCCGGCCTTCGCGGCGGCGGTGTCGCGCGAGGACGTCGCCCGCGGCCCGGAGTTGCTCGGCGTGGAGCTCGACGCGCTCATCCGCACGGTCATCGGCGCGCTCGAGGCCGCGGCCGACGAGCTCGAGCTGCACGGCAGCGCGCCGGGCGCCGCGTCGCCGGCCGACGCCCCGGCCTGACGCCGCGCCGCCGTGTCGGGCTCGCAGCGTTACGCGCAGGTCCTGCGCACGCCCCACGTCGCCGCGCTCACCGCCGCGGCGGGCCTCGCGCGCATGCCGATCGGGATCGTCGGGCTCGCGCTCGTGCTCTTCCTGCGCGAGGAGACCGGTTCCTACGCCCGGGCCGGCGCCGTGGCCGCTGCGTTCGCCATCGGCTCCGCGCTGATCCAGCCCTACGCGGGTCGCCTCGTCGACCGCCTCGGCGCGAGACGGGTGCTGCTGCCGATGGCGGCGATCAACGCCACGGCGCTCTTCGGGCTCGTCGCCGCGGGCTACGGCGGCCTCCCGCTGGGCCTGCTCGTCGTTCTGAGCGGGGTCGCCGGGTGCGCGATGCCGCCCGTCTCCTCCGTGGTGCGCACGCTGTTCCCAGGCCTCCTGACCGGCCGCGACGACCTGCTGAGCACCGCCTTCGCGCTCGACGCGGTCATCGTCGAGCTCGTCTTCGTCGTCGGGCCGGCGCTGGTGGCGGTGCTGACCGCGGTGCTGTTCCCCGCCGCTGCGCTGGTGCTCTCGGGCGCGCTGACCGTCGGCGGCACGCTCGCGTTCACGGCGCAGCCTCCGTCCCGGGCCCGGGTGCCGTCGGGGCGGAAGCCGACCGGCGGGCTGTTCGGTGCGCTGCGGGCCCCGGGGCTCATGACGCTCGTGGTCGGCATCCTGCCGCTGGGCTTCGCGCTCGGCTCGACGGAGGTCATCCTGCCCGCGTTCTCCGAAGCCGAGGGCAACCGCGCGCTCGCCGGCGTCCTGCTTGCCGTCTGGTCGGTGGGCAGCGCGGTCGGCGGCCTGACCTACGGCGCCCGGAGCTTCGCGTTGCCGCTGGCCGACCGGCTGGTCCGCCTGGCCTTCCTGGTCCCGCTCAGCCTGCTGCCCCTCGCGCTCGCGCCCTCCTTCGCGCTCATGGCCATCCTCGTGGTCCCGGCGGGCGCGGTGATCGCGCCCACGCTGGCGTCGACGAACCAGCTCGTGGGTGAGGTGACGCCGGCGGGCGAGCACACCGAGGCGTACACCTGGCCCCTGACGTCGCTGATCCTCGGCGTGGCCGCCGGCAACGCCACGGCGGGCGTGGTCGTGCAGGCCGCGGATTGGCGGGCGGCGTTCGTGGTGGCCGCGGCGGTCGGCCTGCTCAGCGGCACCGTGCTGCTCGCTCGGCGCACGAGCCTGCGCCCGCTGGCCGTGGCCTGAACCGGCCTGGGTCAGCCGACGCGCCAGCCGCCGCCGGCGGCGGCCCACTCCGCGAGGTGCTCGACGCCGCAGAGCGCGTCGGCGATCCGCAGCGGCCCGCGGTGGCGCACGAGCAGCACCCGGCCGTAGCTGAGCGCGTCGCCGCAGTGCGCGCAGCGGCCGAGGCCCTCGCCGAGGTCGTCCTCCTCGAGCAGCGACGCGGGGCGCCATTCGCCACCCGCCTGCGACCAGACCACGACGTGCTCGAGGCTGCAGAACACGGCGTGTCGATCGGCCTCGGGCTCGGACAGCCGGAAGCCTCGATCGTCGGCCACCGCTGTCCCGCACGCGCTGCACGTGGCCTCGCTCATCGCGCGGCCCACGGTAGCGATCCGGGCCTGGGCCCCGCCGCTATCGTGGCGCGCCATGTCGCCCGCGTTGACCATCACGATCCTCGAGGGCGACGAGACCGGGCAGGAGTTGCTCGAGCAGGGGCTGCGGGTCCTGGACCCGGCGGTCATCGAGGTGCCGATCACCCTGGAGCGCTTCGACCTCTCGCTCGCCAGCCGGCGGGCCACCGGCAACCAGGTCGTCACCGACGCGGCGATGGCCATGCGGGCCTCCGGCTTCGGCATCAAGGCCGCCACCGTCACCCCCGAGGGCAAGGACGACGTCGGCTCGCCGAACCGCCTGCTGCGCGAGCAGATCGACGGCAAGGTCATCGTCCGCACGGGGCGCCGGATCCCCGGCGTGACCCCGATCGGCGGTACCCACCACCCGATCTCCGTGGTGCGGATGGCAGTCGAGGACGCCTACGGCGCCAAGGAGTGGCGCGAGGGCGTCGAGGGCTCTCCCGAGGAGCAGTCCTTCCGCACCGAGCACATCACCCGCTCCACCTGCCGCGCCGTCTCGGAGTACGCGTTCCGCCAGGCCCGCGAGATGGGCGGCAAGGTCTACGGCGGCCCGAAGTGGACCGTCTCCCCGGTGTACGAGGGGCTGCTCAAGGAGGAGCTCGACGCCGCGGCGGGCCGCTACCCGGACGTCATCTACCGGCCCATGCTGATCGACGCGACCTACGCCGGCCTGGTCTCGGGATCGTCGGAGACACCCCTGGTCGTGCCCGCCCTGAACCGCGACGGCGACTGCCTCTCCGACCTCGTCATGCCGATGTTCGGCTCCATCGCCGGCGCCGAGTCCGTGCTGCTCGCCTTCGACGACGACTACCGGACCACGGTCGCGATGACCGAGGCCCCGCACGGCACCGCCCCCACGCTCTTCGGCAAGGACGTCGCCAACCCGATGGCGATGCTCCTGAGCTCCGCCGCCGTCCTGCATTACGCCGCCGACGCCGGCCACGAGGGATGCGGCCGCGCCTCGCGCGCGATCTACGAGTCCGTCCTGGAGGCGACCGCCGCCGGCGTCCGGACGCCGGACCTCGGCGGCGACGCCGGCACCACCGAGTTCACGACCGACGTCGTGGCTCGCGTGCAGACCAAGCTCGAGGTCTGGTCCTCGCTCGGCACCGCCGTCTGATGGCCAGGAACACCCGCTCGCAGCCGACGGCGAACCCCTGCTCGCAGCGGACATCCGGACCGACCCGTGCAAGACCCGTTGCAGCGCCCCCCGCATGGATCCTGGGGTTCCGGGAAGTACTCGATGCGAACAGACGTTCCGTCCGGCCGGGCCCCTAGCTTTGCGAACACATGTTCGGCTTTGACGTCGCCCCGGCACCCACTCCCGCCCCGCGCTCGTGGCGCGCAACGCTGCGCAACGCGGTCGACCTCGCGATCGCCTTGGCGACCCTCGAGAGCTACGGCATCGACGACCTCCGGCGCTCGCCTGCGGAGGCGGCACCCACTCCCGGAGCACATCCGCCGGCCCGCGCCGCCCGCCGCCGGCATGCCCGCCCCGCCTCCACCCCACGGCGCCCGGGCGCCTCGCGGCCCCAGCCCCAGCACTGCATCACCCCGCTGCGCCCCGCCGTCCGGGCGACGCCGCCGCGCCGCGCCGAGACGCCGGCACCGACGCCGCGCTCCTAGCGCCGCCCGCGGAAGGGCGCCTCGCCGCCACGCACAGCCCGACCGGACGCCCCGTGGGCGCACTCGGCGAGCCCGAGAGCCCTGAAAGACCGGCGCGCTCGACCAACACCGGGCGCCACCTCGTCGGCTCTTCGGGAGTCGGCAGAAGCGTCGGAACACAGGCCCGGAACGATTTGGAGGCACTCGACGCCCCGCACCGCGACCTCCTCCTGGTCTTCGTTTAGTGAAGGGCCCCTGTCCCGACGCAGCACAGCGCC
>JBBQZE010000082.1:0-12313 GCA_038207985.1 Solirubrobacterales bacterium
AGCGCAGCAGCACCGCCGCGACGCCGGCGGCCAGGACCAGGAGCACGCCCGCGAGCCCGAGCCGACGGACCCACCGACGCATGCGGGGGCGGGAGGGCATGAACCTCGCATACGGTAGAGGGGTGGCCTGGAACGTGCGCACCCCGGAGGCGGCCGAGGCGGCGCTGCGCGAGCTGCCCGGGGGCGCCCGCGTGCTCGAAGCGGTCACGGTCGAACCGGGTGCGTGGGTCGTGGGCGGCGCGGTCCGCGACGCGCTGCTCGGGCGGATCCCGGGCGAGCTCGACGTCGTCCTCGCCGCGGAGGAGGGTGCCCTCGAGCGCTTCGCCGCCGCGCTCGGCGCCGAGCTGCATCTGCAGCATGAGCGCTTCGGGACGGGGACCCTCGAGACGCCGGAGGGCCTGCGGGTGGACCTCACCCTCGCCCGCGGCGAGCACTACCCGCAGCCCGGGGCGCTGCCGGAGGTCCACCCGGCCGGCGCGGCCGAGGACCTCGCGCGACGCGACGTCACCGTCAACGCGATCGCCCTGCGTCCGGGCGAGCCGCTGCGGGCCGTCCCGGGGGCGCTCGACGACCTGGCCGCGGGCGTCCTGCGGGTGCTGCACCCCGCGGCCTTCACCGACGACCCGACCCGCCTGTGGCGCGTCGCGCGCTACGCCGCTCGGCTCGGCTTCACCGCCGACGCCGGAACCGCGGCGCTCGCCGACGCCGCCGACCCGGGGACGGCGAGCGGCCCCCGTCACGGCAACGAGCTGCGCCGCTCCCTCGCGGAGCCCGACCCCGTCGCGGCGCTCGCGGCGACCCAAGCGCTGTCGCCGCGACTGCTGCCGCCCGGGTTCGCCGCCCGTGACGCCGGCGACGCCCTGGAGCTGCTGCCGCAGGGCGAGGGGCGTCGCGGCCTGGTCGTCCTCGCGCGTGCCTGCGAGGGCGTCGACGCCTCAGGGCTCGTCGCCTGGCTGGACGCCCTCGCCTGCACCGCCGCCGAGCGCGAGGTCGTCGCCGCGGGCTCGCGCGCGGCCGTCCTGCAGCCGCTGCGCGTGGCCACCGGGGGCGCGGCGATCGCCCGCGCGGCCCGCGGGGCCCCGCTCGAAGTGGTCGCGCTGGCCGGGGGGCCGAACGCGAGACGCTGGATCGACGAGCTGCGCCACGTGGCCCTCGCGATCGACGGCACCGACCTGCTGGACGCCGGGATTCCCGCGGGCCCGGAGCTCGGCCTGCGGCTGCGGCGCGCGCGCGACGCGCAGATGAACGGCACGGCACCGACGCGCGAGCAGCAGCTCGCCGTGGCGCTCGAGTCGGTGGGCGAGGTGCCGGGCGGTCGGATCATCTAGCGTTCCCGCCGAGTGGAGAGCCGTGAGCGACACGCCACGACATTGCCCGAGCTGGCAGCACCGTTCCGCTGGGCGGGGGAGCACGTCGCGGCCGACCTGGGCGACCACCACGTCCGCTTCACCACCCGCTGCGGCGGGGTGTCCCCGGAGCCCTTCGACTCCCTGAACCTCGGGGCCGCGACCGACGACCGCCCGGAGCACGTCGCGGCGAACCTCTCCCGCCTCGCCGGCGGCTTCGGCCTGGAGGCCGCGCGGTTCGCGATGGGCGCGCAGGTGCACGGCAACGAGGTGCAGCGTCGCGACGAGGAACCGGACCAGCACGACGACCTGCTCGCCTGCGACGGACAGGCCACGCACGTCGCCGGGGTCGGCTGCCTCGTGGTGACCGCGGACTGCCTGCCGGTGGCGCTGGTCTGCGAGGGGGCCGTCGGGATGGTCCACGCGGGCTGGCGCGGCCTGGCGGGCGGCGTGCTCGAGGACGGCCTGCGCGCCCTGCGCGAGCTCGGCGGCCGGGGCCCGGTGACCGCGCTGATCGGGCCTGGCGCCGGTCCGGAGCGCTACGAGGTCGGTCCTGAGGTGCACGAGCACTTCGGGACCTCCGGCCCGACGCTCGACCTCAAGGCGGTTGCGGGCTCGCGGCTGCGCGCGAGCGGCGTCTCCGCGGTCCACGACGTCGGGCTCTGCACGATCTCGATGCCCGAGCTCTTCTTCTCCCACCGGCGCGACGCGAGCCGCACGGGCCGCCAGGCGGGGTTGGCGTGGCTGAGCTGATCCGCGGGCTCGACCCCGACCGCATCCGCGAGCAGCTCGCGGCGGTCCGGGCGGAGATCGGACGGCCGGGTGTCGAGGTGCTCGCGGCGGTGAAGTACGTGGCCCTCGAGGAGCTCGGTGCGCTGGTCGAGGCAGGTGTCACGCTCGTCGGCGAGAACCGCGCGCAGGACCTCGAGGCGAAGGCAGCCACCCCGGCGGGAGCCCAGCTGACGTGGGACTTCATCGGCCGCCTGCAGTCGCGCAAGGTCAAGCAGGTGCTCCCGCTCGTACGGCGCATCCACTCCGTCGCGAGCGCGTCCGCCGTCGCGCAGCTCGAGCGGCACGCCCCGGCGGGTACGCGGGTCCTCGTCGAGGTCAACGTCGCCGGGGAGGAGGACAAGGGGGGAGTGGCCCCGGCCGACCTCGACGCGTTGATCGCCAGCATGCCGCCGACCGTCGAGGTGACGGGGCTGATGACGATGCCGCCGTGGGCCGCTGACCCGGAGGACTCGCGCCGCCACTTCGCGGCGCTCGCGCAGCTCGCGGCCGACCGCGGGCTGGCCGAGCTCTCGATGGGCACCACGCAGGACTTCGCGGTCGCCGCGCAGGAGGGGGCGACCGTCGTGCGGATCGGCAGCCGCCTGTTTCGCTGAGCGCGCCCGCGAGGGCGTGGGCGCACGCGCCCAAGTGCAGGAGATTTGCGCCGTCCGGCTAATCTCCTGTCGTCATGGCACTACGCGACACCTGGCACAAGGCGGCGGTCTACTTCGGCCTCGCCGAGGAGCGCGACCCGGGCTACGACGAGCCGGAGGACGACTACGAGCCCGAGGCCCAGCTCCAGGAGAGCTACCGGGAGCGCCCGAACGTGCGCCGGCTGGGCTCGCGTCGCCGCGGCGGCGACTTCGATGACATCTTCGCCGACGACGACGCCCCGCGCACGACGCCGCTGCGCGCGGTCCGCGGCGCCAACGGCTCCGGTCGCAACGACGACGTGCGCGTGCACCTCGTGATCCCGAAGTCGTTCAACGACGCGCAGCAGGTCGCGGACAAGTTCAAGGACTCGATCCCGGTCGTGCTCAATCTGCAGGCGACCGACAACGACCTCGCCAAGCGCCTCATCGACTTCGCCTCCGGGCTGACCTACGCGATGGACGGCGGGATGCAGCGCATCGCCGACAAGGTCTTCATGCTGACGCCGCGCAACGTGCAGATCTCCGCCGAGGAGCGCGCGTCGCTCATCGAGAAGGGCTTCTTCAACCAGTCTTGACCCGGCTGGGGCTGATCGGAGCGGGCGGGATGGCCCGTGCGCTGGCGGTCGGCTGGGGCGAGCCCGTGCTGGCCACCGACTCGGGGTCGGGGCGCGCCGCCGCGCTCGTCGCCGAGGTCGGCGGTGAGGCGCTCGGCACCGACAACGCCGCGCTGGCCGCGCGCGCGGAGATCCTCGTCCTGTGCCACAAGCCCTACCAGCTCGACGCCGTCGCGGCCGAGGCGGGCGGCTTCAGCGGCCTGGTCGTCTCCGTGCTCGGGGGCGTCGACCTCGCCCGGCTGCGCAGCGCCTACCCTGGGGCGTCCGTGGCCTCCGTGATGCCGAACACCGCCGTGGAGGTGCGCCGAGGCGTCAGCATCATCGCCGACGGCAGCGACGAGTCCGGGGTCGTCGAGGAGCTCTTCGCCCGCGTCGGGACCGTGGTGACCCTCCCCGAGGGCACCCTCGGCGCCGGCACCGGGATCTCCGGCGTCGGCCCGGCGTACGTGGCGCTGTTCGCCGAGGCGTGGGTCGACGCCGGCGTCCGCGCCGGACTCAAGCCGGAGCTGGCCACGCAGCTCGTGCTCGACACCATCGCCGGGACCGCGGAACTCGTCCGCGCCCAGGGCGGCGACACGCTCGCGGTGCGCCGCGGCGTCACGTCGCCCGGCGGCACGACCGCCAAGGGCCTGCGCGCGCTGGTCGACGGTGGCCTGCCGGCGTCGCTGCAGGCCGCGATGGACGCCACGCGGGGCATGGCGTGAGCCTGGTCCTGGCCACGAGCGCGCGCGAGGAGGTCGGCGGCTTCCTGCTGGCGCTGATCCAGGTCTACGTCATCCTGATCATCGCGTACATCCTCACCCAGCTCTTCTTCGGGTTCGGTGGTCGCGTGCCGTACAACCGCGCGCTGAACGTGGTCCTCGAGTTCCTCAACCAGACCGTGGCGCCCTACCTGAACATCTTCCGGCGCTTCATCCCGCCGCTCGGGCCGATCGACATCTCGCCGATCGTCGGCATCCTGCTGCTGCAGATCGTCGGCGGCATCATCGCCCGCGCCATCCGCGGGTACTAGGCGACGTGCCGGCGCTGCGCGGCCCGTGGGCCCGGGCCGGGCTCGTGCTCCTCGTCGTGCTCGTGGCCGACCAGCTCACCAAGGCGCTCGTGCGCGGACGGCTGGCGTTCGGGGAGGAGGAGGCGGTGTTCCCGCTCGTCAAGCTCGTGCACACGCGCAACCGGGGCGTCGCCTTCAGCGCGCTCGAGGGGCAGACCGCTCTGGTCATCGTCGTCATCGCGCTCGCGGTCGTCGGGCTGGTGGCCTACTTCGCCACGCACCTCGACCGGCCGCTGGTCTGGCTGCCGACGGGGCTGCTGGCCGGCGGGGCGGTGGGCAACGTCATCGACCGCCTCCACCAGGGCTACGTGACCGACTTCATCAAGCTCCCGGCCTGGCCCGTGTTCAACGTGGCGGACATGGCCATCACGTTCGGCGTGCTGTCGCTCCTGCTGGTCGCCGAGCGAGGCGGGGGGGACGATGCAGCTCCACAGCACGCCTGACGACGCGGGGACCCGGGTCGACGCGTTCCTCGCCGGCCCGCTCGGCTCCCGCTCGCGGGCGCAGCGGCTGCTCGACGCTCGGGCCGTGCTCGTCGACGGGGTCGCGGTCGCCAAGTCCTTCAAGCTCGCCGGCGGGGAGTTGCTCGACGTCGACGACCAGGGAGAGGAGGACGACCCGGAGGCCTGGCCGGACGCCGGGGAGCCTGCCTCCTTCGCGGTGGCCTGGGAGGACGAGCACCTGCTCGTCGTCGACAAGCCGGCGGGCGTCGGCGTCCACCCGGCGCGCGGCCACCGGACGGGCACCCTGGCCCAGGCACTCACGGGGCGCGCACTGGGCGGCGAGGAGGCGTGGCGCGCCGGGATCGTCCACCGCCTGGACCGCGACACCTCCGGGCTGCTGGTCGTGGCGAAGTCCGAGGCCGTGCATCGCGCGCTCAAGGACCAGATGGCGGCGCGGGACATCGCCCGGGGCTACGTGACGCTCGTGGTCGGCCGCCCGCCCGCGCGGTCCGGGACCATCGACGCGCCGATCGGCCGCGACCGCACCGTCCGCACGCGCCACTCCACCGACACGGACGAGCCGCGCGAGGCGCGCACCCACTTCGAGCTCGCCGAGGCGCTGCCGCGACACACCCTGCTCGACGTCCGCCTCGAGACGGGCCGCACCCACCAGATCCGCGTCCACCTCCAAGCGATCGGCCACCCGCTCGTGGGCGACCCGGAGTACGGAGCGCCGGGAGCCGATGCCCTCGGGCTCGACCGCCAGTTCCTCCACGCCGCACGGCTCTCCTTCACCCACCCGGTCACGGGTGCCGACATCGCCTGTCAATCGCCGTTGCCCTCGGACCTCGCCGCGGCGCTGGAGCGCGCGCGGGGCTGACGCTCGCCGCGAGTCGCGCGCACCGTCCGACGGACCTTGCGCGATCGAGCTCGCATGTGGAGCCCAAGGGCGCACGGTTCCCGAGTTCGCGCCCCACGGAGCGGGACGAACCCCGCCCAGCGGCGGACGGGCGGCTTTGCCTACACTGACGGCTCATCTGTCCCACCTACCCGCCCGGGCGCCGACGCGCCCTGCCTCCAGGCGCTCATGCGCCCATCGGAGGTCCGCGTCACCACCAAGCAGGCCCCGCGGCGGATCGCATGACCAAATCGAACAAGGGAGTAGTGCCATGGCGACCGAGGTCGGCATCCGAGAGCTGCTGGAGGGCGGAGTTCACTTCGGCCACCAGACGCGACGTTGGAACCCCAAGATGCGCCGGTTCATCCACGGTGAGCGTGGCGGCATCTACATCATCGACCTGCTCAAGACGCAGATCCTGCTGAAGAACGCGCAGGAGTTCGCCTCCGAGCTCAGCCACCGCGGCGGCGTCGTGCTCTTCGTGGGCACCAAGAAGCAGGCGAAGGACGGCATCAAGGAGATGGCGGAGGCGTGCGGCATGCCGTACATCGACAACCGCTGGCTCGGCGGCCTCCTGACGAACTTCCAGACGATCTCCAACCGGATCAAGCGCCTGCACGACCTGGAGCGCTACGAAACCGAGGGCCAGCTCGCGCTGCTGCCGACCCGTGAGCGCATGGCCGCGCAGGCCGACCTCGCGAAGCTGCGCACGAACCTCGGCGGCGTCAAGAACATGAAGCGCCCGCCGGACGCGATCTTCATCATCGATTTGAAGACCGAGGTCATCGCCGTGCAGGAGGCCCGCCGCCTGCGCATCCCGATCATCGGCCTCGTCGACACGAACTGCGACCCGGACGGCATCGACTACGTCATCCCGGGCAACGACGACGCGATCCGCGCCTGCAACACGATCACCAAGGCGATCTCCGACGTGGTGGCCGAGGGCTACGGCGCCTTCGCCGTGCAGGAGCAGGAGCGTCAGCGCCTCGAGGCCGAGGTGCAGGCCAAGCGCGCAGCCGAGCAGGCCGCGGCGCGTGCCGCCGAGGAGCAGGCGCGCCGCGAGGAGCAGGCCGCCCGCGAGCAGGCCGCGCGTGACCGGCAGGCCGCCGCCGTCGCCGCCGCAACCGGCGTCGCCGTGCCGCCCCCGACCCAGGACCCGGCCGTGACCGTCACGACGGCCGACGGTGGCGGGGACCGCGCCGTCGCCGAGGCGCAGGTCGCCGCCGCGGTGGCCGAGCAGGGCCCGCCGCCCGCCGAGCCGAGCACGACGCCGAAGGCCAACGAGGAGCACCCGGAGGCCAAGGACCGCCGCACGGGCACGTCTCCCGAAGTGGCACCGACCGCCGACGAGCCCGCCAAGGCCGCCGCGTCGCCGGCCGACACCCCCCTGACCGACAGCATCGAGGCAGCCGCCCCGGCGGCGCCCGGCACCGAGGAGACCAATGGCTGACTTCACCGCCAAGGACGTCGCCGCCCTGCGCCAGAAGACGGGCGCGGGCATGATGGACTGCAAGAACGCCCTGAGCGAGACCAACGGCAACCAGGAGAAGGCCCTGGAGCTGCTCAAGGTCAAGATGGGTAAGAAGCTCGGCAAGCTCGCCGACCGCGAGGCCGCGGAGGGCACCGTCCAGTCCTACATCCACGCCACGGGCAAGGTCGGGGTCCTGGTCGAGGTCGATTGCAACACGGACTTCGTCGCCCGTAACGACGACTTCATTGCCTTCGCTCGCGACGTCGCCATGCACGTCGCCGCCTCGCCGTCGGTGAAGTACGTCAACGAGGAGGACGTGCCGGCCGAGGAGAAGGACGCCGAGCTGCGCGTCTTCGCCCAGCAGGCCGAGGCCGAGGGCAAGCCGGAGCCGATCCGCGAGAAGATCGCCACGGGCAAGCTCAACAAGTGGCTCGAAGAGGTCGTCCTGACCAAGCAGGTCCACGTGAACGCGGACAAGCACGAGTCCAAGACGATCGATCAGATCCGCAAGGACCTCTCCGTCACGACGGGCGAGAACGTCGTCGTCCGGCGCTTTCAGCGCTTCGCCGTCGGGGAGTAGGACAGATCCCACCACCCGCCCCCGCACCCCGGCCCGTCTTCAAGCGCATCCTGCTGAAGCTCAGCGGGGAGGCGCTGATGGGCGAGTTGGCCTTCGGCACGGACCCCGAGCGGGTCCGTGCCGTCGCCCAGGCGGTCAAGGGCGTGTCCGACCGCGGCGTCGAGATCGCCATCGTCGTCGGCGGCGGGAACATCTATCGCGGCATGAAGGCCGCCGCGAGCGGGATGGACCGCGCCACCGGGGACTACATGGGCATGCTCGCGACGGTGCTCAACGCGCTGCCGCTGCAGGACGCCCTCGAGCAGATCGGCGTCCGCACCCGCGTGCAGAGTGCCTTGACGATCGCCGAGGTCGCCGAGCCATACATCCGCCGCCGTGCGATGCGCCACCTCGAGAAGGGCCGCGTCGTCATCTTCGCCGCGGGTACGGGCAACCCGTTCTTCACCACCGACACGGCCGCCGCCCTGCGCGCGGTCGAGGTCAAGGCGGAGGCGATCCTCATGGCCAAGAACGGCGTCGAGGGCGTCTACACGGCCGACCCCCGCACCGACCCGTCGGCCGAGCTGCTGACCCAGGTGTCGTACACGGATGCGATCCAGCGCGGGCTGAAGGTCATGGACGCGACCGCGCTCACGTTGTGCCGCGAGAACGCCACGCCGATCCACGTCTTCAACATGGACGACGAGCGCAACATCGACCGGATAGTGTCGGGCGAGCGCGTGGGAACCCTGGTGAGCACATGAGCGAACTGACCGACGAGCTGATCTCCGATGCGCGCGAGCGCATGGCCAAGAGCGTGGAGGCGACCCAGGGCGAGTTCACCTCGGTCCGCACGGGCCGCGCCTCGCCGGCGATCCTCGATCGCGTCGTGGTCGACTACTACGGCGCCGCGACCCCCCTGCGCTCGCTGGCCACGATCAACGCACCCGAGGCGAGGCTGCTGACCGTGCAGCCCTTCGACACGAGCACGATGAAGCTCTTGGAGAAGGCGATCGCCGACTCCGGCATCGGCCTGAACCCGAGCAACGACGGCAAGATCATCCGCCTGGCGGTGCCCGAGCTCAACGAGGACCGGCGCCGCGAGCTCGTGAAGGTCGCCCGGGGCATCGCGGAGGAGGGGCGGATCCGCATCCGCAACATCCGCCGCGACACCATGAAGGACCTGAAGGAGCTGAAGGACGACGGCGACGTCGGCGAGGACGAGGAGAAGCGCGCCGAGCACGACCTGCAGAAGGTCACCGACCAGCGGGTGGCCGAGCTCGACGCGGCGCTGAAGGTCAAGGAAGCCGACATCCTCGAGGTCTGATCGGGTGCCCGACGGCCCCGACACGGCGAAGTACGTCGCCATCATCACCGACGGGAACGGCCGCTGGGCCCAGAGCCGCGGCCTCTCGGTCGCCGAGGGCCACCAGGCCGGCGCCGACGTCGTCAAGGCGCGCCTACGCGACGCGGTGCGTCTCGGAGTCCGCGAGTTGACCGTCTATTCGTTCTCCACCGAGAACTGGTCCCGCAGCGCCGAGGAGGTCACGGCGCTCATGCGGATGTTCCACGAGCGCATCCTCTCCGAGACGCCCGAGCTGAAGGCCGAGGGCGTGCGCATGCGCTTCATCGGCCGCCGCGACCGCGTCGCCCGGGCGCTGCTGACGCAGATGGACTGGGCGGAGGCCGAGACCGCCGCCTGCGAGCGCATCACGCTCTTCGTCGCCTTCGACTACGGCGGCCGCCAGGAGATCCTCGACGCCGCCGCCCGTTACGAGGGCGGGGGTGAGAACGCGTTCCGCGACCTGCTCTACGCGCCCGACATGCACGACCCGGACGTCGTGATCCGCACGTCCGGGGAGGAGCGCCTCTCGAACTTCCTGCTCTGGCAGTCCGCGTACTCAGAGCTCGTCTTCGCCGAGGAGCTCTGGCCCGACTTCACCGCCGAGGCCTTCGAGCGCGCGCTGGGCTCGTTCGCCGCCCGCGCCCGCCGCTTCGGGGGCCGCTGAGCCGTGCCGGAGCGGAGGACCGGCGGCTCGGACCTGTCGCAGCGGATCATCGTCGGCGTGCCTGCGGCGGCGCTCGCGCTCTTCTTCGTGATCGTCGGCGGCGCGCCGTTCACGGCGTTCCTCGCGGTGTTCGCGATCATCAGCCTGCACGAGCTCTACGCGATGTACCCGCAGGCCCACGCGTCGCGGCTTGCGGGGTTCATCGCCGTCACGGGCGTGCTGGTCGCCGCAGACCTCGGCGGCCGCGCCGACATCCTGCTCGCGCTGGCCTGCGCGGTGCCGCTGACCTTCGCGCTGACGCTCCTGCAGCCGCGCGGGGGCGCGCCCGCCATCGCCGTGACCCTGCTCGGCGTCTCGTGGATCGGCGTCGCGCTCGCCCACGCGGTGCTGCTGCGCCAGCTGCCCGACGGCCGCGACCTCATCATCGACGTGATGGTGGGGACGTTCGTCGGGGACACGGGCGCCTACCTCGGCGGCCGGGTCTTCGGGCAGACCCCGCTGGCCCCGTCGATCTCCCCGAACAAGACCGTCGAGGGGCTCCTCATCGGCCTGGTGGCCGCGATCGCGGCCGTGTGGTTCGCCGGCCTGTACGAGGACTGGCTCAGCGGCACGGACGCGCTCATCCTGGGCGCCGCTATCGCCGTGACGGCGCCGGTCGGTGACCTCTTCGAGAGCTACCTCAAGCGCGACGCCGGCACGAAGGACACGGGAAAGGTCTTCGGTGCCCACGGCGGGGCGCTGGACCGCCTCGACGCCCTGTTCTTCACCGTGGTCGCCGCGTACTACGTCTGGCGCGCGCTGAGCTGATGCCCCGCCGCGTGCTCGTCCTCGGCTCCACCGGCTCCATCGGCACGCAGGCGCTCGACGTCGTCGCGCGGTCGCAGGGCGAGCTCGAGGTCGTGGGCCTCAGCGCGGAGCGCTCGTGGGAGCCGCTCGTCGCGCAGGCGCGCGAGCACGGCGTCGGGAGGATCGCGCTGGCCGACGCCGACGCCGCCGCGCAGGCCGCCGAGGCGTGGACGGACGGCGAGGTGCTGGCGGGCGCCGAGGGGCTCGTCCGGCTCGTCATCGAGTCCGGGGCCGACCTCGTGCTCAACGCGCTCGTCGGCTCCGCGGGGCTCGGGCCGACCGTGGCGACGCTGGGGGAGGGCATCGACCTCGCGCTGGCCAACAAGGAGTCGCTCGTCGTAGGTGGCGAGCTCGTCATGGCCCTGGCCGAGGCGACCGGGGCCCAGGTCCTGCCCGTCGACTCCGAGCACTCCGCGCTGGCGCAGCTGCTGGCCGGCGAGCAGCTCGGCGGCGCCGCGGGAACCGTGGCGAAGCTCGTGCTCACGGCGAGCGGCGGCCCGTTCCGCGGGCGGACGCGCGCCGACCTGGAGGGCGTCACCGTCGACGAGGCGCTCGCCCACCCGACCTGGTCGATGGGCGGGAAGATCTCGATCGACTCGGCGACGCTGATGAACAAGGGGCTCGAGGTCATCGAGGCCCACCACCTCTTCGGGGTCGCCTACGAGCGCATCGATGTCGTCGTCCACCCGCAGTCGATCGTCCACGGGCTCGTGACCCTGGTCGACGGCGCCGCGCTGGCGCACCTCGGCCACCCCGACATGCGGGCGCCGATCGCCTGGGCGCTGCACCACCCCGACCGCGTCCCGCTGCCGATCCGGCCGCTCGACCTCGCCGAGGTCGGCAGCCTGGACTTCGAACCGGTCGACGAGGACACGTTCGCCTGCCTGCGGCTGGCCCGCGAGGCGGGGATCGCCGGCGGCACCGCGCCCTGCGTGCTCAACGCGGCCAACGAGATCGCCGTCCACGCCTTCCTGGAGGGCCGGCTGTCCTTCACCGGGATCGCCGAGGTGGTGGAAGGCACGCTCGACGCGCTGGGCAGCGACCCGATCCGCGCGTTCGAGACGCTCTTCGACGCCGATCGCCGCGCCCGCGACCACGCGGCATCGACGATCGCCGCATCCGCCTGAGGCGGCTGCGGCGATCCCCGATGCCGTTGCGGGAACTCCGCCAGAGGCGTCGTTCCCGCGGGCTGGAGCGGTATCGGACCGCACTTATCCGCCGCTGAGGCAAGCCTGCCATTCTCCCTGCGGTGAGTTGGGTCCTTGCCTTCGCCGGTTTCGCCGCGCTGATCATCCTCCATGAGTTCGGGCACTTCGCCGCCGCGAAGGCGGTGGGCATGCGCGTCGAGCGGTTCGCGCTGTTCTTCCCGCCTCTGATCTTCAAGGTCAGACGGGGCGAGACCGAGTACGGCATCGGCGCGATCCCCCTCGGTGGGTTCGTGAAGATCACCGGCATGAACCCGCACGAGGAGGTTCCGCCGGAGGCGCTGGACCGCGCGTACTACAAGCAGAAGGTGTGGAAGCGGGTCGTGGTCATTGCCGCCGGCCCGGCGATGAACTTCCTGATCGCCTTCCTGCTCCTGTGGGCGATCTTCTGGTCCAACGGCCTCACGGGCCCGACGACGAGCGTGGAGAAGGTCACTCCGGGGTCTC
>JBBQZE010000083.1:0-12117 GCA_038207985.1 Solirubrobacterales bacterium
GCGCGCAATGCGGATCTTCAGCGGCATCCAGCCCACGGGGCGCAAGCACCTGGGCAACTTCATCGGCGCCATCCGCCAGTACGTCGAGGGTCAGGACCGCGGCGACCCGGCGATCTACTGCATCGTCAACCTGCACGCGGTCACGGTCCCGTACGACCCGGCCGAGCTGCGGACGCGCGTGCTGGACACCACGGCGATCCTCCTGGCCGCGGGGCTCGACCCCGCGCGCTGCGTCCTCTTCCGCCAGGGCGACGTCCACGAGCACTCCGAGCTGAGCTGGCTGCTGACAAGCGTCACCGCGACGGGGGAGCTGCAGCGCATGCACCAGTTCCGCGACAAGTCGGCCGCCCAGCGCGAGCTGGTCTCCGCCGGCCTGCTCTTCTACCCCGTCCTGCAGGCCGCCGACGTGCTCGCCTACCGCGCCGACGAGGTGCCCGTGGGGGAGGACCAGCGCGAGCATCTCGAGCTGATGCGCGACGTCGCGCGCCGTTTCAACGCCCGCTTCGGCGAGGGCCTGCTCGTCGTTCCCGAGCACCGCGTCCCGGCGGTCGGCGCGCGGATCATGGACCTCCAGGAGCCGACGCGGAAGATGTCGACCACCGGGGGCTCGGTCGAGGGGACCGTTTACGTCCTCGACGAGCCCGGGGCGATCGAGAAGAAGTTCAAGCGCGCGGTCACCGACTCGGACGACCCGTTCTCGATCCGCCGCGATCCCGTCGCCAAGCCGGGGGTGACGAACCTCATCGACGTGATCGCCGCCGCCCGCGGTGAGGCGCCTGACGCGGTCGCGCGCGGCTTCGCCGACGCCCGCGGCTACGGCGACCTGAAGGCAGCGGCCGCCGAGGCCGTCACGACCATGCTGGCGCCCGTGCGGGAGGCCTACACGGAGCTGCGCGCCGACGAGGACCGCCTCGAGGCGATCCTCGTCGAGGGCGCCGATCACGCCCGTGCCCTCGCGGCGCCGGTGCTCGCGGACGTCCGCGAGGCGATGGGCGTGGGCCCCCGCCGCCGCTGAGTAGGGGGTGTGAGGCGCAAAGCTCCACCTCGGAGCGCTGAGCCGCACACCCCCGGGGCCGCGCGACGCATCGACGGTCCGCCCGGCGAGACGACCGGTCCGCGCGCCACACTGCGCGTCGTGGCCACGACCCTCGAGGAGCTCGAGCTCGACCTGGAGGTCTTCACGGGTCCCTTCGACCTGCTGCTGACGCTCGTCCTGCGGGAGGAGGTCGACCTGCTCGAGGTCGAGCTGGCCGACGTGGTCGTCTCCTACCTCGACGTCCTCGAGGCGCGGGGGGAGCTGGACCTCGACGTCGCGACCGAGTTCCTGGTCCTGATCGCCGCGGTGCTCGAGCTGAAGTCGCGGCTGATGCTGCCGCAGGCCGAAGAGGAGGTGCTGGAGGACCTCGAGCCCGGGGAGGCCGCCGAGGAGCTGCTGACCCGCATGCTCGAGGCGCGCCGGTACCGGCAGGCCGCCGAGCACCTGGCCGAGCGCCTGGCCGGCGAGCACGGGTACCGCTACCGGGCGGCGCCGCTCCCCGGCTTCCTCAAGCGCGCAGTCCTCGCCGACGCGGAGACGGTCGCGGCGGTCTACGACCCCGCCCAGCTCGGCGAGGCGGCCGGCGGGCTGCTGCGAATGCCGGCGCCGATCTCGCTGGAGCACATCACGCTCGTGCGGGTCACGGTGGCCGAGCGCCTCACCCACCTGCGGACCCTGCTGCGCGCCGGGGCCTGCACGTTCTCCGACGCGGTGCGCGACGCCGACCGGGTGACCGTCGCGGTCACGCTGTTCGGGCTGCTCGAGCTCTACAAGCAGGGCGAGGCGACCTGGACGCAGTCCGAGGCCTTCGCGGAGATCCACATCACCCCCTGCGCCCCGCGGGCGCAGGCGCTCGGGGCCGCGGCGGGGCCCGGCGCGTGAGCGCGGCCCTGACGCGCCAGCTCGAGGCGCTGCTCTTCGTCTCGCCGGAGCCCGTCTCCGGCGCCGACCTCCTCGACGCCTTGGAGTGCGAGCCCGCCGAGCTCGACGCCGCCCTTGCCGCGCTGCGGGCCGCCTACGTCCCGGGTTCCCGCGGGATGGAGATCAAGGAGGTCGCGGGTGGCATCACGCTGGCCACCGCGCCCGAGGCCGAGGACGCCGCCCGGCGGCTGCTGGCCAAGCCGCGCACGCCGCCGCTGACGCCGGCCCAGGCCGAGACCCTCTCGATCGTCGCCTACCTGCAGCCCGTCTCGCGCCCGGAGATCACCCGCATCCGCGGCGTCTCGGCCGACTCGGCGTCGGCGACCCTCCTCGAGCGCGGGATGATCGAGGAGGCCGGCCGCTCGCAGTTCGGCGCCGTGCTCTTCCGCACCACGCCGCTGTTCCTGAAGCTCTTCGGCCTCGCCTCGCTCGAGGACCTGCCCGACACCGCTCGCTGGGACCCGTCGCCGGAGGAGACCGCGGACCTCCGCGAGCGCCTGCTGCGCGCCGGCGAGGCTCGCGCGGGCGGCCCCGTCGGCGCCGACCCGCAGGGCTAGTCGCGCGAGCGGCGGGTGCCCGGCGTCGCCTCGAAGCGGCGGCGGTCGCGCTTGGTCGGCCGCGGCCCGGGCTGCCCGATCGGCACCCCCGTGGCCTTCTGCAACGCCGCGAACTCCTCGCGTTTGCGGCGGCTCTCCTCGGTCTCGGCGTAGAGCTGCACGGCCTCGGCCGACGGGCGGCGGTGCTCGCTGAGGCCGGCGACCTCGACGTGGAAGCGCCCGTGCTCGGTCTGGATGCGCAGGAGGTCCCCGAGGACGACCTCGCGCGCCGGCTTCGTCCGCTGCTCCTCGGGCCCGAAGCGCACGAAGCCGCCCTTCACGCTCTCTGCGGCGACCCCGCGCGTCTTGTAGAAGCGCGCGGCCCAGAGCCACTTGTCGAGGCGGACGCCGTCGCTCACGGCGCGGCGGTGGCCGCCTCGCGCGCGGCGAGCTGCCCGCACGCGGCGTCGATGTCGCGACCCATCGTCAGGCGGACGGTCGCGCGCAGGCCGTGCTCCTCCAGCAGCGCGCGGAAGCGCTCGATCGTCGCGCGGGAGGAGCCGTCGTACATCCCCGTCGGGTTGTAGGGGATCAGGTTGACCTTGTAGCGCTTGGGGTCGAGGACGTCGGTGAGCTGCCGCGCGTGGACGGCGCCGTCGTTCACGTCCTTGAGCATCACGTACTCGATGAACACCTGGCGGCGCTTGACCTCGTAGAAGCGGTCGCAGGCCGCGAGCACCTCCGCGAGCGGGTAGCGGTCGTTGACCGGCATGATCTGCGAGCGCAGCGCCTCGTCGGCCGCGTGGAGCGAGAGCGCGAGCCGGATCGGCATCGGCTCCTCGGCGAGGGCGTCGATGCCGGGGATCCACCCGACGGTGGAGACGGCGGTGCGGCGGTGGGTGACCCCGACCGACGGCAGGCGCCGGCATGTCTCCAGGACGCTTGCGAGGTTCATCATCGGCTCGCCCATCCCCATGAACACGACGTGGTTGACCTCGTGGTCGCGGCGGAAGTGCAGCGCCTGGTCGAGGATCTCGCCCGCGGTGAGGTTGCGGCCGAACTTCATCGCGCCCGTCGCGCAGAACGTGCACGTCAGCGGGCAGCCGGATTGCGAGGAGAGGCACAGGGAGCTGCGGCCGTCGCGGTAGCGCATCAGCACCGCCTCGACCGCGCGGCCGTCGTGGGTGCGGAACAGCGCCTTGACGGTGCCGTCGCTCGCGTGCGCCTCGCGGACGAGCTCGAGCGAGGAGAACGGCACCGTCGCGGTGAGCTGCTCGCGCAGCGCGGCCGGGACGTTCGACATCTCCTCATAGCCCCGGGCGCCCCGCGCGGCCCACTCCCAGACCTGGCGTCCACGGAAGGCCGGATGGCCCGAGTCGGCCAGCGTCTGCTCGAGGAGGACGGGATCCACCCGCCCATGGTGACAACGTAGACAGACCATGCGGCTCGCAAAGCACCTCGCCCACGCCGGCGTCGCCTCGCGCCGGGCCTCCGAGCAGCTCGTCTGGGACGGGCGCGTGGAGGTCGACGGCGAGGTCGTCACCGACCCCGCACGCGACGTCGGCGGCCAGGAGCACATCCGCGTGGACGGCAAGACGCTGCGCGCTGCGGAGCCGGGCTCCGACCGGGTCGTCTACCTCCTCCACAAGCCGCCCGGGGTCGTCTCGACCGCCCGGGACACTCACGGGCGCAAGACCGTCGTCGAGTTCGTGCGGTCACCCGGCACGCGCCTGTACCCCGTCGGGCGCCTCGACGCCGACACCACCGGCCTGATCCTGCTGACCGACGACGGCGACCTCGCCCACCGCCTCACCCACCCGAGCTTCGAGGTGCCGAAGACCTACCTCGCCGAGGTGGAGCACGGCCCCGTCCGCGAGCCGGAGCTGCGGCGCCTGCGGGAGGGGGTGAAGCTCGAGGACGGCATGACCTCGCCCGCCAAGGTGCGGCAGCTGCGCCAGGGGGTCCTCGAGCTCACCATCCACGAGGGCCGCAAGCGGCAGGTCAAGCGCATGTGCGCGGAGGTCGGCCACCCCGTCAAGGCGCTGCAGCGCGTCGCCTACGGCCCGCTGCGGCTCGGCGACCTCGCCCAGGGCGGGGTGCGCAAGCTCTCCCCGGCCGAGGTCGAGCGCCTGCGCACGCCGACCCGCGAGGCCGGGGTGCCGACGGGGCGCCAGGGCCAGCGGGCCTGACATCATCACGGCGCTCATGGGAGAGACCACCTGATGCGCCTGTTCGCCCTTCGCGGCGCCTCGTCCGTCGACCGCAACGAGCCCGCGGCCATCCTGGGCGCGACGGAGTGGCTGATGCGCGAGATCATGAAGCGCAACCAGATCGGCCCCGACGACGTCGTCTCGTGCATCTTCACGCTGACCGACGACCTGGACGCGGAGTTCCCCGCGGTGGCCGCCCGGAACCTGGGCTTCGGCAAGGTCCCGCTGCTCTGCGCCCGCGAGATCCCGGTCCCGGGCGCGCTGCCGTCCATCATCCGGGTGCTCATCCACTACCACGCCGACGACGAGCACGAGGCGCGCCACGTCTACCTCGGTGAGGCGCGGGCGCTCCGCCAGGACCTCGAAGGGGCGCAGTAGCGGGCCGTATCCTGCGGCCCATGGCGATCGAGTACTCCGCGCGGGTCGCGCGCATCCCCGTCTACCCCGCCGCGGCGGGCTACGCCCTGGGCGAGGACGTCGCCCTGATGGCGTCGAACGAGTCGCCGGACCCGCCGCTGCCGGCGGTGATCGAGGCCGTCACCCGCGTGCTGGGCGGGCTGAACCGGTACCCCGACCCGACCAACCGCGGGCTGCGCAGCGCGCTGTCGGACCGCTACGGCGTGCCCGCCGAGCGGATCGCGATCGGGAACGGCTCCTGCGACGTCTTGCTGGCCGCGGGCGAGGCGCTGCTCGAGCCGGGGGCCGAGCTCGTCTACGCCTGGCCGAGCTTCTCGGTCTACCCGCAGCTCGAGGCCGCCAGCGGCGCCACCGGCATCCGGGTGCCCGTCGACGAGCACCACGAGCACGACCTGCCGGCGATGCTGCGCGAGATCACCGCCGCGACGCGGCTGGTGATCGTCTGCAACCCGAACAACCCGACCTCCACGGCGCTGCCGCTGGCCGAGATCGAGGCGTTCGTCGCCCAGGTGCCGAAGCACGTCGCGGTCCTGCTCGACGAGGCCTACTGCGAGTTCAGCCTGCTGGAGGACCCCGACGCGAGCATCGACCTGCTCGCGCGCCACGCGAACCTCGTGCTGCTGCGCACGTTCTCCAAGGTGCACGGCCTGTGCGGGCTGCGGGTGGGCTACGCGCTGTGCGGAGACGAGCGCTTCGTCCAGGCGGTCGACCAGGTCCGCCAGCCGTTCTTCTGCAACGCCGCGGCGCAGGCTGCCGCGATCGAGGCGCTCAAGCACCAGGACGCCGTCGCGGCCCGGGTCGAGCGCGCGGTGATGGCCCGCGCCGAGCTCGAGCTCGGGCTGGGTGAGCTCGGCATCGAGCCCGCGGTCTCCCAGGCCAACTTCGCCTGGTTCGACCTGCCGGAGGACATCGTCGAGGCCGACGTCGTCCGCGGCCTGGCCGAGCGCGGCGTCCTCGTCCGGGCGGGAACGGCGCTCGGCCGGGAGGGAGCGCTGCGGGTCACCTACGGGACCCCGCAGCAGAACGCCCGCTTCCTCCGCGAGCTGCGCCCCCTCCTCGGTCAGTAGCGCCGGGGCGCCGCTAGCTCGCCAGCGAGGCCTCGAGCGTCATCTCGGGGACCCCGGCGAGCGCCTTGCTGACGGGGCAGTTCTCCTTGGCGTCCTGCGCCGCCGCCTGGAAGGCCGCCTCGTCGAGGCCGGGGACCGCGCCCGTGGTCGTGAGCGCGATCTTCGTGATCGTCGGCGCGCCGTCGACGATCCGGAGCGTCACGACGGAGGTCGTGTCCACCGAGTCGACCGGGGTGCCCGCCTCGGCCAGGGCGTTGGAGAGCGCCATCGAGAAGCAGGCGGCGTGGGCGGCGCCGATGAGCTGCTCGGGGTTTGCGCCGTCACCGTCCTCGAAGCGCGACTTGAAGGAGTAGCTGCCCGTGATGTCCTCGCCCGCCCTGAACGTGCCGCTGCCGCTCTTGAGGTCGCCCTTCCACTGCGCTGTGCCCTTTGAGGCCATGTCTGCTCCGTTCGTCGTGGTCGGGTGCTCCTGCCCCTCCGAGAGGGCGGTCAAGCCCGAGGGGGGCGGTCCGGCGGCTCCGGCTGTGCCATCATCTGCGCCGACGTGACGCGCCAGCCCCTCAGCACCCGTACTCCTGGCACGTATCCGTCCTTCGCCACCTGGCGATTTAGCTAGGCGCTCGGCCGGCTGCAACACGCCGTCTGACCCCTCGAGACCTCAGGGTCGAGCGCCGCCTCCGATGGCCCCCGTGGCCGCAGGACCACTCAAGAGCTCTCTCCAGGTCGCGAAAGGACCGCCCGAATGATGATCGTCATGAAGCAGGACGCCACCCCCGAAGCCGTAGAGCGCGTGATCGCGCGCATCGAGGCGGCGGGCGCCCGCGCGCACCCCTCGCGCGGCGAGGCCCACACCGTGATCGGTGCGATCGGCGACCTCGAGCACATCTCGAACCTCCAGCTCGAAGCCGACGCCGGCGTCGACCGCGTCGTCCCGATCACGAAGCCCTACAAGCTCGCCTCGCACCAGTTCGGGCACGGCGAGCGCTCCGTGTTCGACATCGGCGGGCGCAAGGTCGGCGGGGACCACTTCGCGCTGATCGCCGGGCCGTGCACCGTCGAGTCGCGCGACCAGCTGCTGCTCGCGGCCGAGCAGGTCCAGGAGGGCGGCGCGACGATGCTGCGCGGCGGCGCCTACAAGCCCCGCACCAGCCCGTACGCCTTTCACGGGCTCGGCGTCGAGGGGCTCAAGCTGCTCCAGGAGGCCAAGGACCGCACGGGGCTCCCGATCGTGACGGAGTGCATGGACGCCCGCGACATCGAGGCCGTCGCCGAGGTCGCGGACATGATCCAGCTCGGCGCGCGGAACATGCAGAACTACACGCTGCTGACCGAGATCGGGCGCTCCGGCATCCCCGTGATGATCAAGCGCGGGTTCTCCTCGACGCTCGAGGAGCTGCTGATGGCGGCGGAGTACGTCCTCAAGGAGGGCAACGAGAAGGTGCTGCTCTGCGAGCGCGGCATCCGCACGTTCGAGACCGCCTACCGCTTCACGCTCGACCTGACCGCAGTCCCGGTGCTCAAGGAGATGTCCCACCTGCCGGTGATCGTCGACCCGTCGCACGCTGCGGGCCGTCGTGACCTCGTCGAGCCGCTCTCGCTCGCGGCGGCAGCGGTCGGCGCCGACGGGATCGTGGTCGAGGTCCATCCGAACCCCGACGCCGCGGTCTGCGACGGCCCGCAGCAGCTGCGCGGCGAGGACTTCGCGGCCTACGCGCACAAGGTCGAGCAGGCCACCGCGCTGGCGGGCAAGGCGCTGAGCGCCTTCTGACGTCGTTCTGACGTCGTCAGTCGAAACGCGAGCGACCGCTTGCGGTCGCGAGATCCATCGCCGAAGGCGATACAGCTGTGTGCCGGAGCATCCCCGAAGGCGATACAACTGTTTGCCGGAGCATCGCCGAAGGCGATACAGCTGTTTGCTGGATCCATCGCCGAAGGCGATACAGCTGTTTGCCGGATCGTCGCCGCAGGCGACACCTCACCGCTCTCGCCCTCTAGGTTCACCAGCGTGCGCATCGCGGTCCTCGGCGTCGGGCTCATCGGCGGGTCGGTCGCTCTCGCGGCCCGCGAGCGCCTGGGTGCGCACGTCCTCGGCTGGGACGCGAGCCCCGCCGCGCTCGAGGCCGCCCGCCGCCGCGGCGCCGTCGACGACCTCCTCGCGCTGCCGCCCGGGGCGCCGAGTGGCGTCGATGTGTGGGTCGTCGCGACGCCCGTCGGGCTGCTGGAGGAGCACGTGCGCCTCGCGCTGGCCCACGCCGGCGAGGACGCCGTGGTGACCGACGTCGGGTCGGTCAAGGGCGCGCTGGTCGACGCCGTGGACGACCTGCGCTTCATCGGCGGCCACCCGCTCGCCGGGGCGGAGACCTCGGGGGTGGCCCATGCCCGCGCCGACCTCTTCGACGCCGCCACCTGGTACCTGACGCCCCGCGTGCGGACGCCGGGGGACAAGTACGAGCGCCTGCACCGCTTCGTGGCCGGGCTGGGCGCGGTGCCCACCGCGATCGACCACCACGAGCACGACCGCGTGCTCGCGGCTGTGTCGCACCTGCCGCACGTGCTCGCCAACGTGCTGGTCGCCCAGGGCCACTCCGCGCTCGGCGGCGACGCGATGCCCGCCACGGGCGGCTCGTTCCGGGATGCGACCCGGGTGGCGGGAGCGAACCCCGAGCTGTGGCGCCAGATCTACGCGGAGAACGCCGCGGCGCTCGGTGCACAGCTCGACGAGGTCGTCGCCGCGTTGCAGGACGTGCGCTCGCGCCTCGGCGACCTGGGTCGTTGGCAGGAGCGCGCCGCCGAGCAGCGCTCGGAGCTCCAAGCGGCCGGGGTGCACGGCGGCCCGCTGGCCGAGCTCCGCGTCGTGGTCCCCAACCGGCCCGGCGTCGTCGCGGAGCTCGCGCTCACGATGGGCCGCGCGGGCATCAACATCTCCGACATGTCCCTCGCGCCCGCCCTCGACGGCTCGACCGGCACGATCGCCCTCTGGGTCCGGGCGACGGACGCCGACCGCGCCCTCACGCTCATCTCCGAGAAGGGACTCACCACCTCGTGAACGTCTTCATCGAGCCCGCCACCCGCCTGCGGGGCACCGTGGAGCCGCCCGCGGACAAGTCGATCTCGCATCGCGCGGCGCTGCTCGCAACGATGGCCGTCGAGCCCGTCGTCATCCGCAACTACCTCGACGCGGCGGACACGACCTCGACCCTGAACGCCATGCGCACGCTGGGCGCGCTGGTCGAGGAGCACCCGGAGCACATCGTCGTGCGAGGCACCGGCCTGCGTGAGGCCGTGCCCGTCGACGGGCCGATCGACGTCGGCAACGCCGGCACGCTCATGCGTCTGCTCCCGGGCTGGCTGGCCGGCCAGCAGGGCCGTTCGTACACCCTGGACGGCGACGCGTCGATCCGGCGCCGGCCGGTCGACCGCATCGCCGAGCCGTTGCGGCTCATGGGTGCCCGGATCGAGGCCACCGGGGGCCGGCTGCCGCCCTTCACGCTGCACGGGACGCGCCTGCAGGCCATCGACTACCGGCTGCCCGTGGCCTCCGCCCAGGTGAAGTCCTGCGTGCTGCTCGCCGCGCTCTCCGCCGACGGCACGACGACGGTCACCGAACCGTCGCCGAGCCGCGACCACACGGAGCGCATGCTCCGCGCCGCCGGGGTGCGGGTGGAGCGCACGGCCGACGGCGTCCGCGTCACCAACCAGGACGAGCTCGTCTGCGACGAGATCACCGTGCCGGGGGACCTGAGCTCGGCCGCCTTCCTGATCGCGGCCGGCGTGCTGGTGCCGCAGTCGCGCCTGCTGATCACGAACTGCTCGGTCAACTGGACCCGGACCGGGTTCCTGCGCATCCTCGAGCGCATGGGCGCGATCGTCGTGGGCGACCTCGAGGGACCCTCGACCAGCGTGGTGGCCGAGGAACCGGTCTCCGACCTCGACGTCACCGCCGGCCCGCTCGTGGGCACCACGGTGACGCCGGACGAGGTCCCGCTGGCGATCGACGAGCTGCCGCTCGTCGCGCTGCTCGGCTGCTTTGCCGAGGGGACCACCGTCGTCCAGGGCGCCGAGGAGCTGCGGGTCAAGGAGAGCGACCGCATCACGCTCGTGGTCGAGGGCCTACGGGGTCTCGGCGCGGAGATCGAGGCGACCGCCGACGGCTTCGTGGTCGAGGGCACCGACGGCCTGCGCGGTGGACGGATCGAAGCCCACGGCGACCACCGGATCGCGATGCTCGGCGCGGTCGCGGGCCTAGCGTCCCGGGACGGGGTCGAGGTCGTCGGCATGGACGCCGCCGCCGTCAGCTATCCCCGCTTCCTCGACGACGTCGCCGCCCTGCGCTGACGCGGCGCTGCGCGCGTCGTCGGCGCGCAGCTCCGGCACGAGGTAGTAGATGGCGAAGGTCAGCGCGCCTCCGAGGAGGCCGCCGCCGAGCAGCGTCGCGTCGGCACCCACCGCGTCCGCGATCGGGCCCGTGAGGGCGAACGAGACCGGGGCCAGGCCGATCGAGACCGTCCAGTCGACGCTGGAGACGCGCCCGAGCACCCGGTTCGGGATGCGCGTCTGCATCAGCGTCCCCCAGACGACGATCCCCGAGGTCATGCCGAGCCCGTAGAGGAACGTCAACCCGACGAGCTGCCAGACCGCCGTGGCGACGGCGTAGGCGGCGATCGCCACGGCGGCCAGCGCCCACCACAGGAACATGAACCGCAGCGGCCGTTCGGGCAGCCCGCGCCGGCTCATCAGCAGCCCGCCCGTGATGCCGCCCACGCCCCCGGCCGCGAGGACCAGCCCGAACGCGCTGGCCGGCGCATCGATCTCGTTGCGGACCACGTAGGGCAGCAGGACCTCCAGCGGCCCCAGGGTCAGCAGGATCCCGAGCGCGGTCATCACGAGGCTCGCCCAGAACCACGTGTGGGCCCGGGCCCAGGCCAGGCCCTCGCGGATCCCGCCGTCGAGCTCGCCGAGCGCCGCGTCGACGGCGTGCGGCCGGGCGCGGATCGCCAGCACGCAGGCGATGCTGACGGCGAAGGTGGCCGCGTCGGCCAGGAACGCGGTGCCGGCGCCGAACGCGGCGACCAGCACCCCCCCGAGGGCGGGCCCGATCAGGCGCAGGGCCCCCGGGCGCACCACCTGCTGCAGCGCGTTGGCCTGCACGAGGTCGTCCTGGGGGACCAGCTGCGGGATGAGCGAGGAGAAGGCCGGGGCGAAGAACGCCTCACCGACACCGAACACCAGCGAGAGCGCGATGAGGTGCCAGACCGCGACGACGCCCGCGACCGCCAGGACGCCCATCGCGCCGACGGCGACCAACCGGATGACGTCTGCCGCGACGAGCAGGCGGCGCCGGTCGACCCGGTCGGCGACCTTGCCGCCGACCAGCAGCAGGGCGACCATCCCGAGCGACCAGGCGACGCCGACGAGCGACAACGCGGTGGGCGAGCCGGTCAGGTCGTAGACCTGCCAGGCGATCGCGACCATGTAGATCCCGTCTCCGAGCAGCGAGACCGTCATGCCGACCCACAGCAGGGCGAAGTCGCGGTGGCGCAGCGGGGTCAGGAGCACGGGCGGCACGAGCGCGCACTATGACGCGGCCCGCGGCGTGAGCCGGGGATCGCCGGCCGGAGGATCGCGGGGCTCCGCCTCCCGGACCGCGCGGCGGTCGTCGGCCCGCAGCGCCGGGACCAGCCAGTAGGTCGCCGCGGTGAGCCCGCCGCCCAGCAGGCCGCCGGCGAGGAGGGTCGCGTCGGCGCCCGCGAGCGCGACCATCGGCGCGGTCAGCGCGAACGAGAGCGGGGACCAGGCGAAGCCGACCAGCGAAAGGGCCGCGGGCGAGTCGGTGAGGTCGTAGACCTGCCAGGCCAGGGCCACGAGGTAGATGCCGTCGCCGAGCAGCGAGACCGTCATCCCGGTCCACAAGAGCGCGAAGTCCCGCTGCC
>JBBQZE010000084.1:0-11910 GCA_038207985.1 Solirubrobacterales bacterium
AAGACCCTCGACGCGATGGTCCACGACGGCCTCACCAACCCCTTCAGCGGGAAGCAGATGTTCGTCGAGGCGACCGAGACCTCCGAGCAGTTCGAGCTCACCCGCGCCGACCTCGACCGCTGGGCGCTGCGCTCGCACGAGCTCGCCCTCGCCGCGATCGACGAGGGCCGCATGAGCGACGAGATCGTCCCGGTGACCGTCAAGGGCCGCAAGGGCGACACCGTCGTCGAGGTCGACGAGGGCCCGCGCCGCGGCTCGAGCATCGAGGCGCTGGCGAAGCTGCCGGGCCTCCACGGCAAGGACGGCTCGCACACCGCCGGCAACTCCCCCGGGGTCAACGACGGCGCCGGCGCGGTCGTGCTCGCCAGCGACGAGTGGGCCGCGGCGAACGGCAAGACCGTGCTGGCCGAGATCATCGCCCACGCCCAGACCGCGGGCGACACCGCGATCCTGCAGACCACGCCCGCGCTCAGCGCGATGAAGGCGCTCGACAAGGCCGGCCTGCAGCCCTCCGACATCGACCTCTGGGAGATCAACGAGGCCTTCGCGTCGGTCACGCTGCAGTCGCTGCGCATGCTCGGCATCGACGAGGACCGCGTGAACGTCAACGGCGGCGCGGTCGCCCTCGGCCACCCGATCGGCGCCTCCGGCGCGCGCATCATCGGCGCGCTCGTCCAGCAGCTGCGGCGACGCGGCGGTGGCTACGGCGTCGCGGCGATCTGCTCCGGCGGCGGCCAGGGCGACGCGCTGGTGTTGAAGGTCCATGGCTGACGGCGCAGCCTTCTTCGACCTCGACAAGACGCTCATGGCCGGTTCGTCCGGGCTGCACTGGGCGCGCGCGGCGCGGGGCGCGGGCCTGCTGAGCCGCAAGCAGATGGCGCGCTACGGGTGGCAGAACGTGAAGTTCCGCCTGCAGGGCTCCACCGACGCGGCGACCGACCAGGTCAAGGCCGAGGTCTCCGACATGATCCGCGGGCGCCGGGTCGTGGACTTCCAGCGCATGACGCCGAAGGTGCTCGCGGGCGTCCTGCCCCGCGTCTACCCCCAGATGCTCGAGACGGCCTACGCACACCAGGACGCCGGGCGGCGCGCCTACATCGTCACCGCCGCCTCTCAGGAGATGGCCGAGATGATGGCCCACGTCCTGAGCTTCGACGGCGCGATCGGCGCCCGCTCGGAGGTCGTCGACGGCGTCTACACCGGTCGCCCCGGCGGCCCGTTCACCTACCGCGAGGGCAAGGTGGTCGCCATGCGCGAGCTCGCGGAGACCGCGGGCATCGACCTCGCGACGAGCTACGGCTACTCCGACTCGGAGTCCGACCTCCCGATGCTGCGCGCGGTCGGGCACCCCGTCGCCGTGAACCCGGACAAGGCGCTCGCCGCGGTCGCCAAGGAGGAGGGCTGGGACGTCATGCGCTTCGACCGCCTCGGCCGGCGTCTCACCGGCGGCGTGGCGCTGCTGGCCGCCGCGCTGGTGGGCACGGCGGGGCGCAGCGTCGCCGTGCGGCGCGTCACGCGTTAGGGCGCGTCCGAGGACCTCGCCCGCGAGGGGGCGGCGCAGGCGCCGCGGGTACGCTGACGCCATGTCCACGACGGAGCAGACCCCGCTCGAGGGCTGGGAGCACGCGTTCGCGGCGACGCCCGAGCGCGACGTGCCGTTCACCACGCTGTCGAACGAGGCCGTGCGCCCGCTGTACACCGAGGCCGACCTGCCGCCGGCCGACCGGATCGGGCTGCCGGGCCAGTTCCCGTTCACCCGTGGGGTGTACCCGTCGATGTACCGCGGGCGGTTGTGGACGATGCGCCAGTTCGCGGGCTTCGGGACCGCGGAGGAGACGAACGCGCGCTTCCACTACCTGCTCGACCACGGCCAGACCGGCCTGTCGACCGCCTTCGACATGCCGTCGCTGATGGGCCACGACTCCGACTCGCCGCTGTCGCTGGGCGAGGTCGGCCGCGAGGGCGTGGCGATCGACACGGTCGACGACATGGAGACCTTGTTCTCCGGCATCGACCTCGGGGAGGTCAGCGTGTCGATGACGATCAACGCGCCCGCCGCGATCATGCTCGCCTTCTACGTCGTCGCCGCCGAGCGTCAAGGCGTCACGCCGGACCGGCTGAACGGAACGATCCAGGCCGACATCCTCAAGGAGTACATCGCCCAGAAGGAGTGGTGCTTCCCGATCGACCCCGCGATGCGGCTGCTCGGCGACATGATCGAGTACTCCACCCAGGAGATGCCGCGCTTCAACTCGGTGTCGATCTCGGGGTACCACATCCGCGAGGCGGGGGCCACGGCCGCGCAGGAGCTCGCTTTCACGCTGAAGAACGGGCTGACCTACGTCGAAGAGGCCGTCGCGCGCGGCTTGGACGTCGACGACTTCGCGCCGCGCCTGAGCTTCTTCTTCAACGCGCAGATCGACTTCTTCGAGGAGATCGCGAAGTACCGCGCCGCGCGCCGGATCTGGGCGCGTGAGCTGCGCGACACGTTCGGCGCGAAGGACCCGAAGTCGTGGCTGATGCGGTTCCACACGCAGACGGCCGGGGTCTCGCTGACCGCCCAGCAGCCGCTCAACAACATCGTGCGCACGGCGATCGAGGCGCTCGCGGGTGTCCTCGGCGGGACGCAGTCGCTGCACACGAACTCCTACGACGAGGCGCTCGCGCTGCCGACCGAGGAGGCGGTGCGCATCGCGCTGCGCACGCAGCAGATCATCGCCCACGAGACCGGGGTGGCCAACTCGATCGACCCGCTGGGCGGGTCCTACCTCGTCGAGGCGCTCACGGACGAGATCGAGGCCAGGGCCCTTGCCTACTTCGCCAAGATCGACGAACTCGGCGGCATGGTCGCCGCGGTGAAGTTGAACTACCCCCAGCGCGAGATCGCCGATGCCAGCTATGAGCTGCAGCGCGAGATCGACGCGGGCGACCGCGTCGTGGTCGGCGTCAACGCGTTCACCGAGGGCGACGACGGCCACACGGAGATCCACCGCCTCGACGCGAGCCTCGAGGCCAAGCAGATCGCCCGGGTGATCGAGGTCAAGGGCGCCCGCGACAGCGCGAGGGTCGAGGCCTGCCTGACCGCGCTGCGGGAGACCGCCGTGCACGAGGACCGCAACCTCATGCCGGCCCTCCTCGACGCCGCCCGCGCCCACGTCTCCGAAGGCGAGATCATCACCGCGCTGCAGGACGTCTGGGGCTCCTATACCGAGTCCCCGGTCTTCTGACGCCCGCCGAAGGGCTACGTTCCTGCGTGATGCTCGACTTCCGAGAAGGCGCCGAAGAGGGCGCCCGGGGCCGTTCGGCGGGTGGATTGGCGGTCGTGCTCCCGGCACCGGAGCCGCGCGAGGCACCGCGCCGCCGCGAGCCGCCGGCGGCCGGCGGCTCGCCGCCGACGGAGATCCGCGTCGAGATCCAGGCGCTCCGCGCGGTCGCCGTCATGCTCGTGGTGCTGTACCACCTGTGGCCGGACCAGATCCCCGGCGGGTACGTGGGCGTGGACGTCTTCTTCGCCATCTCGGGCTTCCTCATCACGTCCCACCTGATGCGTGAGGTCGAGGCCGCCGGCCGGGTCTCGCTGACGCGGTTCTGGGCGCGGCGCGCGCGCCGGCTGCTGCCCGCGTCGCTGACCACGCTGCTCGTGTGCGCCGTCGCGACGATCGTGTTCGTCCCGGACATCTACTGGCAGTCGTTCTTCATGGACATCCGAGCCAGCACGTTCTACGTGCAGAACTGGCACCTGGCGGCCAGCAGCGTCGACTACCTCGCGGCGGCTGACCGCGCCTCGCCCGTGCAGCACTTCTGGTCGCTGTCGGCAGAGGAGCAGTTCTACCTCGTCTGGCCGCTGCTGATCACGCTCGCCGCGCTGACCGCCCGGCGTCGCCAGGTCCCCGCCGTCGCGGCCGGCGTGACGCCGAGCCGGCGCGCCGAGCGCCGGGCGCGCATGATCGCGCTGACCCGCCGGCGGCGCACGTTCCTGGTGCTCGCCGCGGTGACGCTCGCGAGCTTCGTCTACTCAGTGCTCGACACCGCCTCGGACCCGCAGCGCGCGTACTTCGTCACGCCGACGCGTGCGTGGGAGTTCGGCGCGGGCGGCCTGCTGGCGCTCGCCGGGACCTCGATCCGGTGGCCCGCGGCGGCGCGCACCCTGCTCTCGTGGGGCGGCCTGGCGCTCATCGCGCTCGTCGCCTTCCGCTTCTCGGGCGACACGCCGTTCCCGAGCTGGCGCGCCGGGCTGCCGGTGCTCGGCGCGCTCGCCGTCATCGCCGCGGGCGCCCCTAGGGGCCGCGGCGCGCCGACGCGCGCGTTCCGCCTGCGGCCGGTGCAGTTCCTCGGCGACGTCTCCTACTCGCTCTACCTCTGGCACTGGCCGCTGCTGGTCCTCGCACCGTTCGTCCTGCACCACGGGCTGACGACGCCGATCCGGGTCGGGGTCCTCATCGCGGGCATCCTCGCCGCGTGGGCGAGCAAGGTCCTGGTGGAGGACCCCGTCCGCCGCAGCGCCGTCCTGCGGCGCGGCGGCCCGCGCCTCACCTTCGCCCTGGCGGCGGTGGCCAGCGCCGGCCTCTTCGCGTTCACCTCCGTCGGGATCGCCCAGGTCAAGGACAACCTGCGCCAGGCGGAGCAGACCTCGAAGCGCATCGTGGCCGCGCACCCGCGCTGCTTCGGCGCCGCGTCGCACGATCCCGCCAAGCGCTGCGTCAACCCGGCGCTCGCCAAGGCGGTCGTGCCGACGACCCTGGAGGCCAAGAACGAGCCGAACCCCGCCTGCACGGCGAAGACCCGGGTGAAGGCGGTGAGCATCTGCGAGTTCGGCCTCCCGCCCGCGGCGGCCAAGCGCACATTCGCGCTCATCGGCGACAGCCACTCCACGATGTGGCGCGCGGGGATGGAGGTCGTCGCCGCGGGCGAGCAGTGGCACGGCCTGTCCGTCAGCCACACGGGCTGCCCGTTCTCCCTGGCCACCTACGACCTGCCCGAACCGCAGCGCTCGCGCTGCGTGAAGTGGGTCAAGGAGGTGCCGCGCCAGCTGGCCAAGCACCCCGAGGTCGACACCGCCTTCGTCGCGAACATCACCGGCGGGAACGTCTTCGTCCCGCCCGGCCGCACGATGGCCGAGGCGAAGGTCAACGGCTACCAGCGCGCCTGGGCGTCGCTGCCCGCGTCGATCAAGCGCATCGTCGTCCTCCGCGACACGCCGAAGGTGCACTCGGACACCCTCGACTGCGTCGACCGGACGGCCGCCGAGGGCAAGGCGCCCGGGCCGGCGTGCGCGGTGCGTCGCAAGGTCGCGCTGGTGCCCGACCCGGCCGCCACCGCCGCCCGCCGCCTCGGGCCCGCGCGCGCCCAGGTCGTCGACATGACGCGTTTTATCTGCACCCCGGGTGGCCGCTGCGACGCGGTGATCGGCGGCGTGCTCGTGTTCAAGGACGTCCACCACCTCACGCGGGTGTTCGCAACGACGCTCGGGCCCTACCTGCTGCAGGCGGTCCGGCGCCTCGAGCGCTCGTGGCGCTGAGGCGACGCCGCCTCACGCGACCGGGGCCTAGAGATCCTGCTGGTAGTAGTGCACGACGGTGCGCGACCCGTACTTGCAGGTGACGCGGGCGTCGATCTGCGTCGGGATGCGGTTGCGCTTCTCGGTGCAGCGGAAGTGCAGCACGCGGCTCGTGCAGTGCCCCGCCCGGCCGTGCTTGACGCGGCAGCGGTAGTAGGCGAGCGCGACCTTCTTGCCCGTCGCGCAGGAGGTCCCGGAGACCCGCACCGCCGTGAAGTAGCCCAGGCCGGGGTACTTCGGCGGCGAGCACGAGCGCGTCGAGCGGGCGACGGTGCTCGCGCCGACGCCGTCGGTGGCGACGACGGCGCTCGTACCCGCGAGGCAGGCGACTGCGGCCAGTGATCGGACGGCGAAGCGGCGGGGGCGCAGCACGGTGAGCTCCTTCGGTCGGACGGGTCGGTCGGGGCGGTGCGGCGCGATCGTAGACGACGCGTGGGCGCCGCAAGCCGGTCGACCGGGGTGGCTCCCGACGCCGTCCTCGGGGTTAGCATGCGCCGCCCGTGGCCCGGACGCTCTCGCGCATCGCCCTCGTCGCCGCCTCGGGGCTGGCCCTATTGCTCCCCGGCGGGGCGCCCGCCGCGCCCGTCGCCCGCCCCGATCCCACCGGCCAGCGCTGCTACGGCGCGGCGTCGCGGGATCCCGGGCACCCGTGCTCGAACCCCGCGCTGCGCCTCGTGGTCTTCCCCGAGCCCTTCGATGCGTTGCTGGAGTCCAGCCCGGGCTGCGTCACGGTCCAGCTCACCGCGTCCTGGTGGCTGTGCCGGCTGAACGCGAGGCCGGAGCGCCCGGCCGGCACCCTGGCGCTCATCGGCGACAGCCACGCGGGCCACTGGCGCCCGGCGCTCAACGTCGTCGCGAACGCGAAAGGCTGGCGTGGGTACGCGATCACGCGCGCGGGATGCCCGTTCACCCTGGCCGTCCCCCGGATCGACGGGGCGCTGCGCCGCCAGTGCGTTGCGCGCAATCGCCGCCTGCTGCGGTGGTTCCGCCTCCACCCCGAGGTGAGCACCGCGTTCGTCGCCGCCAACCGTGGCGCGACCGTCGTCCCGGACCGCGGGCGCGGGCAGGCCGAGGCCCGCGTCTCGGGCTACCTGCGGGCGTGGGACGCGCTGCCGCCCACCGTGAAGCGCGTCGTCGTCCTGCGTGACGTGCCGCGGAACACCACCGCGTCGCTCGGGTGTGTCGACGACGCGCTGGCGGCCCGGCGCCGCGCCGGGCCGGCGTGCGCCGTGCCGCGGCGCTTCGCGGTGCAGCCCGACCCGCAGCTCGTCGCCGCCGCGCGCCGCCCGCGACGGGCGCGCGTCGTCGACCTGACGCGGTTCTTCTGCAGCTCGCGGCTCTGCTTCCCCGTCATCGGCGGCGCGCTCGTGCACAAGGACGCCGACCACCTGACCGCGGAGTTCTCCGCTTCGCTCGGCCCCTACCTGCTCGGGCGGGTCGGCGGCCTGCTGTCCGCGGCCGGGTAGCCGTGCTCTTCCCGACCGTCCAGTTCGCGATCTTCTTCCCGGTCGTGCTCACGTTGTCGTGGGCGCTGATGTCGCGGCCGCGGCTGTGGAAGCCGTTCATCGTCGTCGCGAGCTACGTCTTCTACGCGGGGGTCAACTGGCGCTTCTGCCTTTTGCTGGGCGGGGTGACGCTCGTAAACCAGCTGTTCGCCCGGCTCATCGCGCGCTCGGCCGACGTGCGGTGGCGCAAGGCGCTCGTGACCGCGGCGGTCGCGCTCGACCTCGTCGCGCTGGGCTTCTTCAAGTACTACACGTTCTTCGTCTCGGGCTTCGCCGACGCGCTGGACGGCATCGGCCTGGGGACGTCGCTGCCGCTGCTCACGATCGCGCTGCCGGTCGGCATCAGCTTCTTCACCTTCCAGGCGATCTCCTACGTGGTGGACGTGCACCGCGGTGAGGTCGAGCCCGCCGGGCTCGTCGACGTCGCCGTGTACCTGAGCTTCTTCCCGCACCTCGTCGCGGGGCCGATCGTGCGGGCCAAGGAGTTCCTCCCGCAGCTCGCGTCGCCGCGGGACCCGTCGCGCGTCGCCGTCGGCTCGGGCTTCATGCTGATCGGGCTCGGCCTGGTCAAGAAGGTCGTGATCGCCGACTTCCTCGCGCGCCAGGTCGTCGACCCGGTCTTCGGGGTCCCGCAGGCCTACGGGGCGCCCGACGTGTGGCTGGCCGCGTACGCCTACGCGGCGCAGATCTACTGCGACTTCTCGGGCTACACCGATATCGCGATCGGGCTCGCGCTGCTGATGGGCTACGTGTTCCCGCAGAACTTCCGCAGCCCGTACAAGGCCACGGGGTTCCAGGACTTCTGGCGGCGCTGGCACATGACGCTGTCTCGCTTCCTGCGCGACTTCCTCTACATCCCGCTCGGCGGGAACCGCAAGGGCAAGTGGATGCGCTGGCGCAACATCATGCTGACCATGCTGCTCGGCGGCCTGTGGCACGGCGCGGCTTGGACGTTCGTGCTGTGGGGCGGCTTCCACGGGCTGATGCAGGTGCTCGAGCAGGCCTGGGGCGGCCGGGTGAAGCTGCCGGTATGGCTGCGCTGGGCGGTCACGTTCCACCTCGTGGTGTTCGGCTGGATCCTGTTCCGCGCCCAGAGCGTCGGCCTGGCCGGCGACTTCCTCGCGCGCCTCGTGACGCCGGGCCCCGCCACGCTTGTCACGGTGCCCGTCGTGCTCGCCGTCGTGGCCACGGTCGGCCTGCAGCTGCTCCCGGAGCGCGGCACGCTCGCGCTGCAGGGTCGCTTCGAGCGCCTCCCGATCGGGGCCCTCGGCGTCGGCTTGGCGGCGCTGGTCATCGTCGTCAGCGCAACCGTCTCCGGCCAGGGCGTGGCACCCTTCATCTACTTCAGATTCTAAGACGCGCATGCCCGAGCACGAACCGACCGACGACAGCCTGATGGAGCGCTTCGACCGCAACGCGCGGCGCTTCTCCGCGCGCGACGGGATCCTTGCGATGCTCGTCTGCGCGGTGGTGCTGGTCCTCGTCGAGGGCGGCTCGATCGCCCATCAGGGCAAGCAGCTCGGTGGCGACGTCCAGGGCAAGGTCGTGCGGGCCGTGGGTGCGCCGACGAGCTGGGTGGCGGGCAAGCTGCCGCTGAACGCACAGGTCAACAAGGTCACCGCGCCGCTGGGCCCCGACGCCGACCTCGGCGACTCCGGGGGGTTCGCCTCGGCTGCCACGGCCGCGCAGTCCGGGCAGGTGCCGCAGGTGACCCCGGAGGCGTTCTCCGCGACGGAGCTCGGCGAGCGCCCCCCCGCCAAGCGGCCGCTGCGCAAGGTGCTCGTCACCGGCGACTCGCTCTCGACGCCGCTCGACGAGCAGATCGCCCGCCGCCTCGCGCCCAAGGGCGTCGAGGTCGTCCGCGAGCCGCACCTCGGCACCGGCCTGTCCAAAGCCGACCTCGTGGACTGGGGCAAGCTCTCGGTCCAGCAGACGCGCAAGCAGCGCCCGGACGCCGTGGTGGTCTTCATCGGGGCCAACGAGGGCTTCCCCATGCCTGGCCCGGGCGGGCACGACGCCCGGTGCTGCGGCGCCGGCTGGGCGGCCGTGTACGCGAACCGCGCGCGCCGCGTCATGGACGCCTACCGCCGCGCCGGCCAGGCCCACGTCTACTGGCTGACCGTCCCGACACCGCGCGACGCGGCCCGCGCGAAGATCACCCGCGTCGTCAACGCGGCGGTCACGGTCGCCGCACAGCCCTGGCGCAGCCAGGTCTCCGTGCTGGACACCGTCCCGATCTTCACCCCGGGCGGGCGCTACCGCGACGCGATGGAGGTCGACGGCCGCGTGCAGGTCGTGCGCCGCGACGACGGGATCCACTTCAACGACCTCGGCGCGAGCACGATGGCCGACCGCGTCGTGGCCGCGATGGCGGCCGACTCGTCCTTCTGAGGGCCGATAAGGTCAGCGCGGCCATGGCCACCGTGCAGAGGAAGATCCGCGTCGTCGTCGCCAAGCCGGGCCTCGACGGGCACGACCGCGGCGCGAAGATCATCGCGCGAGCCCTGCGCGACGCCGGCATGGAGGTCATCTACACCGGCCTGCACCAGACGCCGGAGCAGATCGTCGAGACCGTCATCCAAGAGGACGCCGACGCCGTCGGGCTGTCGATCCTCTCGGGCGCCCACATGACGCTGGTGCCCCGCATCGTCTCGCTGCTGGCCGAGCAGGGAATCGACGACGTGCTGGTCACCGTGGGCGGGACGATCCCGGCCGACGACATCCCCGAGCTCAAGGCCCTGGGGGTCGCCGAGGTGTTCACCCCGGGCGCGCCGACCCAGGCGATCATCGACTTCATCCAGGGCGCCGTACACCGGCAGTAGGGCGGGGGAGAACGCCGCCCGCACCGCCGCCCGCGTACCATCTGCGCCCGATTGACTCGTCAGTCAACCCCGTAGCTACACTGCGAACGTCCGTTTGCCCGAAGGGAGCCGAAGTGAAGATCTGCGTCCTGGTCAAAGAGGTCCCCGATGCTGCTGTCACCAAGCGCATCGACCCGTCCACCGGTCGCATGGACCGCTCCGGGGAGAAGAACCTCAACCCCTACGACACCCATGCCATCGAGGCTGCGATGCAGCTCAAGGAGGGCGGGGAGGTCGAGGTCGACGAGATCGTCGCCGTCACCATGGGTCCTGAGTCCGCCGTCCGCGCGCTGCACAAGGCGGTCTCGCTCGGTGCGGACCGCTCGCTGCACCTGACCGACGCCGCGCTCGCCGGTTCCGATGTCGCCGCCACAGGCTACGCCCTGGCCTCGGCGATCAAGAAGGAGAGCCCCGACCTCGTCCTGCTGGGTCAGCAGAGCGACGACGGCGAGTGCTACACGATCGGCGCCGTCGTGGCCGAGCACCTCGGCATGCCGTCGCTCACGCAGGTCGTGAAGATGGACGTCGAGGGCTCCGGCGTGAAGTGCGAGCGCCAGGCCGAGTACGGCTACGACACGATCCAGGTCACGTTCCCGGCCGTCATCTCCGTCGGCGACGCGATCAACGAGCCGCGCTACCCGTCGCTCAAGGCGATCATGGGCGCGAAGAAGAAGCCGCTGGAGACCCTCGGGGCCGCCGACGCCGGCATCGACACCTCGATGGTCGGCACCGACGGCTCGCAGGTCCAGTGCGGCGAGTTCAAGGCCCCGCCACAGAAGGCGGCCGGGCAGATCATCGAGGACGAGGACACCAACGACACGGTCGAGAAGATCGTGGCCTGGCTCGACGAGAGGAAGCTGATCTAAGTGGCCGACATCCTGGTCTACGCGCTGCACTACGAGGGCGCCTTCAACAAGAACTCCCTGGGAGCCATCTCGGAGGGCGCCAAGCTCGCCGCCGAGACCGGCGGGGCGGCCCACGCCGTCGTCGTCGGCGAGGGCATCTCCGACGAGCTGGCCGCCACGCTCGGCGAATACGGCGCGGCGAAGGTCTTCAAGGCCGAGGGCCCCGAGGGCCTCGCCCAGCCCGTCATCGACGTGATGGCGAAGGTCATCGAGGAGAACGGCATCCAGTACGCCCTCTTCGGCGGTGGCCTGCTCGGCTTCGAGGTCGGCGCCGGCCTCGCCGCGCGCCTGCACGCCGGTGTGACCATGGAGGTCACGGGGGTCAACGTGGAGGACGGCAAGCTCGTCGCCGAGCGCCCGATCCTCGGCGACTCCGCCATCTCCCAGTCCCGCTACAAGGACAAGGGCATCATCATCGGCCGCCTGAACGCGTTCGAGGCGAAGGCCTCTGGCGGCAGCGCCGAGGTCGTGCCGGTCACGGTCGAGCCGTCCGCCCAGGCGGCGCAGGCGAGCATCGTCTCCCGCGGCGAGCAGCGCGGCGCCGACGTGGACATCGAGGGCGCCGGCACGCGGGTCGCCGGCGGCCGCGGCCTCGGCAACGCGGAGGGCTTCGACCTCCTGCAGGACCTGGCCAAGGCGTTCGGCGGCAACACCGCCGTGGCCGCGACGCGCGCGGTCGTCGACGCGGGCTGGTACCCGTACGCGGGCCAGATCGGCCAGACGGGCAAGACCGTCGCCCCGAAGCTCTACCTGGCCGCCGGCATCTCCGGCGCGATCCAGCACAAGGTCGGGATGCAGTCCTCGGAGAACATCGTGGCGATCAACAAGGACGCGAACGCCCCGATCTTCGAGTTCTCCGACCTGGGCATCGTCGGTGACCTGAACAAGATCGTCCCCAAGCTCACCGAGGCCATCGCGGCCAAGCGCGGCTGAGCCAACCCACACCGCAGGAGAGCACCTCATGGCTGGTACGAACGCCAACGCGGTTCCCGCGTCCTTCCCGCCCCCGGTGGACTCGCAGGACGAGTTCATCAAGCGTGAGCTGGACGCGGAGGACGAGCGCATCGAGGTGGGCGTGGCGA
>JBBQZE010000085.1:0-11655 GCA_038207985.1 Solirubrobacterales bacterium
GAGGCGCGTGACGCGCCACGTCTGCCTGGAAGTGGGTCTTACACGCGCTTCATGTGGGGACACCACCCTGGACCCCCGCCCCACGACGAGTACGAGCTGACATGCCTGCACCCTCACCACTCTGGTCCGGCGACCGCGACCCCGGACTGCGCGACCCCGAGCCGGACGCCCCGACCGACCGCCTCCCCGCCGTCGCCCAGGAGGAGCCGACGCGCCCGCAGGAGCCGGCGCCGGCCTTCCTGCCTCCCGTCGCACCTCCGGCCGATCGTGCGCGGGAGACCGGCGGCCGCCGTCCCCGGCGCCGCGGACTGGTGCTCGGCCTCGTCGTCGGCGCCGTGCTGGCCATCGCGGCCTTCTCACTCGGCGCACTGCTGACCGGCAACGACTCGAGCAGCGAGCGCTCGAAGCTCGCCGAGCCGCTCGGCGTCTCCAAGGGCGGCGTGGACGCCACGCGCGCCGGCGCCATCTACGCCCGCGACGGGCGCTCCGTCCTGCAGGTCCGTCGCGCGGGCGGCAGCGGCACCGGGTTCATCGTCGAGGGCTCGGGCCGCATCGTCACCAACGCCCACGTGGTCGGCACGGCCACGAACGTCCAAGTCGTCCTCGAGCAGCACGGCTCCAAGCCGATCCCGGCCACGGTCATCGGTCGCGACGAGTCCTCGGACCTCGCGGTCCTGAAGGTCGACCCCGCGGCGATCCGCGGGCGCCCCGCGCTCCCGCTCGCCGACTCCGACAAGGTCAACGTGGGTGACCTCGCGGTGGCCATCGGCTTCCCGCTCGGCCTCGATCGCACCGTGACGGCGGGCATCATCTCCGGAGTCGGCCGGGAGATCACCGCGCCGAACAACTTCCAGATCGACAAGGTGCTGCAGACCGACGCGCCCATCAACCCGGGCAACTCGGGCGGCCCGCTGCTCGACGCGCGCGGCCGCGTGGTCGGAGTGAACTCGCAGATCGCGACCGCCGGCGGTGGTGGCGGCAACGTCGGGATCGGGTTCGCCGTCCCGTCGAACGCGCTGCGCGACGTGGTGCCGAAGCTGAGCGCCGGCCAGAAGATCGACCGGCCCTACATCGGGATCTCGACCTCGCCGCCCGCCGACGGCAGCCAGGGTGCGCAGGTCGCCGAGATCCGCCCCGGCGGCCCGGCCGCCGCAGCGGGCTTCGAGGCGCCGGCCTTCGCCGGCGGCACGGGCGGCGACACGATCGTCGCGATCGACGGCAAGCGGGTGACGTCGCCGGAGGGCGTGGCCCAGGCGATCGCCGGCAAGGCGCCCGGGGACAAGATCGCCGTCCAGGTCCGCCGGCGGGGCGACCTCAAGACGCTGTCGTTGACACTCGGGAACCGCCCGGCGACCGCCTCGCCCTGACCCTCGGGCATCCCCGGATGCCCGGGGTCCGAGCCGGTCAGCCGAGTCCGGGCTCGAGGTGGAGCTCCAGGCCCGGGTCGGCTTCCACCGCGGCGCGCAGGACTCCGGCCAGCGCGAGCCCGAGGAAGGCGCAGACGCGCTCACGCGGGACGTCGCGGTGGGCGACCCAGTCCAGGCTCGCGCCCTCGACGGTCCCGATCCAGCCGCGCACGGCGTGGCGCAGCAGCGGCGGCGGGCCCGCGCCGGGCCAGCTCGAGCCGGACTGCCGCAGGCCGTCGAGCACCCGGCCGGCGAGCTCGCGGCGCAGGTCGTCGACGATCGCCGCGACCTCGGGATCGGCGCCGATCCCGGCGCCCAGGAGCTGGAGGTAGCCCGCCGCGTGCTCCTCGACGTAGGCGAGGTAGGCGTCGAGCGAGCGCAGCGTGCGGTCGGGGCCCGGCGGGACCGCGACGGCGCGCCGCAGGTCGGCGATGCCGCTCCGCACCACCGCGACGTAGAAGCCCCGCTTCGAGCCGAAGTAGTGGTAGAGCAGCCCCTGCGAGATCCCGGCGCGACCGGCGATGTCGTCGACGGAAACCTCGTCGAACGGGCGCTCGGCGAAGAGCACTTCGCCCAGGGCGATCAGCTGCTCGCGGCGCTCGTCGAGGCTCAGGCGGGTCCGGACCGGCACCCGGGCAGGCTATCCCGGCGGTCGAGGATGCGTCCGGGGCCACGCGCGGGCACACTGCCGATGCGTGCTCCCGTTCATCCGCATCTGGCTGCCGGCCGTCGTGACGCTCGTGGGCGTCACCGTGATGGTGGCCGGTGGCGGGGACGACGTCTCGCTCGAGGGCGGCGCCGGGATCATCGGCGCCGGGCTGGCGATCTGGCTCATGAACGTCCTCTTTCGCGTCGGCCTCGGCAACGACCGCGACCGCGACGAGGAAGACGCCGCACGTGACTTCTACGACGCCCACGGCCACTGGCCGGACGAGGCGCCGCCGCCGCCACGGACGCCGGGCGCCCAGCCCCGCGACGCCGCGGACCACCGGACCACCCCGGCGGGTGAGCGGCCGCGGTCGGCCCACCGACCGGGGCCGCGTCCACGCCGGCCGGGCTGAGCCGCGCGCTAACGGATCAGCACGCGGGTCCCGACCGGGACCCGGGGATACAGATCGACGACGTCGGAGACGTGCATCCGGATGCACCCGTGCGAGGCGCGGGAGCCGATCGAGTAGTCCTCGCCCGTGCCGTGGATCCCGACGCCGTTGACGATCCCCATCCAGCGCGCCTTCAGCGGGTTGGCCGCGGAGCCGCCCGAGACGGTCGTGCCCTGGAGCTCGCCCGCCCACGGGGAGTTCGGCACCGACCACGTCGGGTTGACCTGCTTGCTCTGGACGGAGAAGAGGCCGCTGGGGGTCGGGTACGCGGGCTGCCCGACGGCGACGCCGTAGGACTTGGAGAAGCGCAGGTGCTTGAAGACCCGCAGGCGGAAGTGCGCCTTGTCGACGGTGACCACGGTGCCGTACGCGCGCCGCAGGCCGGCGACGCTCACGGCCGGGCTGAGCCGGGTCAGCGCCTTGTGCAGCGTGCGCGAGCGCCCCGGACGGTCGAGGGCCGCATCGACGAGGCGGCGCGCGGCCGCGGTGTCCAGACCCAGCCCGTGCTTCGCGCGACGGACCACCATCTTGCGCAGCGTGATGCGCAGCGTCGCGTTGCGCGGCGCGTGGCGCACCCGTGAGGCGACGGCGTCGACGAACGTGCGCACGGCGGCGCGCGAGTGGGTGATCACCAGCGGCACGTCGATCGTGGCGGGCACGCCACCGCCCGCGGGCTCCGCCGGGGCCGGCGCCACGAGCGCGGCCTGCGCGGTCTCGATCGCCTTGACCTCGAGGCCGGCGGTGGCGCCTGAGAGCTTCCAAGGCCGGCCGGCGACGCCGAAGACGATGGGCTCGGCCCGGAGCCGCGGGGTCGCCTCGGCCTTCAGCTTCTGCGCGGCCTGCAGGACCGACAGGCCGCCGACGTCGATTCCGCCGGCCGTCACGCCGGGCGCGATGCGCTCCACCGGGGGCGGCACGGCGCCGTGCGCGGGCGCCGCGGCGAGCAGCCCCAGGGCAGGCAGGAGCAGGGCGGAGCGGGCGCGCATTCGCCGCAAGGTAGCCAGGGTCCTGCTCCGGAGCGCCGCACGGCCGCCCTTGCAAGCGGTCTTGCGCCGGGGGCCGGCCTCAGGCGGCGGCGGCCGCCGGCTCGCGATCCCCGGACGCCGGGTCGCCGGCGGGCGGCGCCCCGTGCGCGTGGAAGTCCTTCTGGCGGACGAGGGCGAACGCCGCCACCGCGCCCACGAGGGCCACCGTGGCGGCGATGAGGAACAGCTCGTTCAGCGAGGAGGTGTACGCGGTGAGGAACGCCCCGCGCTGGCCGGGCGGCACGGCGTCGATGCGGCCTGGCGCCAGCGCCTCGCCGGGCGGGCCGTTCGGCAGCTTGCTCGCGAGGCTCGACTGGAAGATCGCCCCGTAGGCGGCGATGCCGGTGGCGATGCCGACCTGACGGAAGGTGCTGTTGATGCCCGAGCCGACGCCGGCCTGGCGCGGCTCGACCACGCCGATCGCCGTCGACGCCAGCGGCGGGTTGGTCAGCCCGATGCCGATGCCGGCGATCAGGAACCCCGGCAGCAGCGCCGTCCAGGTCGAGTCGGCGTCCAGGTGGCCCATCAGGAAGAGGCCGATCGCGACGCACAGTAGGCCGCCGCCCATGAGGAAGCGCACCTGGACCCGCTCGGTCAGCCGGCCGGCGATCGGAGCGGCGAAGAAGCTCAGCAGCGTGATCGGCAGGAAGCGCAGGCCCGCCGACAGCGGCGCGAAGCCGAGCGTGTTCTGGATGTAGAACGTGATGTAGAGGAACATCGAGAACATCGAGGCCGACAGGCAGAAGGCCGCTATCGCCGCGCCGGTGAACGCCCGCTTGCGGAACAGCTCGAGCTTGAGCATCGGGGTGCGGCTGCGACGCTCGATCGCGACGAAGGCGACCAGGAGAACCACGCTGAGCGCGATGAAGGCGACGATCAGCGTGCTGCCCCATCCCTCGGTGTTGCCGCGGACCAGCGCGAAGATCCCGAAGAAGAGGCCGGCGGAGAAGGTGATCACGCCCGGGACGTCGACCCGGTTGGCCTGTCCCTTCGCCTCGCGGATCTTCCAGAACGCGACGCCGATGGTCGCGAGGCCGATCGGGACGTTGATGTAGAAGATCGACTGCCACGAGACGTGCTCCACGAGCACCCCGCCGACCAGGGGGCCGATGGCGACCGAGGCGCCGGTCACCGCGCCCCAGATACCGAAGGCGGTGCCACGCTGCTTGCCCTGGAAGTTGGCGGCCAGCAGCGCAAGGCTCGTGGCGAACATCCCCGCCCCGCCGATCCCCTGGGCCGCGCGCGCGAGCTCCAGCGAGACCGGGGAGCCCGCCAGGCCGCACGCCGCGGAGGCGAGCGTGAACAACACCAGGCCCCCGACGAACACGCGACGGCTGCCGAAGATGTCCGACAGGGACCCTGCGGTGAGCAGCAGCGCGGCCAGCGCGAGGGCGTAGGCGTCGATGACCCACTGCAGGTCGGAGAACGAGCTGCCCAGGTCCGACGCGATCGCCGGCAGCGCCACGTTCACGATCGTGATGTCCAGCAGCAGCATGAAGGTGGCGGCGCAGACCGCGGCGAGGGTCCAGCGCTGGCGGGTGTCCATGCGCCGACGGTAGCATTCGTCGTCAGGGTCCTTGACGAACCGGGCCGCGGCCGCCCGCTCGCCGTCCGATGCCGGCCGTACCGTTCTGGACGTGCCCGTGCGTGACTTGATCGACGGCCAGGACCTCGACCAGGTGCTCTTGGTCCGCGAGGTCGAGGTGCGCTCCAAGCGCGACGGGGGCGAGTACCTCAAGGTGACCTTCGCCGACCGCACCGGCGCCCTGACCGCGATGGTGTGGGACGGCGTCGAGCAGGTCCGTGCCGTCTGCGCGGCCGGCTGCCCGATCCGGGTCGTCGGGCGCTACGACCTGCACCCGAAGTACGGCGCCCAGGTCACGATCCGCGCGCTGCGCCCGGCGCCCGAGGGCTCGTACGAGATCACCGACCTCTGCGCGGGCCCCGCCCGCCCTGCCGCGCAGATGGAGGGCGATCTTCGCGAGCTCCTGGCGACCATCGAGGACCCGCACCTGCGCCGCCTGCTCGATGCCACCTTCGGCCCCGACACCGAGGCCTGGCGCGCGTTCCGGGTGGCCCCGGCCGCCAAGCACTACCACCAGGCCTACGTCCACGGGCTGCTCGAGCACGCCCTGTCGGTCGCCCAGGCGGTCGCCGCCATCGCGGCCACGTTCGGTGGGATCGACCGCGAGGTCGCGATCGCCGGCGCCCTGCTGCACGACGTCGGCAAGCTCGAGGAGTACACGCGCGACCCGCTGCACATCGAGGTCACCGACACGGGCCGGCTGCACGGCCACATCCCGCTGGGGTACTACCGCGTGCGCCGACTCATCGAGGACCAGGCCGGCTTCCCGGCGGACACCGCCGCCGCGCTGCTGCACATCATCCTCAGCCACCACGGCTCGCTCGAGCACGGTTCCCCCGTGGTGCCGTGCACGCGGGAGGCGACCCTCGTCCACTTCGTGGACAACCTCGGCGGCCGCCTCGGCTCGTTCGATCGCCTCGAGCGCGAGCTGCCCGACGGCGCGGCCTGGTCGGCCTACGACCGGGCGCTCGGTGCCGTAGCCCACTTCGGCGCGCGGGCGCCCGCGTCTGCCCCTGCGGCCGTCCCCGCCCCGGCGCCGGTGCGGGTGGCACAGCAGGAGGCGCTGCCCCTGGGCGAGCCGCAGCGCGCCGCTGCCTGACGGCCGACCAGAGTCACAGATCGAGCTGTCACAAGCTTGTCACAATCTCTGTCACAAGCGTGTCACGATCTCCGTGCCACCTTCGAGAGGAGACGCAGTGAGCAAGCTCGCCAGCACCATCCGCAAGGCCCTGATCACCCGCCCCACCCCAGCGGCCCACGCCGTCCACCTCCACGGCGGCGCGCAGGGTGCCTACGTCTGCGACAACGCCCGCTGCAGCTCGCCGGCGCTCGACCCCGCGGACGCCTAGGAACCCCAAGCGACGCGCGCCGTCGCACGAAAGGGCGCAAAGAGCGGCTGCGCCCTCCCCCGCCGGGGCGGCGCTCGCCGGGGCGCCTCTATGGTCCGCGCCATGGCGAAGGACACGGAGAAGCTCATCCGCCAGCTGTCCCTCATCTCCTACCTGATGGCCGAGCGTCGTCCGGTGACCGCGCTGGAGATCCGCCGGGACGTCGAGGGCTACAGCGGCATGAACGAGGACGCCTTCGCGCGGCGCTTCTACGCGGACCGGTCCGAGCTCGATGCGCTCGGGATCGTCCTCACCGTGGAGAAGCCGGTCGACGGCGTGGCGGAGCAGGAGAACTACTCCCTGCGGCCGGAGAACTTCCACCTCCCCGCGATCGCGTTCACCGACGCGGAGCTCGCCTCGCTGCAGACCGCCCTCAGCCTCCTCGACGGCGAGTTCGCCTATGCGGAGCCGCTGCGGCTCGCGTTGCAGCAGATCTCCTGGGGCCGCCCCTCGCCGCTGCGCGCGCCCGACCAGGGGTCCATCGCCCTCGGGATCACCGGCAGCGCCGGGGGTCACGAGCTCTCGGCGCGCCTGGCGAAGGTCGAGACCGCGATCTTCCGCCACAAGACGATCACGTTCGACTACTACACGATGGAGCGGGACGAGACGGGGCCGCGCAAGGTCGACCCGTACCACCTGCTCTTCCAGGGCGGGCAGTTCTACCTGCTGGGCCACAGCCACGAACGCGGCGCGCTGCGCGTGTTCCGCCTGAGCCGCATCCGGGGGAAGGTCGCCTACGCGTCGAAGGCCGAGCACGACTTCCGCCGGCCCGACGACTTCGACCCGCGCACCTACGCCACGCGCGCGGACTGGCAGTTCGGCGAGCAGGCCGCCGAGGCGGAGATCTGGATCTCCGACCGGATCGCCTGGCAGGTCGAGCGTCACTTCGGCCGCTTCGGCTCCGTCGCCCCGGCTCCCGACGGCGGCATCGTCTTCTCGACGGCGTACGCGAACACCCGGCAGCTCGCGAGCTGGATCATGCGCCTCGGCGAGCACGCTCGCGCGCTCGAGCCCGAGGAGCTGCGCGCCGAGCGCCACGAGGGCGAGCTCGAGCTCGCGCCGGAGGGCCCGCCCCCAGGCGCCCTCGCCGCCTCGGCCAACGGCGCCGCCAACGGGCTCGCGGCGGCCGCCGCACGCTCGGAGTCGAGCGAGCCACGCCGCGAGGCCGCGATCCGCCCGGAGCGCTTCGCGCGCCTGGTCACGCTCGCCTCCATCCTCATCCAGGCGGGCCGCGCGGGCGAGGTTCTGCAGGCCGAGGAGGTCTGCGAGCGCATGCAGCTCACCGAGCAGGAGCTCCACGAGGACGTGAACGTCCTGAACGTCGTGAACTTCGGCGGCGGCTCCTACGTCCTCTACGCGGAGGTCAACGCGGACGGCACCATCGAGGTCGACCCGGAGCCCTACTCCGACAACTTCGCGAGGCCGGCGCGCCTGCTGCCCGTCGAGGCCAAGGCGCTCGTCGCGGCCATCGACCTCATCGGCGACCACCTGCCCGAAGGGGCGCTGGAGGGCGCGCGCGAGAAGATCGTCGCGGCGCTCGGCGCCGACCCGATGGAGCAGGGGCTGCAGTTCGCGCGCCAGGGCGCCGACGACTCCGGCGTCGCCCGCGTCGTCAGCGAGGGCATCACGCGCCGCCGGCTCATCCGCCTGGAGTACTACAAGCCGAACGAGGACGAGTTCTCCGAGCGCGTCCTCGAGCCCTACGCGCTCATCAACGGGCGCGAAGGCTGGTACGTCGCGACCTTCGACCCGGAGAAGGACGCGGTCCGCCACTTCCGCCTCGACCGCGTCAAGCACATCGAGGTCCTCGAGGAGACCTTCGAGCCGCGCGCCGAGGTCGATCCCGCGGCCGACGTCGAGGGCTGGCCACGGACGGGCGAGGTCCCCGCCTCCCGCACGGCGCACGTCTGGGTCTCTCCCGAGCGCGCCCGGTGGGCCCGCGAGGAGCGCCACGTGCACCGCGAGCTCACCGACGGCTCAGTCATCGTCGAGCTGTCGTTCGCCGGTGCGGACTGGCTCGTTCGCGAGGTGCTCAAAGAGGCCGGCGACGCCGCGGTGCTCGAGCCGGCCGACGCGCGCGAGGCCGTGCGCGAGGCGGTCGCCCGGCTGCGCGTCGTGCGCTGACTGGACGACGCCTGGCGCGCAGGCGCCGACGGTGACAGCATTCCGGCATGTCGGAGATGTGGAACGGCGTCGCGCCCGCCTGGGAGCGCAACGCGGAGTTCGTCGACGCGCACCTCGCAGCGGCGACGCGCACGCTGCTCGATGCCGCAGAGGTCGGCGAGGGCACCCGGATCCTCGATCTCGCCGCGGGTCCGGGCGGCGCCGGGCTCGCCGCGCTCGAACGCATCGGCCCGTCGGGACGGGTGGTGCTCGCGGATGTCGCCGCAGAGATGGTCGCCGTCGCTGCCCGCCGCGCCGAGGGCCGGGCCACCGTCTCCACGCTGATCTGCGACCAGGCCGCGATCGATGCCGCCGACGCGAGTTTCGACGCCGTGATCAGTCGCCACGGCCTCATGTTCGCCGCCGATCCCGTCGCAGCGGTGCGCGAGGCGGTACGCGTCCTGCGCCCGGGAGGCGTGTACGCCGCGGCGACGTGGGACCGGCGCGACGGGAACCCGTGGCTCGGCCTGATCCTCGACGCGGTCGGCGCCCAGTTCGGCGTGCCGTTCCCGCCACCGGCGATTGCCGGGCCGTTCGACCTCGACGACCCAGAACGGCTGACGGAGGTGCTCGAAGCGGGAGGGCTGACGGACGTGCGGGTCGTCAGCGTCGCCACACCGATGGCGGCCGCATCGCTGGAGGCATGGTGGGATCGGGTTCCGCAGCTGGCCGGGCCGTTGGCGATGGCGCTCGCGGGCATGGAGCCGGACGTCCGCGAGGCGATCCATCAGCGCGCGATCTCGTCGGCGCGGCCGCTGACCCGGCCGCAGGGCGACGGCATCGAGCTCGACGGTTCGTGCCTGGTCGCCGCCGGCCGGCGGACCGCTCGCTCCTGAGCCGCTCGTAGGATCGGCATCGTGCCCAGCCGCCGCGACCTCATCAAGATGGACGACGCGGAGGCCGCCGCGTTCTTCGACGAGCAGCGCACGGTCATCTGCGCGACCAACGGCAAGGACGGCTGGCCGCACCTGATGCCGCTGTGGTTCGTCGTGCGCGAAGGAACCCTCTGGGCGTGGACCTTCGCCAAGTCGCAGAAGACGCGCAACCTGGAGCGCGATCCGCGCGCGACGCTCCAGCTCGAGGCCGGGACGGAGTACCAGGAGCTGCGGGGCGTGATGCTCGAGACGGAGGTCGTCGTCCACACCGACCTCGACACCGTCCTGGGTGTCGGGCTCGAGGTCTTCCGTCGCTACGCGGGGGGCGCTGCGGGTCAGCTCGCGGCGGAGGTCGAGGCGATGGTGGCCGAGCAGGCGAAGAAGCGCGTCGCGTTCGAGTTCGTCGAGCGGCGGCGCACGTCGTGGGACCACCGCAAGCTCGGCGGGACGTACTGAGCGCCGCCAACTCGTAGCCTGCGGATCTCATGACTGCGCTGAAGGGCCTCATCCTGTCCGGGGGCAAGGGCACCCGCCTGCGCCCGATCACGCACACGAGCGCGAAGCAGCTCGTGCCCGTGGCCAACCGGCCCGTCCTCTTCTACGGCATCGAGGCGATGGCGGACGCAGGGATCGAGGAGATCGGGATCATCATCGCCCCGGAGACCGGCGACGAGATCCAGGAGGTCGCGGGCGACGGCTCGCAGTTCGGCGTGCGGCTCACCTACATCACGCAGGACGAGCCGGCCGGCCTCGCCCACGCGGTCCTGACGGCCGAGGCGTTCCTCGGCGACGCCCCGTTCGTGATGTACCTCGGGGACAACCTGCTCCAGGGCGGCATCCAGGAGCTCGTCGCCGCCTTCCGCCGCGACGAGCCCGATGCGCTGATCCTCCTCACCCCGGTCGACGACCCCGAGCACTACGGCGTCGCCGAGCTCGAGGACGGCCGCGTGGTGCGCCTCGCGGAGAAGCCGCCCGAGCCCCGCACGAACCTGGCGCTCGTCGGCGTGTACATGTTCACCGCCGGGATCCACGACGCCGCGCGCGCGATCTCGCCGAGCGCGCGCGGGGAGCTCGAGATCACCGACGCGATCCAGCACCTCGTCGACACGGGCCGCCGGGTCGAGGCGCACGTGGTGCGCGGCTGGTGGAAGGACACCGGGCGGCTCGCCGACATGCTCGAAGCCAACCGGCTGATCCTCGACGTGATCGAGACGCGGGTCGACGGCACGCTCGAGGACGCGACGATCGACGGCCGCGTCGTGGTCGAGGCGGGGGCGACGCTCGTGCGCGCAACCGTCCGCGGGCCCGCGGTCATCGGCGCCGGCGCGCACTTGGAGGACTGCTACATCGGGCCGTACAGCGCGATCGGCGAGGGCTGCGTGGTCGTCGACGCCGAGGTGGAGCACTCGATCCTGCTCGCGGGCTCGGAGGTGCGGGGCCTCGACGGCCGCATCGAGAGCTCGCTGCTCGGGCGCAACGTGAAGATCGGGCGCTCGACGCGCCAGCCGCGGGCCTTCCGCTTCATGCTCGGCGACAACTCCGAGGTCGAGGTCCTGTGAGGTTGATGGTCACCGGCGCCGCCGGGATGCTGGGCCACAAGGTCGTCGCCGCGGGCGCGGCCGCCGGCCACGATGTCGTCGCCGCCGACCTCGCGGAGTGCGACCTCACCGACGCCGCCGCCACGACCGCGTTCGTCGCCGGCCTCGCCCCGGACGTCGTGGTCAACTGCGCCGCGTACACGGACGTCGACGGGGCCGAGGAGCACGAGGACCTCGCCCTGCGGGTCAACGCCGATGCGGCGGGCAACGTCGCCCGCGCGGCAGCTGCGGCCGGCGCGCGCGTCGTGCACCTCTCCACGGACTACGTCTTCGACGGCGAGCACGACCGGCCGTGGCTCGAGTCCGACCACCCGCGCCCGCTCGGCGCCTACGGGCGCACGAAGCTCGCGGGCGAGCAGCAGGTCGCCATGGCGACGGCGGACCACGCCATCGTGCGGACCGCGTGGCTGTTCGGCGCCGGCGGGCCGAACTTCGTCGACACGATGCTGCGCCTGGGGGCCGAGCGCGACGAGGTCAGCGTCGTGACCGACCAGATCGGCTGCCCGACGTGGACC
>JBBQZE010000086.1:0-11601 GCA_038207985.1 Solirubrobacterales bacterium
ATCGGCCTGTTCCTCTCGGCCCACCCTCTGAAGGAGGTCCGCGAAGCGCTCTACGCGAAGGTCGACTGCCGCCTGGCGAAGCTCGCCGAGCGCAAGAGCGGCGACTGGGTGACCGCGGGCGGGATCATCACGCAGGCCAAGAAGATCCGCACGAAGTCCGGCGACCCGATGATGTTCGCGACGCTCGACGACCTCGAGGGCCAGGTCGAGATCCTCGTCTTCGCCAAGACACTCGCGGAGTACGAACCTCAGGTCGACGACGTCCTCATCGTCCGCGGCAAGGTCGACCACGGCGACAAGGGAACGGTGCTCGTTGCCCAGCAGGTCGATCTCTTCGCCCCGACGGAGGCCGAGGTCGACAAGGCGCGCGAGGAGGCGGCCAAGGCGCCCCAGGCCCCGGACGCGCTGCGCCTGCGCGCCGATGCGCGCCGGCTCCCCGCCTCGGTCATCGACGACCTCAAGCACCTCTTCGTGCAGCATCCCGGCGGGTCTGAGGTCGTCCTGAAGCTCGACACGTCCGACGGTCCGCGATTCCTGCTCTTCGGTGCGGGCTACAAGGTCGACCCGACCCCCGGCCTCAAGGCGGAGCTCACTGGTCTGCTCGGGCCGGCCGCGCCCGCGCCTCCGCAGGAGGAGCAGCTGCCCGCTCCGCTGCCGGACGACGAACCGGACGTCGTCGCCGCGGCCATGGGCCACCCGCAGCCCGTCTGACGGGTGCTCAGGCCCGGGCGGCGAGCCCCTGCTCGCGCAGTTCCGCGCAGCGCCGCATGTCCCGGTCGTCGGCGGTCGCCGCGTCGCTGAGGGTCTCCAGGACGCAGGGGAGCCCGTCGAAGCGGGGCTCGGAGAGGAAGGCTGCGCACCCGGCGTCACCGAGCTCGCCCTGGCCGACGACCGCGTGGCGGTCGACGTTCGACCCCAGGCCGACCTTCGAGTCGTTGAGGTGCAGCGAGCCGAGGCGCTCCGGGCCGCAGAGGCGGTCGCAGGCGTCGAGCGCCTCGGTGAGCCCGTCCTGCGTGCGGATGTCGTAGCCCGAGGCGTAGAGGTGGCAGGAGTCCAGGCAGACCCCGAGCCGCGGGTCGCCGCCGGCGGCGTCGAGCAGCGCGGCGAGCTCCTCGAAGGAACGCCCGAGCGTGCCGCCGGATCCGGCGGTGTTCTCGAGGTGCAGCGCGCAGCGCTCGCTCTCGGCCAGCGCCTCGGCGATGAGCGTCCCGGCGCGGGCGATCGCCTCGCCGACATCTCCCGTCTTCGCCGAGCCGGGGTGCAGCACGACGGCGTGGGCGCCGAGGCGGTCGCCCGCCCGCAACGAGGAGGTCAGCGACGTCAGCGTCTTCGCGCGGATCTCCTCGTCCTGAGAGCCCGCGTTCAAGAGGTAGACGGCGTGGATGAGCAGCGCGTCGACGTCGGAGGCCGCCTGCGCCTCGTGGTAGGCGGCCACCGCCTCTTCCGAGTACTCGGTCGGCTTCCACGCACGGGGGTTCTGGTTGAAGATCTGCACCGAGCGGGCGCCGCGCTCGGTCCCCCGCTCGATGGCCTTCGCGGGGCCACCGGCCGGGGAGACGTGGGCGCCGATCAGCACGGCGGGACGCGGGACGCGGGGGCCTGGGGCATTGCCTAGAGTCAATCGGAATGGCCGGTTCCCCGCGCGTCCGCTTCGCCCCGAGCCCGACCGGCGCCCTCCACGTGGGGGGAGCGCGGGCGGCGTTGTACAACTGGCTGGTGGCGCGGCAGGCCGGCGGCACCATGGTGCTGCGCATCGAGGACACCGACCGCGAGCGGTCCACGCCCGAGAACGTCGAGCAGATCCTGGACGCGCTGCGGTGGCTGGAGATCGACTGGGACGAGGGCCCGATCTCGCAGGCGGCGCGCTCCGACCGCCACCGCGAGGTCCTCGAGGACCTCCTCGACCGGGACCTCGCCTACCGCACGACCGCCACCGCCGAGGACGTCAAGGCCTACAAGCTCGAGCACGGCGACGCGTCGGGCTACCGCGGGCAGCCGAGCGCGGACGGCGCGGGCGCCGTGCGGCTGCGGATCCCGGATGGCGACCTCGTCGTCCGCGACCTCGTGCGCGGCGACACCACGTTCCGCTCGGAGCACCTCGACGAGCCCGTCATCGCCCGGGCCGACTCGAGCGTCCTCTACAACTTCGCGGTCGCCGTCGACGACTACGACGCACGGATCACGCACGTCATCCGCGGCGAGGACCACCTCTCCAACACGCCGAAGCAGCTGCTGGTCTACGCCGCGCTGGGTGCCGAGCCGCCGGCCTTCGCGCACCTCCCGCTGCTGCACGGGCCCGACGGCAAGAAGCTCTCCAAGCGCCACGGCGCGGCCAGCGTCCAGGAGCTTCGCGCGGCGGGCTACCTGCCGGCGGCGGTCCGCAATTACCTGGCGCTGCTCGGCTGGGGCGACGCCGACGCCGAGACGCTCATCTCCACCGAGGAGCTCGTGCAGCGCTTCGACCTCGCGCGCGTCTCCCGCAATCCCGCCCGCTTCGACGAGCCGAAGCTGCGATGGATGAACGGGCGCTACCTGCGCGAGCTCTCCGTGGACCAGCTCACCGCCGAGCTCGAGCGCTTCACCGGCCGCACCGGCCTGCGCGCGGGCGTCGACGTGTCGCGCGAGAAGGTGCAGACCCTGGCGGACTTCTGGCCGCTCGCGGGCTTCTTCTACGACGGCCCGGCCGACGACCCGAAGGCTCGCGAGAAGTGGCTCACCGCACCGGAGCACCGCGAGGCGGTCGCGCAGGCTCGAGTGATGCTGGCGGACGTCGAGCCGTGGGACGTCGCGTCGATCGAGGTCGCCCTCCGCGACCTCGTCGCCGCACGCGAGGTGAAGGCCAAGGACGTCTTCCAGCCCGTGCGCGTCGCGATCGCCGGCACCGCCGCCTCACCGGGCCTGTTCGAGTCGCTCGCCGTGCTGGGCCGCGACGCGTCGCTGGCCCGTCTGGACGCCGCCACGATCTGACACGCTGCTCGCAGGCGCACGTTCTTCCGGAGAAGGGCTCAACCATGTGTCCACGGGTGCCGATGGAGTGCCCGTGAGCTCCGCGCAGACCGTCACCCCTCCCGTCGCGACCCCCGCAGACACGTCGCGCAGCCAAAACGAGGGCCACGGCCGCCGCCTGACAGCGGCCTTCGAGGCGCTCGAGGCCTTCCCGGCCCTGGCCGAGTCGCGCGACCGGCTGCTGCGCCTCGTCTCCGAGGAGCGGCCGAGCACCAGCGACGTGGTCAACGCGGTCGAATCCGATGTCGCGCTCGTCATCTCCGTGCTGCGCTTCGCCAACCAGGTCGAGGGCAAGGCCCGCGGGCGCGTCGAGTCGGTCGTCCACGCCGTCGATGTGCTCTCGCCGGAGGCAGTCCAGTCGCTCGCCAGCCGCGCGCGCACCTTCGAGTTCTTCGAGCGCTCCGCGGTGTGGGACGCCGCGCCCGAGCGCTTCCGCCTGCACGGCGTCGCCACCCAACGTGCCGCCGACCGCCTCGCCGCCGAGGCGGGGTACGAGCACCGCGACCGCCTCATGGTCACGGCGCTCCTGCACGACATCGGCAAGCTCGTCCTGATGCACGCATACCCTGGCTACCCCGGCCAGGTCCACGGCACCGCGCGGACCCCCGAGGAGCGGCTGCACCGCGAGCGCCGCGAACTCGGCGTCGACCACGCGCTGGTCGGCGGGGTCCTCGCGCGGCGCTGGGGCCTGCCGAAGGCGGTCGCCTCGGCCATCGAGCGCCACCACGCCGAGGACGCCGTCGGCGACGCCGCCTTCGTCCGCCTGGCCGACATGCTCGCCCATTACGCCCAGGGCGGGGCGGTCTCGCCGACCGAGCTGCTCAGGACGGCCCGCAGCATCGGCCTCGGTCCCGGCGAGCTGCGCACCGTCATGTACGACCTGCCGTACCCGGTCAAGGGGCGCGCCCGCCAGGTCGACCCGTGCCCGCTGTCCTCCCGCGAGGTCGAGGTGCTCAGGCGCCTGGCCGAGGGGAAGGTCTACAAGCAGATCGCGCTCGAGCTCTCGCTCTCCACGTCGACGGTCCGCACGCACCTCCACAACATCTACGGCAAGCTCGGCGCCGTCGACCGCGCCCAGGCCGTGCTCATGGCCACCGAGCGGGGCTGGCTCTAGCTGTCTTCGGCCCCCGGCCGGGGGCCGAAGCTGACGTCGACCTCCTCGAAGCCCTTGGCGCGCTGCGCCTCGGCCTGCGAGGTGTAGGCCTCGCGGTCGCCCTCGGTCAGGTCGACCGCGTCGGTGAAGGGCGTCAGCAGTGCGCGCGGGTAGAGGCGCCGCTCGCGCACCACGTTGACCTCCACGCAGAGCACCACGATGGTCGCCGCCAGGTACAGGAAGGCGATCAGCCCGAGGATCAGCCCGAACACGCCGTTGGTGGCGCTGCTCGAGCTCGCGGTGTGCGCGACGTACGAGGCGCCGAAGAGCTGCAGTGCCTGCCACGCGACCGCCGCGCCGATCGCCCCCGGCGCCACGTCGCGGAGGGACAGCTCCCGCGCGGTGGCGATCTTGAACGCAAAGGCGAAGATCCCGGTGTTCAGCGCGACCGTCGCTGCGATCACGCCGAGGGTGAAGACGATGCCCAGGCGGTCGCCGATGCTCCCCGCGCCGCTCGCGATGGCGGTCAGCGCCGTGGTGGCGATCACACCGAGCCCGAGCGTGCCGAGAAGGCCGAGGCTGAGCGCACGCCCCTTGAACGGGTTCGGCCGGGAGTTGCGGGGAATCGACCACGCCGTGTTCATGGCGTTCTGCAGCGCCTGGGCGACGCCCAGGCCGCCGTAGAGGGACCCGAGGACGCCGACGACGATCCCGGTGGTGCCGCCCCCGGCCGGCTTGGTCGCGAGGTCCTTGCCGATCCCGGGGAACTGCCCGAGCGCCGAGTCCAGCACCTGGTGCTGCAGCGCCGGGTCGCCCGCAAGCACGAGCTTGAGGATCGTCGAGAGCAGCAGCAGCAGCGGGAACAGCGACAGCAGGCCGTAGTAGGCGATGAGCGCCGCGAGGTAGCCGCCCTGGTCGTCGGTGTACTTGTAGACGACGGCGATCGGGAAGCCGACGACCCGGTGGCGCTGCTGGAAGGCGTCGACGCGTTCGGTCAGGGACACCAGGTGCACATGCCCCGCGGAGGCCGCGTCCACCCATGGGCCTAGAGTGACGGCGCGCCGTGCTGTCCATCACCACGAAGAGCCCCTACGCCCTGAAGGCCCTCACCGAGCTCGCCCGCGCCGGCGATGCGAGCCCCGTGCCGATCGGCGAGCTGGCCCGCCGCCGCGAGGTCCCGGTGCAGTTCCTCGAGCAGCTCTTCGCGACCCTGCGCCGCTCCGGCATCTTGAGCTCCCAGCGCGGCGTGAAGGGCGGCTACTCCTTCGCGCGCCCGCCGGCGACGGTCACCGTCCTGGAGGTCGTCGAGCTCCTCGACGGCCCCTTCGGCCGCGACGCCACCGGCGTCTGGGCCGAGGCCGCGGACGCGGCCCGCGCGGTCTTCGAGCGGACCACCATCGCGGACGTCGTCGAGCGCGAGGCCCGCGAGGCCGGCGTGGCGATGTACTACATCTAGGACGGCGTCAATGATCATCGGCTCTTTTGCCCCGAATCGGCATAGATGCTGGGCCGTTGGTCCGCAGGGGTTCGACGGGGATCGCTGGGATCAGTGCGCCGACTAGACCATCAGTGGACCATCGCGGCTCGGCTTGGATGCCCCGCTGGGGGGTGTCAGCGTGTCAAACCCTAAGTGGTTGACACCTGACACCCGCCCCCGCGACGACCCCGTTTTTTAGCCCGCTGGGCCCTCCAGGACACTGGGCCGCCGCGCCTCACAAAAACGTTGCGCGCGCAACTAGTTCGCGCCGCCGATCTGGACCGTCAGAACGCCGTCTAAGCCCGAAACGGGCCGATCTGAGGCTGGGGGTCAGGATCGCGCGTTTGGGCCGTAGAACGGCTCCTAGCGTCCCGCTCGTGGCGCCGAAACCCGCATGAATACTGGCTTTTCAAGCTGAGGGCCGAACGCGGCGAAAACGGGGGAGCACCTGTTTTCAGCGTGCGGCGTGGCAGTCGTGGCAAAGGGTCCGCAGGTTCGTTTCCCGGTCGCTCCCGCCGTCGACGAGCGGGGTGATGTGGTCGACCTCGTCGCCGGGCCGGCCGCACTGCTGGCAGCGGTGCTCGTCGCGTTCGAGGATCTTGGCCCGGGTGGTTCTCCACGATCGCGTGGAGCCGTTCCTGTAGGTGTGGGCCGAGCAGCGCGAGCCAGCGGACGGCACGCCGCACTCGAGGCAGGGTTTTAGAGCCATCCGAGCATCCGGACGGGCTCTGGTGGCGGCTGCTCGGCGCGTTCGAGCGCCATGGCGAGCGCGACGATCGCGTCCATGTGGTCTCGTGGGTTGGCCTTGTCGATGCGCCAGCCGCGGCGGGAGTGCTTGGCGACCGTGTGCGCGGCGTGGGAGGCGAGCTGCGCGTCGTCGGGGAGCGTGAGGCGGCCTTCGGTGATCGCGGCGTGCAGGCGGATCGACGCGGGGACCATGCGCACGTCGCTCTGCGGGAACGCCAGGACGGTGACGCGCTCGCGTTCCAGTTCTTGGGCGGCCTGACCGAAGCGCCACGGGTCGAAGACGACCTCTTGGACGCGGTACTGGCCGGCGAGTTCGCGGACCTGCTCGACGCACTCCAGGACGCCGCCGTCCCCGTGGTAGATCGCGCACCCGACGTGCAGTGCCGAGTTCATCCAGACGACGGCCGAGGCGCTGCGGTCACCGCCGACGTCGACGCCAACCCAGACCGCCTCACCCGGCTCGATGGCCGGTTGTCCGACGCACGCTTGCCACGCGCCCGCGGGCAGCCAGGACCATTCGGTGGTACCCCACCGGTTGGCGTGGAACTGCGCGTAGGCGAGCTCGGGCACGGCGGCGCGCTGGCGACGCAGGTCGGCGACCGTGATCCACTTGGCAGGGTTCGCGCGCTTGACTGCGGCGAAGTCGTCGAGGTCCTCGTCCTCGGGCAGCGACCACTCAAGCCAATGCAGTCCGGCGCCGTGGGCTTCCACGACGGCTCCGGTGCGCTTCGCGTTCGGCAGGGCGAGCGCGCGGGCACGTAGCCGGCCGAGCGGCGTGTCGAGGTTGGCCGCCGCGGTCGAGATGGCAAGCAGCTTGGAGTCGGGGCGCTTGATGAGGCCGGTGACCATCGCGGTCAGCAGGTCCCCGTCGGCAGGCCAGGCCCACAGCTCGTCGCCGATGTACAGCGTGCTGGAGAGCCCGTGGACGCGCGGCCCGTCGGAGGGCACGACGCGCAGCAGGCCACCGCCGTCCTCGTGACGTAGCTCCAGGTGCCGGACGACGAGCACGTCCTCGAGGGCGGGGTGCTGGGCGAAGCCGCGCATCCGCTCGAAGGCGATGCGGGCCTGATCGCGTGACGCGGCCCCGATCGTGACCGCAGCACCCTCGACGGACAGCAGGTGATGAATGGCAATCTTCGCGGCCGTCGTGGTCTTCGAGTTGCCGCGCGGCAGGATCGCGCAGACCTCGCGCGCCGGCCCGAAGAAGGCGAGTGCGATCCGCTTCTCGTGCGGGTGCAGCGGCTCCTCGATCCGCTCGCACAACTCCACAAGGCCCGCGAGGCCCGGCCGCACGCTTGTAGTTGTCCGCACAACCACTATCCTAACCCTCAACGTGGACTCGAGGGTTGAGACAACCGAACGGACGTGGTGGGGCGGCAAGCGCCGTGTCGTAGAGGAGCGCGCGATCCCGGCGCCGGAGAACGCCAACCCGGTCCTGTTCGACGCGAACCCGATCGGTCCGAACGTCACGCCCACCTCGGCGCTGGCGATCGCCGACGTCTACGCCGCCGTCCGTTGCCTCTCAGACGCCGCCGCCAGCCTGCCGCTCGTGGCCTACCGGCGCACCCCGGCTGGCCGCACCCGCGCGGACGGGGCGCTCGCCGACCTGCTGCGCGCCCCCGCGCCCGCCACCACGCAGGCCAACCTGATCGGGCAGGCCGTCGCTCACCTAAACCTTTATGGCAATGCCTATTTCGGTAAGTTCCGGGGCGCTGACGGCCAGGTCGTGCAGCTCGCGCTCCTTCACCCGGACCGCGTGACGCCCGAACTCAAGGCAGGTCAGCCCCGGTACGTCGTGAATGACGGGCTAGGACGCCAGAGTGAGCACGGGACCGACGACGTCATCCACGTTCGCGCGCTCGGCACAGACGGACTGCTCGGCCTCTCCCCGGTGCGCCAGTGCCGCCTGGCCCTCGGGCTCAGCCAGTCCCTGTCGGAGCACGCCGCGTCCTTTTTCGAGAATGGTGCGCGCCCCAGCGGCGTGCTGACCGTCCCCGACGGGATGCTGGCCCTCGAGCGCCGTGAGCGTGAAGACCAGCTCGCGCAGCTCCGCGACGACCTCACGAACGTCTACGCCGGCACCCGCAACGCCCACAAGATCGCCGTCATGTCCGGGGGAATGGAGTGGACGCCCATGGGCGCCCCGCTCGACGACCTGCAGTTCGTGGAGCAGCGGCGACTGAGCACCGCGGACATCGCCCGCGTGTTCCGCATCCCACCGCACATGCTCGGCGCCTCCTCAGGCGACTCGATGACCTATTCCAACGTTGAGTCGCAGTCGCTCGCGTTCCTGACGTACAGCGTCCGGCCGTGGCTCGTCCTCATCGAACAGGCCATCAGCGAAGACGCCGACCTCTGCCCAGGCCCGCTCTATGTCGAGTTCCTCCTCGACGCACTGCTGCGCGCGGACTCCATGACCCGCAGCCAGGTCTACACGGCCGCATTGAACGCCGACACGGGCTGGCTGACCCGAGCTGAAGTCCGCCGGCTGGAGAACCTTGACCCCGAGCCCGAGACGGCTCCGATCCCAGGAGGGCTGATCGCGTGAGCGAGCACCCCGCAGCACCCGAGCAGCGCACCGTCGACGTCGACGTCCAAGCCCTCGACACCCGAGGCCGCACCCTTCACGGCTACGCAGCCGTCTACGGCGCGGTCTCCTCAGACCTCGGCGGGTTCACCGAGACGATCGCTCCCGGCGCGTTCGCCAACGTCCTCGACGCCGACGTCCGCGCGCTGCTCAACCACGACGCCTCCCAGGTACTGGGCCGCACGCGCTCCGGCACGCTGCGCCTCGCCGACGAGCAGCGCGGCCTGCGCTTCGAGGTCGACCTGCCCGAGAGCCCGCTGGGCGACAACGTGCGCGAGGCCGTCAAGCGCGGCGACATCGACGGCGCCAGCTTCCGCTTCGTCGTCGACGCGGAGACGTGGGACGGCGACCAGCGCACCATCGTCTCCGTCAAGGACCTGCAGGACGTGACCGTCGCTACCTACGGCGCCTACCCAGACGCCAGCGTCGAACTGCGCACCCGCACCACCAACCCAACACAGGAGACCACCATGACCCCCGAAGACCGCCAGCAGGCGCCGGAGACCGCCTCTGGCGGCCTCGCCGTCGAAGACCGCACCGCCGCCACCCAGACCCGTGTCCGCGGGCTCGCTGAAGCGTTCCGAACCGAAGGGTTCCCCGGCGAGACCGCCGTGGTGGACTTCGGCGAGTTTCGCGCTGCAACGTTCACCGGCAGCCTCGACACGCTGTCGCCGCTGCCCACCACCGGCGTCGCCCTCGGGAACGACGGACGCTACGCCTGGCCGGTCTTCCCGCAGGTCAATGTCGGCCCCGGGGACACCGCCGTCCAGGTGCTCCGCCAGACCGCCCGGACGTTCCCGACGACCGCGAGCATGATCCGCGCGATCGACGCCACCACCACGAAGCCGCAAGTGGACTCCACGCTGGCGATCGTCACGACACCGCTAAAGCAGGTCGCCGCGATCGAGAGCAACATCCCCAACGTCTACCTCGAGCAGCCCGCGTTCGACTCGGTGATCCAGACGGACCTGAGGCTCGCGCTGAACGAGGCTTTCGACAAGCTCGTCTTGGATGCGGTGGCGGCCAGCGGCTTCCAGGCGCCCGGGACCGACAACCTCCTGGTCAGCGTCCGCAAGGCGATCACGACGATCACCGCGGCGGGCTACAACGCCAACACGCTGGTCCTCACCCCGGCCGCGGCCGAGAGCCTCGACGTGCTCGTCTCCGGGATCAGCGGGGGGACCGCCGACTTCGTGTTCGGCGCGGGCGGCTTCGCGCCCGGAACGATCTTCGGACTGAACAAGCGCATCTCAAAGACGGCCGCCGCCTCGTTCGTCGCCGACTCCGGCGCGCTCGGGAAGCTCTACAGCTCCCCGATCCGCCTCTCCCGGCATGAGCAAGACGCCGGGGCCAGTAACAAAAGCACGGTCCGCCTCGAGGGCAACGCGGTTTTCGGCGTCGAGCGCCAAGACGCGGCCGTGCGCATCGCGGCCTCCTAGACCGCCAAGCTTGCGCGGCGGGGTCGGGGGACTAGCCGCCGCGCTGGGATGCTCTCGGGCATCGGTGACTCTTTCGCGCGGCCTGGCCCTCCTGGGCCGCGCGAAGGGCCACCACGCAGGTCGTCCGACGGCCACCCTAGAATGACCTTCGTCGGCTCCCACTCCGACGTCTTCGAATCGCAGCCTCAGCACCTGCCGCCCAGCGCCCGCCCTTACCGGCGGGCGCTTCGCGTTGCAGGGGCCGTCCGACCCGGGCCGTAGCCTGCGCCCTGCTGGTCCGCCGCGCTCGTGGGAGCGCACAGGACACGAAGACGATGGAGGGACGAAGTGACGATCGACCGTCAGATAGAGCTCGGCACCAAACGGTTCGGCCCGGCATTCCTGCGGGCCTACAACCGGGCCGCCGCTTACACGCCGCCCGAAGAGGCAGTCGTGGCCGCGTGCAACGCGTGCCAGGCTCAGCCGCGCGAGCGCGCCAGGCGCGGGCGCGAATGTCACCGCTACGCACGCAGCAGGGGGCTCGCAGGCGCACGCCGCTTCAATCCCAGTCCTCGGGCGGCCCGAGCCGTTGAAGGTTCGCCTCGTGCTCGCCGCCCGCGCTTGCAGGCCACGCGCTCCAGCGCCGCCAGCGGTGACGGCCCCAGCGACTCCGAGCCACACCCACAACCCGCTGTAACGGTCCGGCCCGCGCTATCACCGCGGGCCGTTTTTGCGTCCGGTTGCCTGACGGCTGAGCAGCGCGGCGCCGACGTCGAGCAGGTGCAGCGATGAGCCGCCGCAGCGACCACGCCGACGGCTCCTACGAGGTCAACGGGCGCCAGTACGTGCCCGACAACGTTCTGGCCGAGTGGCGCCAAGAGTCCGACGCTGCCTCTCCGTCGAAGCTGCGCCGGATCGACGTCGCGCGCATGGTCCGCGAGAACCCGCCTCCCGTCCCGTGGGTGATCGAGGGGCTCGTCGTCCGAGGCGCCCTCACCGTCATCAATGGGCGCGAGGGAGAGGGCAAGTCGCTCGTCAGCATGGCTCTGGCGGCCGGGGTCGCGCTCGGCGAGGACCAGGCCGGCATGAAGTGTCACGCCGGCCAGGTCTTGATCCTCGACGTCGAGAACGGAAGCTACGAGACACACCGCCGCGTCCACGCGCTCGGCCTCCCCGGCACCGTGGAGATGTACGAGCCCTACGACGGTCGGCGCTTCGACCTCCGAACGGACCTCGCGAACCTCGACGGGCTGCTCATCGAACACAAGCCGGA
>JBBQZE010000087.1:0-11533 GCA_038207985.1 Solirubrobacterales bacterium
GGCATCCGTCGCCGCGGACTTCGCGGCGTACCACTGGGCGAGCTCGTCCCCGCGGTCCTGGCGGGCGAGGAAGCTGAAGTAGAGCGAGGCGCCGGTGGGGTACAGGTGGGACACGTGGCAGCCGACCAGGGCCGGGGTGCCGCGCGCGGCTAGCGCACCCCGCACCGCCGCGCCGACACCGCGGTAGGTGTCCAGCAGGTTCGTCCAGGTCGCCGCCGTCTCGAGCGTGTCGACCAGCACCCCGCGGCCGAGCAGCTCGTCGCGGAGGTAGGGGCCGTGGTAGCGCCCGGCTGCCCAGGCGGCGCCGGCCTTCGTCCCCAACCCGAGGGCGCCGTGGCCCCTCAGGACCGCGACGCCCGCCTCGCGCCTTCGGCGCAGGGCAGGTTCGTCGGCGCCCTCCCAGCCCAGGACGAGCAGGCAGGGCCGGTCCATCCCGCGGACGCGCAGGTAGGTGCGCAGGGCCGCGATCGTCCGCCGCGATCCGGCCATCGCCAGGTTGACCCGCGTCTCCTCCTCGTCGGAGAGCCGGGTGACGGTCGCGGCGAGGTTGCCCTGCGCCAGCTCGCGCAGCGCCTCGCAGGCCGCGGCGAAGCCCGGCAGCGCCCAGGCCTCGAAGCGCGTGGCCCCCGGCCGCGGCCGCACGCGGAGCGTCGCCTCGGTGATGACGCCGAGGGTCCCCTCGGAGCCCACCAGGAGCTCGCGGAGGTCCGGGCCCGCCGCCGACGCGGGCCCGTGTCCCGTGCTGACCTCGCCCGCCGGGGCCGCCAGGCGCAGCCCCTGGACGAGGTCGTCGATGCGCCCGTACCCCGTCGACGCCTGCCCGGCCGAGCGCGTCGCGACCCAGCCGCCGACGGTGGAGAACTCGAAGGACTGCGGGTGGTGGCCCAGCGTGAGGCCGTGCGCCGCGAGGGCCGCCTCGGCGTCCGGGCCGTAGGTGCCGCCCGCGAAGGTCGCAAGCCCCGAGCGGACGTCGAGCTCGAGCAGGCCGGTCAGCCGCTCGAGGTCGAGCGCGACCACGGCCGCGTGGGTCCCGCGGAGCGCTTCGACGCCGCCGACGACGCTCGAGCCGCCGCCGAACGGGACGACGGCCAGGTCGTGCTCCGCGCAGGCTCGCAGCACGGCGAGGACCTCGCCCGCGTCACCCGGGGTCACGACGAGGTCCGGCGCGACGTCGAGCGTGCCCGAACGCAGGCGCACGAGGTCGGGGTACGAGCGCCCGACGGCGTGCAGCACCCGCGTGGCGTGGTCGTCCGCGACCTCCGCGGCGCCGACGACGGCCTCCAGCGCGCTCCGGGCCGCAGGGTCGACCGAGGAGGTGGGAAGGACGACGTCCTCGAGCCGCGGCGGCTCGCGGCGCTCGACGCCCGCCAGGCCGAGCTCGGCGGTGAGCAGGTCGTCGCCGCCTCCCGGCAGCGGTCCGTCGTGGCCGTCGGCGCCCCAGCCCCACCAGCGCTGGCGGCTCACGCGGCCACGCCCCCGCCGAGCTCGGGGACCCAGCGCTCGAGCGCCGGCAGCGCGGCCGCGCGCCACGCGGGCACGAGTCCGAGGCGCGTGCGGCCGTCGAGGACGTCCGACGCGGTCAGCGCACCCTCGCGCTCCACCGCCCAGCGGAGCTCGACGCCGAGAACCGGCACCCCGGGAGCGACGGGGGCGAGCCCGTCCGGGTGGCCGTCGGCGAGCGCGGCGACGGCGGCGGCCTCGCTGCCGTAGCGCCGCGCCAGCCGCGGCGGGACGCCCGGCGGGCGCGCGCCGGCGGGCTGCGCGCCCACGGCGGGCAGGTCGCGGGTGCGGCAGGGGCCGGCGGCCACCCCGGGACGGCGCGCGAGCCGGTCCACGGCGTCCTCGGCCATGCGGCGGTAGGTCGTGAGCTTGCCGCCCACGACGGTGACCACGCCTGTCGCCGCGTCCTCCAGCACCGCGTGACGGCGCGAGACGTCCGCGGTGGCCCCCTCCGCTCCGTCATCGCCTTCCAGCAGCGGTCGCAGGCCCGCGAAGCGCCCGACCACGTCGTCCGGGGTGAGCTCGCGGTCGAGCGCGCGCGAGAGGGTCGCCAGCAGGAACGCCTCCTCGTCCGCGCCGACCTCCGGGACGTCGGGCAGCTCGCCCGGGGGCAGCGGCTCGTCGGTCAGCCCGACCAGCACGAGGCCGTCGGGGCGCGGGAGGGCGAACACGAAGCGGCCGAAGCTGCCGGGAACGGGGACGTTGATGGCCGCGGCCGGGTCGCCGAGCCGGTCGGCGCCGATGAGCAGGTGCGAGCCCTTCGACGGCCGCAGCCGCACGTCCGGCGCCAGCGTCCCCGCCCACACGCCCGTGGCGTTGACCACGTGGCGGGCGCGCAGGGAGAAGCCGCCGCCGCCCAGCGCGTCGCGCACCTCGGCGCCACCGGCGTGGAGGCGCTCGGCCCGGACGTGGGGCAGGATCCGCGCGCCGTGCGCCGCGGCGGTGCGGGCGAGCGCGACGACGAGCCGCGCGTCGTCCTCGAGCTGGCCGTCCCAGGACAGCAGCGCCCCGCGCAGCTCGGCGGCCCGCAGCGCGGGGAACCAGCGCTGGGCCTCGGCCGCGCCGATCCTGCGCGTCCGCGGCAGCCGCGCCGAGCGCGTCCCGGCCGCGCGGCGCATCGCGTCGCCCATCCGCAGGCCGGTGGCCGTCAGGCGGGCGGTACCCGCGGAGACCTCGGGCAGGAGCGCGACGAGCATCGGCAGCGCCCGGATGAGGTGCGGGGCGGTCCGGTCGGCCAGCACGGCGCGCTCCACCGCCGATTCCCAGGCGACGGCGACGTCCCCTCGGGCGAGGTAGCGCAGGCCGCCGTGGGCAAGCTTGGAGCTCCACCGGCTCGTCCCGGACGCCAGGTCCCCGCGCTCGACGAGCGCGACCGACAGCCCACGGGTCGCGGCGCCGAGCGCGACGCCCACGCCCGTGATCCCGCCGCCCACGACGAGGACGTCGACCTCATGGCCGCCGGCGAGCAGGTCGAGGTCGCGCGCCCGGCGCCGGGCGGTCAGGTCCGGGGAGTGCGTGCGGGGGGTCATCGCAGGGCTCCTTCGAGGAGGGGGCGCAGCTCGGTAAGGGCGCGGGCGCGCAGCCCGTCGGGGTCGTCGGCGCGGGCGGCCAGCACCCAGCCGCGCAGGCAGAGCTCGAGGGCCGCGGCGAGCGCCCGGGGATCGGTCCGGCGGATCGAGCCCTCGTCCATCCCCGCGGCCAGCAGCGATCCGAAGGCGTCGAGCACCAGGTGCTGGAAGGCGCCGTGGCGCTCGACGACGTAGGGGAGCAGCAGCTCGGGGTCCACGTCGAGCAGGCGCTGGAAGAGCTCGTGCTCGCCGAGGCGGGCGACGCCCTCGCACGCGCCGCGGGCCACGCGCTCGCGCACGGTCGCGCCGTCCTCCTCGACGGCGACCGCCTCGGCGAGCACCTCGGAGAACTCGCGCGTCATCAGCGCCTGGATCAGCGAGGCGACGTCCCCGAAGCGCCGGTAGACCGTCATGCGCGACACGCCCGCGCGACGGGCGACCGCCGTCAGCGTCGTGCGGCGCACCCCCACGGCCATGACGCACGCATGCGCCGCGTCGAGCAGCGGGTCGTCCTCCGTGGTGGGACGCTGTGACATCACTTGTCAGTGTGTCACACCTCGCGGGCGTGCAACGCTGCCGGGCATGCAGACGCGAGAGATCGCTCCGGGAGTCCACGTCGCCGACTCGGGAGGCCTGGTCAACTGGGTCCTCGTGGCCACCGACGACGGGCTGCTGGCCGTCGACGCTGGGCTGCGCACGGCGTGGGAGGACTTCGCGCTGCTCTGCGCCCGGCTGCGGCGGGACCCCCGTGACCTGCGGGCGGTCGTGCTCACCCACGCCCACGTCGACCACACCGGCTTCGCCCGCCGTGCGCAGGTCGAGCTCGGGACCCCCGTCCACGTGCACCCGGCCGACGTCCGTCTCCTCGAGCACCCCCTCGTCGGGTCGGTCCCGGAGCGCGCGCCGGTGGCCTACGCCGTCCACTCGGCGGCCCGCCGGGCCACGGTCGCCCTGCTGCGCGGCGGCGCGCTGCGCACACCCGCTCCGAAGGCCACGGTGCCGCTCGTCCCCGGCGCCACGCTGACCGGGCTGCCGGGTGCGCCGCGGGTGCTCGCCACGGGCGGGCACACCGCCGGCCACTGCTCGATCCACCTGCCGGAGCACGGCGTCGTCGTGGCCGGCGACGCGCTCGTCACCTACGACCCGTACACCGGGCGCACCGGCCCGCGCCTCATCGCGCGCGGCTCGATGCGTTCCTCCGAGGACGCTCGCCGCTCGCTCGACGTGCTCGCCGCCGTCGACGCCGGCGTACTCGTCCCGGGCCACGGGCCCGTCTGGACCGGCGGGGTCTCCGCGGCCGTCGCGGCCGCCCGCGGCGAAGTCCAGGGCTGACGCGGGGCCGCGCACCGGGCGCGCCACAATGGTCCGGTGGATCCGCTCGCCGTCCTGGGCGTCGACGCCGCCGCCTCCCAGGAGGAGCTGGCCGCCGCCTATCGCGCGCTCGCCAAGCGCTGGCACCCCGATCGCGCCGGGGCTGGTGGCGACGCCGCCCGGCGGATGGCGGAGATCAACACGGCCTACGAGCTGCTGCGCCACGGCGTCCCGCCCGGGTCGCCCTCGGGCGGGGCCGGCCGGCCCTCGCCACCCGCGCCCACCGGGGTCCCCGCCCGCCCGCAGGTCAGGCGCGCCGGCCACTGGCTGCCCGAGACCGTCCGCCGCAGCCTCGGCCGGGAGCTGCTCGCTGCGCTGCAGGAGGACGAGGCGGTGGTGCTCGTCACCCCGGCCGCGACGTGGAAGAGCCCGCGCGGCGTCCTCGCGGTGACCGACCGGCGACTGCTCTGGTTGCTCGACGACGCGATCTCCCACCGGGTGCACTCGCTGAAGTGGCGCGACGTGTCGCGGGTCGAGCACCGCCTGCGCCGCCCGCTGCGGCGCACCGCGGTGCTCCGCGTCGAGACGCGCCTCGGGCGCCGCTTCGAGTGGGCCGAGCTGGCGCCCGCGACCGCTCGCGCGCTCGAGGGGCTCGTGGCCGACCGGCTCGGCGCGCCGCGGGCGGCCTGAGACCGGCGGCCACGACCCAACCAAACCAAGCCGGAGAGGGGATTCGAACCCCTGACCCCCTGATTACAAATCAGGTGCTCTGACCAGCTGAGCTACTCCGGCGCCGGGCGAACCTTACGACGACGGCTCACCCCGTCGCGAGGCGCGACTCCTCCAGGTCGAGGTCTCGTTCGATGACCCGCAGCAGGTCGGGCCGGAGCTTGCCCTCGTTGCGCAGGCCGACCAGCGCCCGGCGCTCCACGCCGATCAGCTCGATGCGCAGCCGCGAGTAGCGCAGGCGCGGTTCGATCTCCGCCGCAGCGCCGCCGGCGTCGCCGCCGCCGATCACCGCCTGGCAGCGGCGGAAGCGCGCGCGGTAGAGCTCGCGCAGGCGGCTCAGGGGCTCCGCGGGTGCTCCCTCGTCCTCGAGCTCGTCGATCCGGTCGAGTGCCGTCTGCGCTGCTTCCAGGCGGGCGATCGCCTCTTCGGGCGACCACGGCCGCGGCCCGTGGATGTCCAGCGCCTTCAGGAGCGCCGGCAGGGTGAGGCCCTGGCCCACGAGCGTCACGAGGATCACCACGAAGGTCACGAAGAGGACCTCCTCCCGCCCCGCGACCCCCTGGGGGACCGCCAGCGCGGCGGCCAGCGAGATCGCGCCGCGCATGCCGCTCCAGCCGATCGCCAGGCGCTCGCGCAGGGTCGCGCCGAAGCCGGGCAGGGCCGTGGCCACGAGGCGCACCACCACGACCGTGAGGCTGATCAGCAGGGCACCGCCGACGAGGTTGCCCACCGCGACGCTGCGCTGCAGCTCGTCGACCAGCACCGGGAACTGCAGGCCGAGCAGGACGAAGAGAATCGCGTTGGCCGCGAAGTCGAGCACCTGCCAGAACGCGATCCCGCTCAGGCGCGTGTCGGCCTGGAAGGCCTCGTGGGCGAACCATCCGAGGAACAAGCCGCTCGTCACCACGGCCAGGACCCCGGAGACGCCGGCCTGCTCTGCGGCGACGTAGGCGCCGTACGGGAACAGCACGGTGAGGAAGATCGCCAGCGCGGGGTCGTCGAGACGGCGCAGGACGAGCACCTCCAGCCGCCCGACGACCAGGCCGACCAGGATCCCACCGGCCGCGGAGAGGAAGAACTCGAGGACCGCGTGGGTGGCGGAGAAGGTCCCGCTGACGGCCGCGGTGACCGCCACCCGGTAGATCACGAGCGCCGAGGCGTCGTTGATGATCGACTCACCGCCGACGAGCAGCTCCACGCGGGCCGGGACGCCCATGCGGCTGAAGGACGCCGCGGCGGCGACGGGGTCGGTGGGGGCGACGACGGCGCCGAGGATGAAGCACGCCTCCCAGCTCAGCCCGGGCACGACGGCGTGGGCGACCACCGCGACCGCCGCCATGGTCAACAGGACCAGCCCGATGGTCAGCGCCGCCAGGGGTACGGCGTCGGCCCGCAGCGCCTGCGGCGAGGTGGAGAACCCCGCGGCGTTGAGCAGGGGTGGCAGGAAGACGAGGAAGATGACCTCGGGCGCCAGCTCGATCGCCGGCAGCCCGGGGATGAAGCCCACCCCGAGCCCTCCGAGGACGAGGACGATCGGGTACGGGACCCGCACCAGGTCGGCGAGGCGGACGAGGCCGGCCGCGCCCAGGAGGAGCAGGAAGAGGAACTCCAAGTCGTCCAAGGACGGCCGAGTCTACGATCGCCGGGTGTCCGGCTCGCTCGACCCGCCCCTCACGCCCGAGGACCACGTCTCCGGGCCACAGGACGCCCCGTACGTCCTGCTCATGTACTCGGACTTCGAGTGCCCGTTCTGCCAAGCGGCCCAGTCGATCGTCGCGCGCGTCCGCAAGCGGATGGGCGACGAGCTCCGCTTCGCCGTGCGCCACTTCCCGATCGACGCGCACCACCCGCTCGCGCGCGACGCGGCGGAGGTCGCCGAGGCGGCCGCCGACCAGGGCGCCTACTGGCCCATGCACGACGCGCTGTTCGCCCTCCGGGGCGCGCTGCTGCCGGCCGACATGCGCAAGGCGGCCAAGCGGCTCGGCCTCGACGTCGGCCGCGTCGACGCCGACCTGGCCTCGCACGCCCACGCGGACCGGATCGAGGCCGACCTGCAGTCCGGACTGCGCTCGGGGGTCACCGGCACCCCGGCCTTCTTCGCCCAGGGCCGCCGGGTCGACGGCGCCTTCGACGCCGGCTCGCTCGTCGACGCCCTGCGGGCGGCCTGAGCCTCAGCCCTCCGTGGGCGGCAGCGGCGGCGCGGCGAAGCCGACGACCGTCGCGTGCTCGAGGTTCCCGTGCCCGTTGGTGGAGACGACGGCCTCGTAGGCCGGCACCTCGGGATCCTGCGGGGCGTTCAAGCGCCGCTCGACCTCGCCGAGCACGGTGCCGAAGAGCAGGTGGCGCCACGTCGCCTGCGCCAGCGCGGGCCAGGAGCCCCACAGCTTCGGGAAGTCCCCGCCCGCGGGGTGCAGCGGGCCGATCAGCGCCGTCCCCGGCCACGACGCGGCGTGCTCCGCCATCCCCGCGGCGGGGCCGCGCGCCCAGGAGGGCAGCGGCACGCGGGGGGCGACGTTCGCGTACACCGCGCCGAACAGCGCGCCGTTGACCGCGTGGAGCGCCCATCCGACGGGCAGTGCCCAGCGCCCCTGGGTCACGGCCTTGCCGAGCAGCTCGCAGTCGTCGTAGGGCACGCCGAAGACCCGGCGGTCGAGCGGCTGCTGGGCCGCCCAGACGGTGGCGGCGACGGCGCCGGCGAGGGCGCCCCGGGCGGTGACGGCGCGGGCGACGGGCATGCACGCAAGCGTACCCCCGGGCGACCTCCGGGCGGCGGGGTTCGGCGCGGCGGCCGCCGCAGCCCCTCCGGCCTGTAACTCCGGGCGCACGGGCGGGGTACGGCTGGCGATGGCGCACGACCCCTTCCTGGACCGGGCCCGCACCAAGGGCGTCAACCCGTTGGTCTACTGGCTCGCGCGCGCCGTGCTACAGCCGTTCTTCCACCTGTACTTCCGCCTCAGCCGGATCGGCCGGGAGCACATCCCCGCCGAGGGCGGCTTCATCATCGCCTCGAACCACCGCTCGTTCCTGGACCCCTTCGTCATCGGCGTCATGGTCCGCCGCCCGATCTACTTCGTGGCCAAGCGGGAGCTCTTCACGCGCCGGCCGGTCGCCTGGTTCCTCAACCAGCTCGGCGCCTTCCCGATCAACCGGGGCGCGGCCGACGAGGACGCGATGGCGACCGCCCGCGCGATCATCGAGCGCGGCGACGGCGTGCTGATCTTCCCGGAGGGAACCCGCACCCGCCCGGGTGGCCTCGGCGAGCCCAAGCGCGGCGTCGGCCGGCTCGCGCTGGAGACCGGCGTCCCCGTCGTGCCGCTCGCCCTCATCGGCACGGAGGCCATCCGCCGCGGCTGGCGCATCCGGCCGCGCAAGGTCCGGATCCGCGCCGGTTCCCCGCTCACCTTCCCCCGCGTGGAGCAGCCCAGCCCGCAACTCGCCGCCGCCGTGACGGCGCGCATCTGGCCCTGCGTCGCTTTGCAGTGGGAGTGGCTCGGCGGCACGCCGCCGGTCCGCCGCGCGGTCGTCCTCGGCGCGGGATCGTGGGGCACCGGGGTCGCGGTGGCGCTCGCCCGGGCCGGCGTGCAGGTCGAGCTGGGCTGCCGGACGGCCGAGCAGGTCACCGCCATCCGCGCCGCGGGCGGGGTCAACGCGCGCTACCTGCCGGGCACCGTGCTGCCGGAGCGGGTCACGGTCGCGCGCTGCACCGACGCCGACCTCGCCGGCGCCGACCTCGTCGTGCTCGCCGTCCCGAGCCGCCGGCTGCCCGCGGTCCTCGCGGCGCACGGCAGCGCCGTCCCGGCCCGCGCGGGCGTGCTCGTCCTCTCGAAGGGCCTGGTCGCCGACGGCGACGAGATCGCCCTGCCCAGCGCCTACGTCGCGGCGCGGACGCCCGCCCGGGCCGTCGCCTGCCTCGCCGGCCCCGGCCACGCCGCGGACGCCCTGGAGCACGGGGCATCGCTCGTCGTCGCCGGCACCGACGCCGGCTGGGTCCGCCAGCTCGCCGGGGTGCTCGGCGCCGCGGGCTTCGACATCGAGTGCAGCACGGATCGGATCGGCGTCGAGCTGGCGGGCACCGCCAAGAACGCCGCCGTCCTCGCCGCCGCCACCGCGGCCCCGGCCGGGCCGAACGCCGCGGGCGCCGCGGCCGGCAAGGTCTTCGCCGAGGTCGCCGCTTGGGCGGGCGGGAAGGGCGCGCGCCCCGAGTCCTTCGCGGGCCTGGCGGGCGCGGGCGACCTCGTGGCCACCGTCGTCGCCCAGGGCTCTCGCAACCGCCGGGCGGGCGAGCTGCTCGGCCGCGGCACCCCGGCCGCGGACATCGAGCCCGCCCTCGGGCAGGCCGCCGAGGCGCTGCACGCCCTGCCGCTGCTCGCCGCCGCGCTGGCCGCCGACGGGCGCCGCGCCCCCGTCACCGCCGGCCTCGCGGCCGTGGTGGAGGGGAGCCGCAGCGCGTCGGAGTGGGCTGCCGGCGTGACCGCCCCCGATCGCCGCGCACGGCGCGCGGCCTGACCCCGGGGCTAGGCTGCCGTGCGTGGACAAAGCGGAGCTCGACCGGCGGTTCTCGGACCTGTACCGGGCGCACTTGCGGGACGTCTACTCCTACTCGTACTACCGGGTGGGCAACCACCACGACGCGGAGGACCTGACGGAGCAGACGTTCCTGCAGGCGTACCGGCACTACGAGCGCGCGCTGACCGAGAGCGAGGGGCGGCCGCTGCGGCCTTGGCTGATCCGCATCGCGCACAACCTGGCGGCGAACTTGTACCGCGACCGCTCGCGCCGGCCGCAGACGCACATCGAGGACGACGCGCAGTTCCGGGCCCTGCATACGACGGAGGATCTGGTGGAGGGCCGCGACGAGCTGGCGCGGATCCTGGAGGCGATCAAGACGCTGCCGGACGACCGCCGCGAGGCGCTCATCATGCGCTTCGCGCTCGGGATGGACAACCGCGAGATCGCGCGGGCCATGGACCGCAGCGACGGCGCGACCAAGGTGCTCATCCACCGCGCGATCAAGCAGCTCGAGGGGATCGTCCGGACCCCCGACCCCGCCGGGACGTGATCACCCGATGAGCGACTCCCTGCTGCCCACCGACTTCGAGGCGCTCCTGCGCCAGGCGCTGACTCCCGTCGAGCCGCCGCCGGACTTCGCGCTGCGCTTCGAGCAGACGCTGCAGAACCTGTCCGATCTCGCGGCCGACGAGCTCGACGCGTGGGAGCTCGGCGCGATGCGCGACCCGCGAAACTGGCCGCGGGTCGCCCGCCCCGTCGCGGCCGTCGCCATCGGCGGGGCGGCGAGCGCGGCGCTGGTCGTCGTCCGGGTCCGGGGCGGGCGCAAGAAGCGCCGGGCCGAGGCGCAGGACCCCCTCGCCTACGTCGAGCAGACGGTGCGCGCCGTCGCCGACGAGGCCCGCCGCGTGCTCGACCGATGACCGGCGGCGACGGCGCCGGGTCAGAAGAATCGCCCGGCGGTGATCCGCCGGAGGCCATCGCACCGAAGAAGCTGGGAATGGATGGCGTCACGCTCAGGGACCTCGCCGACGAGGACCTCATGCAGTACGTGCGCCGCGGCGAGGCCGCGGCGTTCGAGATCGTCTACGAGCGCCATTCCACGGCCTCTTTCTCGCTCGCCTACCGCATGACGGGCAACCGCAACGCCGCCGAGGACGTCGTCCAGGAGGCCTTCCTCAGCCTCTGGCGCTCCAACGCCCGCTACGACCGCACCCGCGGATCCGTCCGGACCTGGGTGCTCGGCATCGTCCACAACCGGGCGATCGACTCGCTTCGGCGCTCCGTGGTGCACGACAAGCGCCGCGCCAGCGACGAGGGCATCGAGGAGCGCTTCGAATCGTCCGACCGCACGGACGTCGAGGTCGCCCGGCGCGACGAGGCACGCGAGGTCCGCGAGGCCCTCACGACGCTGCCCGCGGAGCAGTCCAAGGTCATCGAGCTCGCCTACTTCGGCGGCTTCACCCACACGGAGATCGCGTCCATGCTGGACACACCGATCGGGACGATCAAGGGGCGCATGCGCCTCGGGCTCGTCAAGATGCGCGCTCAGCTCGGCGGCTTGTCGCCCGAGGTCGCCTGATGAGCCGCTACGAGCACGAGCACGACGCCTGCCCGCAGTGCGACGAGGTCGGCGCCTACGCGCTGCACGCCCTCGACGACGCCGAAGCCCGCGAGTACGAGCAGCACCTGCGCACCTGTGACTCCTGCAGCCTGGAGCTCTCCCAGCTCCAGCTCGTCGTCGACAGCCTTCCGGTCGTCGCGCCGCAGGTCCGGCCGCCGGACGCCCTCAGGAGCCGCATCATGTCCGTGGTCGACGCGGAGAGCGAGCTGCTGCGCGCCGCCGGACCGCAGGCCGACCGCCCCGCGGCGCCGCGCCGGCGCCGGTGGCTGCCGGCGCTGGGCGGCGCACTGCGGCC
>JBBQZE010000088.1:0-11386 GCA_038207985.1 Solirubrobacterales bacterium
TACGAGGGGATCACCACGCCCGAGATCCGAGAGCGGCGTCCGGGCTGGTTGCTGTGGCGCGACGGGGCCCCGAACGGCGAGACGCCCGACGCGGTGGGCGCGCGCGTGGACACCGTCGTGGCGGAGGCGCTGGGTGCCGGCGGGGACGTGGCCGTGGGCGAAGCAGACCACGTCCTGCGGGTGCTCGCCGCCCGCTGGATGGAGCAGCCCGCCGCGTTCGCGGGCCGCCTCGCGCTCTCGACGGGCGCGATCTGCGTGCTGGGCTTCGAGCGCGAGGAGCGCGTGGTCTGGCGCTGGAACGACGTCGCCGGGACCCCGGGCGCCTGAGCGGCGCGGGGGGCCGGGGGTCGATCCCGGCACTGCTTCGTGACGCGAGCGCCTTGTTCCTCCGCAGCCCCAGGCGCGACCGTCGCTCCATGCCTGCGATGCCTCCAGCGCGCGCCGAGAGGGCCGATGTGGTTCGTGGGCAGCCACATCGGCCCTCTCGCGGCGCTCCGGAGGCCTCCGGGCCGTGACGGGACGCCTCGCGGCGTTTTCCGGAGGCCGCCAGGACGTGACCCGTTGCCGCGCGACACCCCCATGCCTCGAGCCGTGACGGTGGCCCGCCGCGCTGCGGCGCGATCCCCCCGCGCCCGCGCGGCCGTACCCACCCGATGGCCGTCCCCTCCGAGCCCTCGACCGCCCTCCCGACGCCGCCGACCGATGCCGCGGGGGCGATCGCCTGGGTCGCCGAGCACCTTGGCGACCTCACGCTGGAGGGGGCCGGCGCGGTCACCGCGTCGCCGCGCTTCCGCGGCGGGCAGACCGCCGCCGACGCGGCGCTCGCGCGCTGGGACGCGGCGGGGTACGCAGGCCGCCGCAATGCCGTCCTGCCCGTGGAGGCCCGCGGCGCCAGCGGCCTGTCCCCCTACGTGCGTTACGGCCTGCTCCCCCTGCCGCGCCTGCACGAGCACGTCGCCGGCGCGCCCGCCAGGGATCGCGCGAAGTTCCGCGACGAGCTGCTCTGGCAGGAGTACTCACGCCACCTGTTCGCGCGGCTCGGCCACCGCACGGCCCGCGACCTGCGCTTCGCGCAGCCGGGCGTCGACGCCCCCTGGGCGGACCCCTGGCCACGGGAGATGGCCTGCGTCGAGACGAACCTGCGCGAGCTGGAGACCGACGGCTGGCTGGTCAACCAGACGCGGATGTGGCTCTCCTCGCAGTGGTCGATCCGTGGCGGCGCGGACTGGCGCGACGGGGAGGCGCGGTTCTTCACCCACCTGCTCGACGGGTCGAAGGCCGCCAACCGCGTCGGCTGGCAGTGGACCTCCGGGACGGCGACCGGCCGGCCGTACGGCTTCTCGCGCAGCCAGGTGCGCAAGCGCGCGCCGGGGCTGTGCGAGATGTGCGCGTTGCGTGACGCCTGTCCGATCGAGGGCTGGCCGCCGGACCGCCAGGGCGCCAGGCTGACGGACCCCACCCAGTTGGGCGGGGATCCCACGCCGCGCGCGTCACTCCGCCAGGATCCCGATCCGGCCGCGACCGGCGGGCCGCTGCTCCCGGAGCGCACGGGCGGGACGCCGGAGGCCATCTGGCTGACCGCGGAGTCCCTCGGCGACGACGATCCCGCGCTGCTGGCGCACCCTGACCTCCCGGTGCTCTTCGCCTTCGACGCGCCGCTGCTCGCGCGCTGGCGCCTCTCGTCGAAGCGCCTGGTGTTCTTGGCCGAGACGCTCGGCGACCTCGCGCAACGGCGGGAGGTCCATGTGCTGCGGGGGCCGCCCGACCACGCGCTGGCCGGCCACCGGCTGGCCGCGACGCACACGCCCGTTCCCGGTTGGGCCGCTCGCGCCGCGGCGCTGGACGTCACCGTCGTGCACCCCTGGCCGTGGCTCGTGCGCCCCCACGGCGGCCCGATGGGCTCCTTCAGCGCCTGGCGCAAGAAGCTGCCACCGGCGCGACCGGCGGCCCAGCCACGTCTTGCGGGAATGTGACGGAGGGTCACGTGGGGTTTCCCGCCGCAACGGCCCGGGGGATGATCCGAGGACGTGGCGGCGCACGGGAAGTCCCTCACCTCCGCAGCACCGGGCGCCGACGAGCTGGCCGCCGCGCGACAGCGCACGCTCGCGCTCGTCTCCCACCTCCCCCGCCGAGACCTCGAGCGAGTGCTCGACCCGCTCGTGTCCCCGCTCGTCTGGGACCTTGCGCACATCGCCGCCTACGAGGACCTCTGGATCTGCCATCGCCTCGGCGGACTGGAGCTGCTGCACCCGGAGCTCGCGGCGATGTACGACGCCTTCGAGACCCCACGGGCCGTCCGCGGCGACCTACCGCTCCTCGACCGCCCGGGCGCCCTGGCCTACCTCGACGACGTGCGCGCCCGCAGCTCGACGGTGCTGGCCGGCGTCGACCAGGACGACCCGGCGCAGACCGACCTCGTCGAACTCGTGCTGCGCCATGAGCTGCAGCACACGGAGACGATGCGCCAGGCGATGCGCCTCGGCGACGTGTTGCCCCCGGGAGAGCCGCCCCGCCACGGTGACTGGCTCGCGCCGGGCCGCGCCGGCTGGGCCGACCTCGCGGCGGGCCCGGTCAGGCTCGGCGCCGGCGCTGAGGGCTTCGGCTACGACAACGAGCGTCCGCGCCACCAGGTCGACGTGCCGGCTTTCCGCATCGCGCGCCGGCCCGTCACCAACGCCACATGGCTGCGCTTCGCGGAGGGCGGCGGCTACGTCCGCCGCGAGTGGTGGAGCGCGGAGGGCTGGGCGTGGAAGGAGGAGTACGACATCACCCACCCCGGTCACGTGGCCGCGGCGCCGCCGGACGCGCCCGTGTGCCACGTCTCCTGGTTCGAGGCCGACGCCTTCGCACGCTCGTGCGGAGCACGCCTCCCCACCGAAGCGGAGTGGGAGAAGGCGTCGATCTGGGCCCAGCTGGACGTGGTGGGCCACGTGTGGGAGTGGACCTCCTCCCGCTTCGGCGGGTACCCCGGCTTCGCCGCCCACCCGTACCCCGAGTACTCCGAGGTCTTCTTCGGCGACGACTACCGTGTCCTGCGCGGTGGCTCCTGGGCCACCCATCCCCGCGTCGCCTCTTCCACCTTCCGCAACTGGGACCTCCCGCAGCGCCGCCAGCTCTTTGCTGGTCTGCGCCTCGCCGACGACAGGACAGCCGCATGACGACCGAGCCCGCCACCCCCGCGCTGGAGCGCATCACGGTCGTCGACCACCTCGGCGCCGGCGATGGGCGCGCGCTCGCCGACGACGTCCTCGACGGTCTGACGCGCCCGTTCAAGGAGCTGCCGCCCAAGCACTTCTACGACGAGGTGGGAGCCGAGCTCTTCGACCGCATCTGCGACCAGCCCGAGTACTACCCGACCCGCACGGAGCGGGCGATCCTCGAGGCGCGCGCGGCCGAGGTCGTGGAGCGGACCGGAGCCACGGAGCTTGTCGAGCTCGGCTCGGGGACCGCGGCGAAGACGAGGATCCTGCTGCGCGCGATGGCCGAGGCCGGGACCCTGCGGCGCTACGTGCCGGTCGACGTCACGGAGGGGATGGTGCACGCGGTCGCCCGGGAGCTCTGCGACGAGCACCCGGAGCTCGAGGTGCACGGACTCGTGGGCGACTTCGAGCACCACCTCCACCACCTGCCGGAGCCGGACGGCCCGCGCCTCGTCGCCTTCCTCGGCGGAACGCTCGGCAACTTCATCCCGGGCTCGCGCCGCCGCTTCCTGCGGGGCCTCGCAGACGGTCTGCGCCCGCAGGACCACCTGCTCCTCGGCACGGACCTCGTCAAGGACCCGGCGGTGATCGAGGCGGCCTACGACGACGCCGCCGGGGTGACCGCCGCGTTCAACCGCAACGTCCTGGCCGTGGTGAACCGCGAGCTCGACGCGGACTTCGACCTCGACGCCTTCGAGCACGTCGCGTTCTTCGACCGCGAGCGCGAGTGGATCGAGATGCGGCTGCGGGCGACGCGCAAGATGCGTGTCCGCATCGCCGCGCTCGACCTGGACGTCGACTTCGCGGCGCGCGAGGAGATCCGTACGGAGATCTCGGCGAAGTTCACCCCGGAGCGCCTCGCCGCCGACCTCGCCGACGCCGGGCTCGAGCTCACGAACGTGCTCACCGACCCCGAGGAGCTGTTCGCCCTGTCGCTGTCGCGGCCCGGCGGGCCCGCCCCGGGGTAGGGTCGCCGCAATGCGGATCGAAGGAAGCTCGGCCCTGGTCGTCGGCGGCGCCTCGGGGCTGGGCGAGGCGACGGCCCGGCGGCTGTCGGCCGCGGGCGCAGTGCTCACGATCGCCGATGTGAACGCCGAGAAGGGCGAGGCGCTGGCCGCCGAGCTCGGTGCGGGCTGGATCCAGGCCGACGTGCGCGAGGAAGCCCAGGTGCAAGCCGCGGTCGACGCTGCCGCGTCGGCCGAGGGCGGGCTGCGCACGTGCGTGGTCTGCGCCGGGACGGGCTGGGCGCAGAAGATCGCCGGGGGCAAGGGGCCCCATCCGCTGCTGCCCTTCGAGACGATCTTGCAGATCAACCTCGTGGGCACGTTCAACGCCTGGCGGCTCGCCGCCACGGCGATGATCACCAACGAGCCCGACGACGAGGGGGAGCGCGGCGTCCTCATCGGCACCGCCTCGATCGCCGCCTACGACGGGCAGATCGGCCAGGTCGCCTACGCGGCGTCCAAGGGCGCGATCGTCGGCATGACGCTCCCGGTGGCGCGCGACCTCGCGCAGCACGGGATCCGGGTCAACACGATCGCCCCCGGCCTCTTCGACACCCCGCTGCTCGCGGCGCTCCCGGAGGAGGCCCGCGAGTCGCTCGGGCGCTCGGTGCCCTTCCCGGCGCGGCTCGGTCGGCCCGAGGAGTACGCGCAGCTCGCCGAGCAGCTCATCGTGAACCGGATGCTCAACGGGACCGTCGTACGCCTCGACGGCGCCCTGCGCATGGCGCCACGCTGAGCGCCGTGCCCGAGGCGCTCTCCCCCGCCGACCGTTCCTCGCTCAGCGCCGAGCAGGGCTCGGTGTCCATGGCCGTCGGCGGGCTGATGATCCTCGAGGACGGGCCGGGCCTCAACGCCGAGGCCTTTCGCGCGCGCGTGGAGAGCCGGCTGCATCTCATCCCGCGCTACCGCCAGCGCATCCAGCTGCCCGCCCCCGGGCTGTTGCACCCCGTCTGGGTCGACGACGAGGGCTTCGACGCCGGCTGGCACGTGCGGCGGACGACCATCGGCCCGGACGGCAGCGACGAGCAGCTCGTCGAGCTCGTCGGGCGCGAGATGGGCCGGCGCCTGGACCGCTCCCGGCCCCTGTGGGAGCTGACGGTCGTCGAGGGGCTGGCGGGCGGCCGCGTCGCGGTCCTGGCGAAGATGCACCACGCGTTGGTCGACGGCGTCGCGGCGGTCGACATCGGCACCGTGCTCCTCGATCCCGGGCCCGAGCCCCTCGACCTGCCCGCGCCGGAGGAGCCCTGGACGCCCGAGCCCTACGACCGGCGCGGCCACCTCGCGCGGCTCGGGCTCGCTCCCGCCCTGCGGGCCCAGCGGGTGCTGTGGGAATCGGCCCAGCGCGCGCTCGCGCCCGATCCGCGGCGGACCGCCGGGGAGCTCCTGAAGGCCACCGAGCTCGTCGCCGAACTGGCCCGCACCAAGCCGCAGGCGCCGATGACCTCCTTGAACCGCGCGATCGGGCCGAACCGGTCCTACGCGCTGCGGCGCGCCGAGCTCGCCGCGCTGAAGTCGGCGGGACGGGCGGGCGGCGGGACCGTGAACGACGCGATCCTCGCCGTCGTCGCCGGCACGCTGCGCCGCGTCCTCGGGCCCATGGATCACCCACCCGTGGCGCTGGTCCCGGTCTCGGTGCGGCGCGAGGGCGAGGAGGGCGGCAACCGCATCTCGACGGTGTTGGTCGACCTCCCGGTTGCCCTCGCCGACCCGCTGGCGCGCGTGGCCGCGCTGCACGAGGCGACCCAGCGCCTGAAGGACTCCGCCGCCGTGCGCGCCGGGTCGCTGATGGTCGACGCCTCAGGCTGGGCGCCCCCGCTGGTCTCCTCGACGCTGGCCCGGGCCATGAGCGGCGTCCGTGCGTTCAACGTCGTCGTCTCCAACGTGCCCGGGCCGCAGCAGCCGTTCTTCATCTCGGGCTCGCGGCTGCTGGCGGCCTACCCCGCGGTGCCGCTCAACCCGGCGACCCAGGGCCTTACGGTCGGCGTGCTCTCTTACGACGGCGGCGTCCACTTCGGCCTGCTCGCCGACCGCGGCCTCGAACCGCCGCTGGCCGAGGTCGCAGCCGCGCTCGACGAGGCGCTCGCGGAGCTCCTCGCGGCCGCCTGACGGCCCTCGGCACCGCGCGACGAGTCACGAAATGGCTCCCCTGAAGCCATATCGTTCCCCTCGGCGCCTGCCGGGGTGGCGAGGCGTCGACGGAACGCGGGGGCCGTCCGGCGCTCGGTCCAGGGTCTCCTAGAGCCGCCGGAGTGCGCCCGAGCGCAGCCAGGGACCGAGAGCCGGTGCGCCCCACAGCGCGCGCAGGGTGGCGTCGCGCACGGCGGCAAGGCGGGGTCGGCGGGTCTGGACCAGTGTTCCCATGGTCGCCGCGAGCGCGGACATCCGCCGCGCCTGCCCGCGCCGGCGACGCTCGTAGCGCGCGAGCGACGTGCCGTCCGCGAGCGCGGCGCCCAGCGCGACCGCGTCCCGCAGACCGGTGCAGAGCCCCTGGCCGGCGAACGGCGGCATCACGTGCGCGGCGTCGCCCGCGAGGACGACTGCCCCGGCGCGCCAGCGCGGCGCGGTCCGCACGGCGAAGCCGTAGACGGTCGCGCGCTCGACGTCGGCGGCGTCCATGTCCGCGTGGCGGGCCGCGAGCCGACGGGCCGAAGCGGGCGTGGCGAGCGCCTCGAGGTCCTCTCCCGGGAGCGCCATGACCTCCACCCGGTGGCGCTTCGGGCCCATCGGCACCGAGACCGCCGGCCGCCGCGGATCGCCCGCGAAGCGCATCACGCCGGGCTCGCCACGGGCGGCGTGGAGGGCGAGGTCGACCACCAGCCACGGCTGCGCACGGGTGGCGCGACGGCCGCCCGCGGCGAGCCCGACGGATTCCCGCACCGTGGAGCCCGCGCCGTCGCAGGCGACCACGTGGCGGCCGGTCAGGCGTTCCCCGCCCGCGAGCACGACCTCCCCCGTCTCGGTCGCGGCCACCACCTCTGCGCCCCAGCGGACCCGGACCGACGGGCACGCCTCGGCGGCGGCGCGCAGGACGGCTTCGAGCGCGGGCTGGTGCAGGAACGCGACGAAGGGCTGCCCGCGGGCGGTCTGGTGCGCGTCGACGAGCCGGAGCTCCCGCCCGCGGCGGTCGAGGAAGGCGACCGGGACGTCGGTGAGCGCTTCGGCCAGCACCGCCTCGCCCAGCCCGAGCCGCGCCAGGTCGGCGAGCACCGCGTCGTCCAGCGAGGCCGCGCGCGGCAGCGGGTGCGGCGCCGTCGCACGCTCGAGCACGAGCACCGAGCGGCCGGCCCGGCCGAGCACGGTGGCCAGCAGCTGGCCGACCGGCCCGTAGCCGCAGATGAGCACCTCGGCGTCCACCCGGCCACCTAAGCACCCCACCCGAGCGTTCTGACCCGCGTTGTTGTCGTATAGCACGCACAACGCGGGTCGGTTCGCTCGCGGGGGGCGCGGCGGCGCGCCGCCGTCGGTGCTACTTCAGGCGCTCGACCAGCATGGCCATGCCCATGCCGCCGGCGACGCACATCGACTCGATCCCGTACGTCTGGTCACGGGTCTCGAGGTCGTTCAGGAGCGTCGTCATGATGCGCGCGCCCGTCATGCCGAACGGGTGCCCGAGGGCGATCGCGCCGCCGAACGGGTTGAGCTTCTCGTCGTCGATCCCGAGCTGGTCCTTCGACGGCACGATCTGCGCCGCGAACGCCTCGTTGATCTCGACGACGTCGATGTCGTTCATCGTCATCTGCGTCGCCGCCAGGAGCTTCTGGATGGCCGGGACCGGGCCGATGCCCATGACCTCGGGGCGGATGGCCGCCACGGAGGAGGCGATGATCCTCGCGCGCGGGGTCAGGCCGAGCTGCTTGGCCTTCTCCTCGCTCATGATGAGCGTCGCCGCCGCGCCGTCGTTCAGCGGGCAGGCGTTGCCGGCGGTGACCGTGCCGTCCGGCTTGAAGGCCGGCTTGAGGTTGCCGAGCGTCTCGACCGTCGTGCCGGGCCGCGGGCCGTCGTCCTGCGAGACGACGGTGCCGTCCGGCGTCGTCACGGACACGATCTCCTTGTCGAAGTGCCCGCTCTCACGGGCCGCGACGGCGCGCTGCTGGGAGATGGCCGCCCACGCATCCTGCTGCTCCCGGGTGACGCCGTACTCGTCCGCGACGTTCTCGGCCGTCAGGCCCATGGGGATGTAGACGTTGTACTGCGAGCCCTCCGAGCCGTCGAGCTGCGGGTGGAACTCGAACGGCCCCTGCTCGACCGAGCGCGAGACGGCCTCGACGCCACCGGCGATGTAGATCTCGCCCTCGCCGGCCTTGATGGCGTGGAACGCGTTGCGGATCGCCTGCAGCGACGAGGCGCAGAAGCGGTTGATGGTGACGCCCGGAACGGTCTCCGGGAGGCCGGCGAGCAGCGCGGCGTTGCGGGCGACGTTGTAGCCCGCCTCCCCGACGCCGAAGGCGCAGCCGTAGAGGACGTCGACGACCTCCGAGAAGTCGACCTCCGGGTTGCGCTCGATGAGCGACATGATCGGGACGGACGCGAGGTCGTCGGCCCGGACGTCCTTGAGGGTCCCCTTCACGGCGCGGCCGATCGGGGTCCGGATGGCGTCGACGATGACGGCTTCGGGCATGGTGGCTCTCCTGGTTCTCTGAGTGAGCTCGGCGGTCGCACTCCACGAGCAGGGTTATGCCCCGGCGGTCGCACTCCACGGGGTCCTGGGGCCCTCCCGATGGCGGGAGCGGCCTGCGACCATCCTACCCGGGACCGGCCGTCCTAGCGAGTGACGCGCGACACCTTCGCGATCGACACCCGCCTGCCGTGGTCCGACGCGCTCACCACCACGCGCACCGAGCCGGCGCGGAGTACCGAGAGCTTGCGCTTGGGTCGCACGCGGACATTCGCCGCGCCCGTCAGCACCGAGCGCTTCGCGGCGAACAGCACCCGGTGCCGCGCGTCCTCGATGCGGAGGGTGACCGACTGCAGACGCCCGCCGCCGAGCAGGCGCAGACGGACCTGCAGCGACCCGACGCGCCGCGTCCGCTTCGCCGAGAACGAGGGCCGCGAGATCACGAGGCGCCGGCTGCCGGTGGGCGTCGTGGTGGGGGTCGGCGTGGCGGTGGGCGCACCCGCGGAGCAGGCGAAGTTCGTTGTCACGGTCTGGCCGCGGTCGGCGACGACGGGCGTCGCGGTCTGCAGCACCGCGCCGTCGCCCCCGCCGGCCTGCTCGCAGGTGAAGGCGAAGGCCTCCGAGCGCAGCGGCGCGATCGGCCGCGTCGACGGGTTCACGTGCCACTCGTACTTCCCGCTGGCGGGCACCACCAGCGTGAGGTCCGCGGTCTCCGCGACGTCCACGCGCGGCCGGGTCGTCCCCTCGTTGTCGGCCGCGTCGGAGGTGTGCAGCGTCGTGGTGCGGTGCAGGCGCAGGACGCGCCCGGGCGGGGCGGTGCCCGTCAGCACGACGTGCTGGGAGGCGTCGGCCGCCTCCTCGGCCGCGAGCGTGTAGGCCTCACGCAGCCCCCTCCCGGCCTGCGCCCCCTCGCCGTCGAACTCGCCGATCACCGCGTCGGCGTAGCTCGTGTGGAAGTTGCTCCCGCGCAGCTCCGGCGTGTAGCCGTAGGTCCCCTGCGAGTAATACAGGTAGTCGTCCGACGGGCCGGTGATGTTCCCCAGCGTCGCGTAGCCCAGCTCGCTGACGTAGCCCGTGGCCGACGCCATCCGCTGGCCGAGCGCGGCCATCGCCGCGTCGTCCTGGGTCGTGTCCCCCACGTCGTCACCGTCGACCTTGAAGCCCGGCTGGCGCAGCCAGCGGCCGACGTCGGTGTAGGTGTGGTTCGTGATGAACACCTGCACCTGGTGCGCGGTCCCGAACGCCCGCACGGCCTGCGCCTCGGGCTCGGAGAACGGCGCGGTGCCGCGATAGGCCTGCGAGTTCGGCGTCGCGCTGGTGCCCGGGCCGCCCCAGTAGGCCCCGTAGGCCCGGTTGAGGTCGACGCCCTGGGGCGAGTGCAGCATGCACGGCAGCGCCTGCGTCGCGGGGTCGACGGCGCGGCAGTTCTTCCGCTTGTAGGCGCCCTGGTCGTTGACCGACTGGACGATGCTGGTGCCGGCGGCGTCGTCGTCCCCGCCGTCGGGGCCCGCCTGGCGCGAGACCACGAATCCGTCGGGATTGAGGATCGGGAACACGAAGATGCGGACCTTCGACAGCAGCGCCGTGATCCGCGGCTCGCCCGCCTTGAAGCGCCGCGCGACGTCGATCGCGTACTCCATCGAGGTCTCGCCGCCGGGCCACTCGCGCGCGTGGGTCAGCCCCGCCAGGAGGAAGATCGGCCGCCCGTCGCCGGGCTTGCCGGCGCCCGCCGCGATCTCCACGCCCTCGAACGGGCGCCCTTCGAGCGACGCCCCCGGCAGCCGGGCACCGACCACGGTTCCGGGGTTCGCCGCGACGAGCGCCTTGAGGTCGGTCCCGTAGTCCTCGTAGTTGCGGTACGTCGTCCGCCCGGACGGCAGCGCGCGGGCCTGCGCCCGCCCGGCGGCCGCGCCGTCGGCGGCGGCGCGCCTGCGGTCCAGCGCCGCGAGGTCGGTGACCACGGTGGCGCCGTCGAAGCCCGCGGCGGCAAGGCGGGAGCGGTCGGCGCCGGAGAGCAGGAGCACGTCGACGCTGGCGGAGCGGGCGTTCTCCGTGATGTCCAGCCCGAGCGCCTGGAGCCGCCGCAGCTCCGCGCCGGAGCCGATCGGCACGCGCACGATCGACACCGGGCCGGCCGCGGCGCGGCTCGCGGGCGCGGCCGCCGCGAAGTCGAGCGTCAGCGGGACCCGGTCGTCCGGCCCGGACAGGCGACACGCCTGCACCACGACGGACCGGCCCGCCGCGACGGGCGCGGGCACGAGCTCGTCCGAGGTCGCGGTCGCGGAGGCGGAGAGCTTGCGCCCGGAGGCGGCGTCGAAGGTCGCGAGGTCCCAGTCGTCCCGGCTGGGACCGGCCAGGTGGGCGGTCAGCACGCCCGAGGCGACCGGCCGGAACGGGCGCCGGACCACCCCGGGGGTCCCCTCCGGCAGCAGCCCGGCAGCGCACTCGCGCGCCTGGGCGTCGGCCGCGACGAGCTCCTCGGCGCCCGCTGGGGCGCCGACGGGCGCCGAGCTGGCGGTGCGGGCCGCCGCGAGGGCGACCGCGGCCACAAGGGCCACGACGACGAG
>JBBQZE010000089.1:0-11272 GCA_038207985.1 Solirubrobacterales bacterium
CGGTGAGCTTGTCCGCGGCGTGCTGGCGGGCGATGCGCTCCTCCCCGCCGCCGAGCAGCGCGGCCGCGCGGCGCCCCGCGAGCTCCTCGGCCAAGGGGCGCAGCAGCGAGGGCACCACGGGCTCGTCAGCGGACATGAACCCGATTCAACCAGGCCGGCGCCCGGTGGCCGGGCCCGGCCTCAGCGCAGCGGGTCTATCGCGTCGAGGATCGCGCCCGCGTGGAGCGGGTGCGCGCTCGTGACCTCGGCGCCGATCAGCTCGCCGCCCGCGGTCAGCTCGAAGAGCACGCGGCCCAGCCGGGTCCAGCCCCACCCGCCGGGCGAGGGGAACTGGGCGGGCAGCACCGACGGGTCCAGGACGTCGAGGTCCAGGTGGACGTAGATCGGCAGCCCGGCGAGCGCCTCGGTCTTCTCGGGCCGGTTCACCCCGCTCGTGTCGAGCAGGACGCGCTCACCGCCGTCGACGTCCCGCACGCCGAGCATCGCCACGCGCGCGGGGTCGACGCCGGCGCCGAAGCCCGTGTCCCAGAGGCCGCACGCGCCCGAGAGCGGCATGCCGCCCAGGAACCCGCTCGGCGTGGTGTCGGGGGTGTTGAAGTCCGCGTGGGCATCGATCCAGACCACCCAGGCGTCGGGCCGGTGACGCACGACGACCGGGAGCGTGGACAGCGCGATGGAGCAGTCCCCGGCGAAGAGCAGCGGGCGGCGGCCGGCGCTCAGCGCGTCGTCGACCTGGCCGCCCGCCTCGAGCAGGCACCCGCGCGAGTCGCGCAGGTCGTCCGCCCACGGCGCGGTGCGCGGCGGGGCGGGCGCCCCCACCTGGCGGGCGTCGGTCAGCGCGGAGAGCGCAACGGCGCCGGCGGCGCCCTCCGGGGTGCGGTCGGACGTGCGGCACAGCAGCGCCGTCACCGCGGCGTCGCTCACCGGCCGGTCCAGACGGGGTCGCGCTTCTCGAAGAAGGCCTTGACGCCCTCCTGGATGTCCTCCGTGGAGAACGCGATCGTCAGCTGGGAGCGCAAGAAGTCCCACGCCTCCTCGAGCGCCATGTCCTGCTGGCGCCACATCGCGTCCTTGCCGAGACCCATCAGCAGCGGTGACTTGGCGGCCAGCCGGGTGGCCCAGTCGCCCACCGCCGCGTCGAGCTCGGCCGCGGGGACGACGCGGTTGACCAAGCCGATGCGCTCCGCCTCGGCCGCGTCGACGCGGTCGCCGAGCAGCAGCAGCTCGGTCGTCTTCTTGCGGGAGACGTTGCGGTAGATCAGCGCCATGATCATGAACGGGAAGACGCCGACGTTGATCTCCGGCGTGCCGAAGGTCGCCGTGTCCGCCGCGATGACGAGGTCGCACGCCAGCGCGAGGCCCAGCGCGCCGGCCAGGCAGTGGCCGCCGGCGGCGCAGATCGTCGGCTTGCCGAGCGTGCCGATGAGGCGGAAGAGCGCCGGGAAGCGGCCCGTTCCCGCGTGCTTGTGCACCAGGGGGACGTCCGCGGCGAAGCCGGCGAGGTTCCCGCCGGAGGAGAAGGTGGTCGCGTGGGTGGAGGCCAGCACGCAGCAGCGCACCTCCGCGTCGTCGCGCGCGATCTCGAAGGCCTCGATCAGCCCGTCGAGCATCTCGTCGGAGAGCGCGTTGCGGGTGTCCGGGTCGTCCATCGCGATGGTCGCGACGCCCGCGTCGACGGAGTAGCGCACGGGATCCGAGCTCACGCGGCGGACCCTAGATGACTCCGGTGCCGAGACGGAGTGAGAAGTGGGTGGTGCCACTGTTTACTATCGCCCGCCCGCCCGATACCGTCGGCCCATGGCCACCACCGACGCCGTCCTCAAGCCCGATCACGCGAGCCGCCAGCGGCACTTCATCTTCACCGACGAGCATGAGCGCCTCCGGGAGTCGATCGGCGCGTTCGTGACCAAGGAGCTCGCGCCGCACGCCGAGGAGTGGGAGGCCAACAAGTGGTTCGACAGCTGGATCTTCCCCCGGATGGGCGAGCTCGGCTTCCTCGGGTTGAGCTACCCGGAGCAGTACGGCGGCCAGGGCGGCGACTACTTCTGCAACCTCGTGCTGGCCGAGGAGATGGTCAAGGCGAAGTCCGGTGGCGTGGCGATGGGCGTCGCGGTGCACACCGACATGGCGACCCCGCCGGTGCACCTGTTCGGGACCGAGGAGCAGAAGCAGGAGTACCTCGTGCCCTCGATCGCCGGGACGAAGATCTCCTGCCTGGGGATCACAGAGCCCGACGCGGGATCGGACGTCTCCGGCATCAAGACCCGCGCTGTCCGCGACGGCGACGACTGGGTCATCAACGGTTCGAAGACGTACATCACCAACGGCCACCGCGCCGACTACATCGTGCTGGTCACCAAGACCGACGACAGCGCCGGCTACGACGGCTTCACGCTCTTCCTCGTGGACATGGACGCCCCCGGCGTCGTGCGCGAGAAGAAGCTCGAGAAGCTCGGCATGCACGCCAGCGACACGGCGCTGCTCGCCTTCCAGGACGTCCGCGTCCCCTCCACGGCGGTCCTGGGCCAGGAGGGCAAGGGCTTCTACCACATCATGTGGGAGCTCCAGGGCGAGCGCCTGATCGGCGCCGCCGGGTGCGTCGCGGGCGCCCAGGCGTGCATGGACCAGACCCTGAAGTACGCGCTCGAGCGCACCGCGTTCGGCCGTCAGATCGGCAAGTTCCAGGTCATCCGCCACAAGTTCGCCGAGATGGCGACGAAGATCGAGGCGGCGCGGCAGATGGTCTACACGACGGCCTGGCGCTTCAACAACGGCGAGTACCCCGTGCGCGAGATCTCGATGGCGAAGCTCTACGCCGCGCGGGTGGCGGTGGAGGTCGCCGACGAGTGCATCCAGATCCACGGCGGCGCCGGGTACATGACCGAGTACGGCGTGGAGCGCGTGTGGCGCGACATGCGCCTGAACCGCATCGGCGCCGGCACCGACGAGATCATGCTCGACGTGATCGGGCGGTCCTACGGGCTGTAGGAGTTGCGCCGGTCATCCACGAGCCAGGTTCGCGTGTCACGGTGGTGGGATGCGCGAGCGTCTTCCCACCCCGCTGCGCCCCGTCTCCCGCGGTGACTGGCTGCCCGGCGTGGCCGCCTGGCTCGCTGCGCTCGTCGGCGCCGTCAACCTCGTCTCGGCGCTGGGCGCGGAGCTCCCGGAGCGCCTGCGGGCCCTCGCCGGGTTCGCACCGCCCGAGCTCACGGTCGGCGCACACGCCCTGACGCTGCCCGCCGGGGTCGCGCTGCTCGGCGCCGCGGTCTTCTTGCGCGGACGGCGCCGGCGCGCTCAGCGCGTCGCCGTTCTGCTGCTCGTGGCCCTCGGCGTGCTGGACCTGCTGCGGGGCCTTGACATCGAGGAGGCGCTGCTGAGTTGGGGCCTCGCGGGCCTGCTCGTGTGGGGCCGCGACGCGTTCCGCGTCCAGCACGACGACGAGGCGCTACCGCGGGCTCTGCGCCACGCCGCGCTGCTCGTGGGCGGCGCCGTCGTCCTGGCGGTCGGCGCCGTCGCCGGCGCGCACCACTGGGCCAGCCCGGACCCGTCGCCGATCGCGGTAGTCCGCGAGGCGCTCGGGCAGCTCGCGCTCGTGGGCGGCCCGCTGCGGTTCTCCGGGGCGGCGACCTTCCTACCCCACGCGCTGCAGCTCCTGGGACTGCTCACGGCGGCCCTGGCCGCCTCCGAGCTGCTGCGTCCGCTGCGCGCGAGCCTTGCGCCCTGCCCGCGCCTGGACCGGGCGGCGGCGATCGTACGCTCTCACGGCGAGGACACCCTGAGCTGCTTCAAGCTGCGCGAGGATCTGCCGCGGCGCTTTTCCGACGACGGACGTGCCTTCGTCGCCTACCGGGTCGACTGCGGCGTGATGCTGCTCTCCGGCGATCCGGTCGGGCCCGTTGACGCGCTCGACGACCTGCTCGCCGACGTCTGCGCCTTCGCCGACGAGCACGGCCTGCGCGTCGCATGCCTCGGCGCCACCGAGCGCTTCTCCGAGCGCGCCGGGGCCGCCGGCCTCAAACGCCTGTACATCGGAGACGAAGCGATCGTCGACACCGCGACCTTCAGCCTGGAGGGACGCCCGATCCGCAAGGTGCGCCAGGCGGTCACGCGGTTGCGGAAGGCGGACTACACCGTCGCGCTGCGCCGGGTGGGCGACCTCTCGGTCGCCGAGATCGCCGAGCTCGAGGCGCTTTCGGCGCGCTGGCGCAACGGGCAGCCCGAGCGTGGCTTCTCCATGGCGATGGACCGACTGGTCAACCCGGAGCTCGACGACGCGCGGGTCGTCGTCGCCACCGACGCCAGTGGCACGGCGCGGGGCTTTTTGCACTTCGTCCCGTCCTACGGGCGCCCGGCGCTCTCGCTCGGCTTCATGCGGCGCGACCGCGACACGCCAAACGGCTTGAGCGAGTACCTCATCGTCGAGGCCATCGCGCTGACGCGGGCCGCGGGCATCGAGGAGCTCTCGCTGAACTTCGCCGCGTTCGCACGCTACCTCCGCGAGCCCGAGGGTCGCCGCCAGCGCCTGATCGGCTGGCTCGCGCGCCGGGGCGACGGGCAGTTCCAGATCGAGAGCCTCTACCGCTTCAACGCGAAGTTCTTCCCTCGCTGGCAGCCGCGCTACCTGCTCTTCGACGGGGTGAGCAGCCTGCCGCGGACCGCCATCGCCGCCTTGCGCTCCGAGGGCCAGATGCCCCTGGCCTCACCCCCGGGCAGCCCCGGCGTGCGCGAGCGGCTGCGCGCGGCGCGCGCCTGAGCGGCGCGGCGGGGCGACGCAAGCGCCGCCGAGGAGGAACGCGACGACGTGCTCGATCCCGGCCAGGCCCGGGCTGAGCGGGATCGCGGCGACGAGCACCACGACGCAGGCCCGTTCCAAACTGCGAGCGTGGCGGTGCTCGGGCCCGCGGGTTGCGGCGCCGACGAGCGCGCCGACGAGCCCCGCCCAGACACACGAGATCCCGTAGTCCGGCACGAAGGCGACCTCGTCGGCGAGCATCTGGTCGCCCAGCCAGAGCAGCCCCACACCCGCGTAGACCAGCAGGGTCGCGAGGACGTGTCCGGCCAGCGCCGCGCGCCAGAAGGCCCCGGGGCCGAGGCGCAGCAGCACGAAGGCCCCGGCGAGCACGAGGCCGACGAGCTGCGGCAGCGGGGTGCCGGAGACGACGAGGCCGCTCGAGAACAGCTGCAGCAGGTGGCCCTCGGCCACCTCGGCCGGGCTCGACGCGAAGCGCTCCGGATCGAGGCCGGGCCCTACGACGCGGACAAGCTCAAGAGCGCAGACCGCCGCGAGATAGGCCACCGCCGCGGCGTCCCCGAGTCGGCGTGCCCTCCGCGTCGCCACCTCGCGAGCGTAGTGCGGGTCGCGTGGCGGCCGCCGTCGGCGCGTGGACCGGGCGGGCAGCCGCCGCCGGTGCGTGCGAGGATCGCGCGGCATGAGCCTGTTGGCCTCCGAGCAGGACCGCCTGCTGCTGTTCCTCGCCGCCGAGCTCGCGCGCAAGCGCCGCGCGCGCGGCCTGCGCCTCACCGAGGCGGAGGCGCGCGCGCTCATCGCGGACGAGACCTGCGAGGCCGCGCGCGACGGCGCGAGCTACGCCGAGGCGGCCGCGGCGGGCCACGCGGCGCTCCGACCCGGCGACGTGCTCCCGGACGTCCCCGCGCTGCTCACCCGCGTCGAGGTGGAGCCCTTGTTCGGCGACGGGCACCGCCTCGTCGTCCTCCACCACCCCCTTCTCGGGCGCCGAGAGCCGGACGAAGCCCACCCCTCGGATCTGAACCGGCATGCAGCGGGATCGGAGCCCGAGCCGACGTGGGGCGACGGGCCGGAGCTCGGGATCACCAACCACGCCGAGGTCGCGATCGGGCTGACCTCCCACCTCCACCTCTTCGAGGTCAACCGCGCGCTGGAGCTCGACCGGCGCGCCGCCTGGGGCATGCACCTCGACGTGCTTCCGGGGGAGAAGGTCCACCTCGCGCCCGGCGCCACCGCCAAAGTGCGCATGCACCCGTTCGGCGGCGCGCGGGTGCTGCGCGGGCACTCGGAGCTCGTCGACGGGCCGCTCGACGCCCCCGGCGCGCTCGAGGCCGCGCTGGAGCGCGCCCACGCGCTCGGCTACCGCGGCGCGTGATGCGCGTCCGCCTCGCCGACAGCGTCCTGGAAGTCGAGCCGGAGCAGGACGATGTCGGCGGCCGTGACGAGGTCGTCCCGGCGTTCGGCGGCACCATGCGGGACGGGCTCGGCGTCCGTGCGGGCCGGGGCGGCGTCGAGGTCTGCGTCCTCGGCGGCCTGCTGCTCGATCCCGTCCTCGGCGTGCGCCGCGCGTCGCTCGGCATCACGGGCGGCCGGGTCGTCTCGGTGGGCCGCGCGGGCAACCCGGACACGATGGACGCGATCGACGTCGTGCTCGACGCCGCGACCGCGGTCATCCCCGCCACGGGCCTCGTGGTGACGCCGGGCGCCGTCGACTCCCACGTCCACTGGCTCTCGCCGCAGGTCGCCGAGACCGCGCTGAGCGGCGGCACCACCACACTGGTCATCCAGGACTTCGGGCCGATGTGGAACCTCGGGACGAGCCCCGCTCCGGTCCTGCGACAGACGTGGGCGGCGCTCGAGGACGTCCCCGTCAACGCGGCCCTGCTCGTCCGCGGCTCGGCGAGCGTCGCCGACGACATCGAGGCCCAGCTGCGCGCGGGCGGTGCCGGCCTGAAGATCCACGAGGACGTCGGCGCGGGCGCGCCGCAGATCCTGGCGGCGCTGACGGTCGCGGAGCGCTGCGACGTGCAGCTCGCGATCCACACCGATGGCCTCAACGAGGTGCTGCTCGTCGCGGAGACCGCCGCCGCCTTCGCCGGGCGGACCGTCCACGCGTTCCACATCGAGGGGGCCGGGGGCGGCCACGCGCCGGACCTGCTCGCGCTCTGCTCCGAGCGGACCGTGCTGACCTCCTCGACCTCCCCCACGGTGCCCTTCGGGCGCGGCGCCGTGGACGACAACCTCGCGATGGTCGCCGCGGTCCACGAGCAGCACGTCGGCGGCCGGGCGGGGGACCGCGAGGCCGTGCGCGCGCGGGTGCGCGCGTGGACAATGGCCGCGGAAGGCGCGCTGCACGACCTCGGCGTGATCCCGATGGTCTCCTCCGACAGCCAGGGCATGGGCCGCGTGGGCCAGGTGCTGCGCACGGCGCTGCAGAACGCCGACGCGCTGCGCCGCCAGCGCGGCGCAGACGGCGGCCTGGCCGACAACGACCGCGTGCTGCGCCACGTCGCCAAGGCGACGATCAACCCCGCGATCACGCACGGGCTCGCCGAGCACGTCGGCTCGCTCCAGGTCGGGCGGCTGGCCGACGCGGTGCTGTGGCGGCCGGAGCAGCTCGGCGTGCGCCCCGACGTCGTGCTCAAGCAGGGGCTGCCGGTGTGGGGCGCGAGCGGCGTCGGCGACGGCGCGACGAGCGTCGTCGAGCCTGTGCGCGTCGGCCCGCAGGTGGGTGCCCGCGGCGCGGCGCCCGCACGCTGCTCGGTCGCGTTCCTCGCCGGGGTCGCCATGGACGCCGAGCTGCCGACCACCCGCGAGCGCCTCCAGGTCCGCGGCTGTCGCGGCCTCGACGCGGACGACATGGTGCGCAACACGCGGCGCGGCAAGGTCGAGGTCGACGCCGCGCGCGAGGAGGTCCGCCTCGACGGCGAGCCCGTCGCCGCCGAGGCAGTCGAGCGCGTCGCGTTCGGGCCCAACCACCTGCTGGGCTGAGCGTTAGGGTCGCGTCGTGAGCGACTTCGTGACGGACATCACCGCGGCCTACGCCGCCGACGGACCGGCGCTCGAGCTCGGGCGCGGAATCCACGACGGCAAGCTGGAGCAGGCGGCGGGGGTACGCGTCCCGCTCGGGATGGTCACCCGCCACGGCCTCATCGCGGGCGCGACCGGCACGGGGAAGTCGCGGACGCTGCAGGCGATCGTCGAGCAGCTGAGCGCCGCGGGCGTGCCAAGCCTGGTCACCGACGTCAAGGGCGACATGAGCGGCCTCGCCGCACCGGGCGCACCCGGCTCGAAGGCCGAGGCCCGCGCGAAGGACCTCGGCGTTCCCTGGACGCCGACGGGCTTCCCCGTCGAGTTCCTGTGCCTCGGCGGGATCGGGCCCGGCGTCCCGGTCCGCGCCACCCTGAGCGACTTCGGTCCGCAGCTGCTGGCCAAGGTGCTGCAGGCCAACGAGACGCAGGAGCAGTCGCTCCAGCTCGTCTTCCACTACGCCGACGGCAAGAGCCTGCCGCTGCTCGACCTCGCCGACCTGCGCGCGCTGCTGACCTTCTTGAACTCCGACGCGGGCAAGGCGGAGCTCGAGGGCATCGGCGGGCTCTCCGGCGCGACCGTCGGGGTGCTGCTGCGCGGCCTCGTCGGGCTCGAGGCCGGTGGCGGGAACGAGTTCTTCGGCGAGCCGCAGCTCGACGTCGCCGACCTGATGCGCACCGCCCCGGACGGACGCGGGGTCATCTCCTGCCTCGAGTTGGCCGCGGTGCAGGACAAGCCGCAGCTGTTCTCCACCGCGCTGATGTGGCTGCTCGCCGAGCTGTTCGAGTCGCTGCCCGAGGCCGGAGATCAGCCCAAGCCGAAGCTCGCGTTCTTCCTCGACGAGGCGCACCTGCTCTTCGCCGACGCGACCCCGGCGTTCGTCCAGAGCGTCACGCAGACCGTGCGGCTCATCCGCTCCAAGGGCGTCGCGGTCTTCTTCATCACGCAGACCCCGAAGGACATCCCCGGAGACGTGCTCGGTCAGCTCGGCAACCGCGTGCAGCACGCCCTGCGCGCCTTCACCCCCGACGACGCGAAGGCGCTGAAGGCGACGGTCGGCACGTTCCCGAAGTCGCCCTGGTACGACCTGGAGGAGCTGCTGCCGGCGCTTGGCATCGGCGAGGCGATCGTCACCGTGCTCGACCCGAACGGCGTGCCGACCCCGGTCGTCCACACGCGCCTCACGCCGCCTGCCTCCCGCATGGCGCCGGCCGACGACGTGGCAGGCGCCGCGCAGGCGTCCCCGCTGTGGGCGAAGTACGGCACGCGGACGGACGCCCAGAGCGCCCGGGAGATGCTGGCGGCCCGCGTCGAGGCCGCGGCGCAGGCCGCCGCCGCGCCCGCGCCCGCGCCCGACACGCCGCTCGAGCACATCCCGGTGCCCAAGGCGGCGAAGAAGGCCCCGGCCCCGCCGCGCTCCGGGGGTGAGCTCGGGGACTTCCTGTCCTCGCGCTCCGGCCGCCAGCTCCAGAAGGAAGTCATGCGCGGCGTCTTCGGGATGCTGCGCAAGAAGCTGTGAGCGCCACGGCGCCCGCGCCGCGCGCCCCCGCGCCGCCCTTCACCGCCGCCCACGAGGAGCTTCGGCGGGACTGCCGGGCGTTCGTCGAGCGCGAGCTGACCCCCCACGCCTCCGCCTGGGAGCGCGAGCGGTGGTTCCCCGACGACGTCTTCGGCAAGCTCGCCGCAGAGGGCCTGCTGGGTCTGAAGTACCCCGAGGCGCTCGGCGGCCGCGGTGGCGACCACCTCGACGACGCCGTGCTCACCGAGGAGCTCGCGCGCTGCGGCTCGGGCGGGGTGGCGGCGGGGATCGGCGCGCACATCGGCATCGCGACCCCGCCCGTGTTCGCCTTCGGCACCCCGGAGCAGCACGAGCACTTCCTGGTCCCCGCGATCCGCGGCGAGCGCATCGCCGCGCTCGCGATCACCGAGCCGGACGCGGGCTCGGACGTCGCCGGGATCCGGACGCGGGCCGAGCGGGTCGACGGCGGCTGGGTCGTCAACGGCGCCAAGACCTTCATCACCAACGGCGTGCGCGCGGGCTTCTGGGTGACGGCCGTGAAGACGACCGCGGACGCACGCCACGGTGGGATCTCGTTCCTCGTCATCGAGCCGCAGCCCGGCGTGACCACCACGAAGGTCGACAAGCTCGGCTGGCACGCGTCGGACACCGCGCTCGTGTCGCTGCAGGACGTCTGGGTGCCAGAGGAGCACCTGCTCGGCGAGCTCGACGGCGGCTTCAAGCTGATCATGGCCAACTTCCAGTGGGAGCGGCTGCTGATGGCGCTGGGCGCGGTGGCGGGCGCGCAGCAGGCGCTGGACACCGCCGTGGCCCTGGGCCGAGGCTCCCAGCGCACACGGCACGCGCTCGCGGAGTGCGCGGTGCGGCTGCAGGCCGGGCGCGACGCGACCTACCACGCGCTGTGGCTCTTCCACCACGGGCGCGACGCGGTGCGCGAGGTCACCATGGCCAAGCTGGCGACCCAGCGGATGGCGGTCGACGTGATCGGGACATGCCTGGACCTCCGGGGTGCGGACGGCGACGAGGTCCTCGCCCGCGGGCTGCGCGACGCGCGCCTCGGCCCCATCGGCGGCGGGACCGACGAGATCATGCGGGAGATCCTGGGCAAGACGATGGGGCTCTGATCCCTAGGATCCGGCGCCGTCCCCTCGACACGAACCAAGGAGCACCGCATGGGAGTCCTCGACGACAAGGTCGCCATCGTCACCGGATCGGCGCGCGGCATCGGCCGCGCCACGGCTGAGCTGCTGAGCCAGCACGGCGCGAAGGTGCTCATCAACGACCTCGACGCCGACGTCGCCCAGCAGACCGCGAGCGAGATCGCCGGCGAGACCGCCGTCTACGGCGGTGACCTCACCAAGGAGAAGGCCGCCGACGAGCTCGTGCAGACGACGATCGACGCCTTCGGCAAGATCGACATCATCGTCAACAACGCGGGCTACACGCTCGACGCACCGATCCACAAGATGAGCGACGACTGGTTCCAGCGGATGCTGGACATCCACACCATCGCGCCGTTCCGCGTGCTGCGCGCCGCCGCGCCGCATCTTCGCGAGCCCGCCAAGAAGGAGAAGGCCGAGGGCATCGAGGTGTTCCGCAAGGTCGTGAACATCTCGTCGATCTCAGGCACCATGGGCAACGCCGGCCAGGCGAACTACTCCGCGGGCAAGAGCGCGGTGGTCGGCCTGACCAAGACCCTCGCCAAGGAATGGGGCGGCTTCAGGATCAACGTCAACGCGGTGGCGTTCGGCTGGATCGAGACGCGCCTGACGGCGACCAAGGACGACCAGAACCAGATGGAGATCGACGGCGAGAAGGTCCAGCTCGGCATCCCCGAGCAGATGCGCGGCATGGCTCCCATGGTCATCCCGCTCGGGCGCCCGGGCACGCCGGAGGAGGCCGCCGGCGGCGTCTTCTTCCTCTGCTCGCCCTGGTCGAACTTCGTGAGCGGGCAGGTCCTGAACGTCACGGGCGGC
>JBBQZE010000090.1:0-11267 GCA_038207985.1 Solirubrobacterales bacterium
GACCGCGACGCGGAGGCTGTCGGGCGCGCCGGTCGGGGCGAGCATCACGGCGATGACCGCGACGGCCAGGACGCCGGCCAGCGCCGAGCGGCGGACGGCCCCGGCACCGGCGAGCTCCGGACGGCGGAGCAGCCCGCCGGCGGCGAAGACACCCACCGCGGCGCCGGCGAGCGCTGCCACGACGCCGAGGGCGAGCGCCTCGGGGAGGAGGTGGGCCGGCCAGGGCAGCGGCATCCACACGTGCGACCACGCGTGCTCGGCCGGCGTGCCGAGGACGCCGACGCCGAGCCCGGCGACGAGCCCGAAGCGCAGCGCGCGGCGCGTGCCGAGCCAGAGGGCGACGGCCTCGACGACGAGCCCCTCGACGAGGTAGAGCGGGAAGTGCGGCGTCGTGTGCCCCATGGCGCCGCCGACGAGCAGCGCGAGGCCGCCGCGGATGAGCAGGAAGAAGCCGACCGCCGCCAGCGCGCCGCCGCGGCCAAGGACCATCCGGGCGCAGGTCAGCGCGAGGCCGGCGGCGAACGCGATGAGCACGGGCTGGAAGAGCAGGCGGAACTGCGGCACACCGAAGTCGAACTCGCCCTGGTACACCGACATGCCGATGAGCAGGCCGCCGCAGGCGCCGACCACGCGCCCCTTGATCGCGAGGCGCAGCATGCGGGCGCGCCGGCTCTCCGGCGCCGCGGCTTCGCCCTCGGCGGGTGCGCGCTCCGCGCGGCCGGCCTCGACGGCCTGGCGGCCTTCGGCGAGAAGCATCAGCACGCCGAAGAGGCTGAGCCCGGCGCCCCCGATGAGCATCAGGTGGGTCGGGCCCCACAGCGTCACGTCCTGCCCGAAGAGCCGGTGGGAGACGTCGTCGAGCGGGAAGCCGATGAGCGCGAACGCTCGGCAGGCCATCAGCACGATGCCGCCTACCGGCACCTCCCAGCCCCGCGTGAGGCGCACGGCCGCGGCCCCCGGGCGGCTTGTCGGGAGGACGAGCCCGAGGAACCCGGCTGAGAAGAGGCCGAAGAGGCCGAAGAGGATGAAGTAGTGCGCGGGGTTGGCCAGCGGGCCCGGGTCGCGCCCGTTGTCGATGTGCAGCGAGATGTCCCAGTACATGCCGAGCACGGCGACCAGGAGGGATTGCCCGCCGACGAGCGCCGGCAGCGCCGCCCAGCCGGGGAGCCCCGACTTCCGTTCGGCGAAGGACGCGGCGCGGCCGAGCACACCGATCCGGCCCGTCCGGTGGCCGAGGCCGAGGACCAGCAGGACCGTGGTGAGCAGGGCGCCGACCGCGGAGGCGCCGATGACCTGCCCGAGCGCGGCCCCGCCCGCCGGGGTGGACTCGGTGACGGCGAGGACCGCTGAGATGGACATGCCGCAATGATACATCGAGCGATGTCACATGCAATGGTGATGTCCGCCACACTCCGCCGGTGTGCGCTCCAATCCTCTTCATGACAGGCGTTGGGGCACACGCCGACCTCGATCAGCCTTTGCCGCGCCGCTTCCCGCCGTCGCCGAAGGCCCGGGCGAGCTCGCGGCCGAACGCCTCCTCGACGGCGTCACCCATCGCGATCGTGAAGACGGCGAGCACCGCGTCGGCTGCCAGGGGGCGCAGCCGCTCCATCGACTCGTGCACCTCGGTCCAGCGCTCCTCGGGGCGGCCGTCCCGGTCGAACGGCTTCCACACCGCCTCGAGGTAGAGCGCCACGAACGTCTTCGCCGCGGAATCGGTCAGGCGCCGCAGCTTCGCCACCACGTCGAGCGCCTCCTCACCCGGGATGCCGAGCGCCCGGAGCTCCGCGCCGGCCTCGGCCAGCCGCGGGCTGACGAGCTCGAAGCGACCCGGGCCGAGCGGTCGCACGATCCCCAGCCGCTGCGCCTTCGCCAGCAGCGCCGGGTCGGGCCCGAACACCTCGGCGAGCTGCTCGAGCTCGACGACCTGCGGCTCCTCGGTCCCGAACGGCTCGCGGACGCCGCGGGTGAAGCGCAGCAGCGCGGCGTCCGAACCGCCGGTCTGCTCGACCATCCGCTTGATGACCTCGAGCGGGAGCCCGTCGGCCTGCAGCTCCTTGATGAGCTCGATCCGGGCGACGTGCTCCGCACCGTAGAACCCGGTGCGCGCGCGCACCTCCGGCGGCGGCAGCAGCCCGCGCGACTGATGGGCGCGGATGTTGCGCACGGTCATCCCGGTCCGCTGGGCGAGCTGGTCGATGGTCAGGTCGGCGGGGTCGGCCATCGCGTCCTCAGGCCGTCAGCACCGTGAGCCAGATGGCCGCGCCGAGCAGCGAGGCGCCGGCCATCCAGGTCGCCTCCTGGCGACGGTCGTCGTAGGCCCAGGCCCCCGCCAGGAAGAGGCCGGCCAGCGGCAGCGCGGCCGAGAGGATGTAGGGAAACCAGAGAGCGATGCGCTCCTTCATGCGGCCAGGTTCCCACGTCACCGCCCGCGGCGCCCGCGCCCTCGTAGGGTCCTGGCGCATGGAGCGGCTGGCGAGCGACACCTTCCGGCTGCCGGTGGACAAGCTGCGGGAGGGCTACTACTCCGACGCGTACTTCACCTCCACGCAGGCGCTGCTCGAGGCCGAGGGGCGCCGCCCGGAGGTCGTGCTGCAGGTCTTCCAGAAGCGCGACGCGCTGCTCGGGGGGATCGACGAGGCCGTCGCGATCCTGCGCGAGTGCGCCGGCCGGCACGCCGCCGACGGCACCTGGGAGACGGGCTGGGCGGCGCTCGACGTCCGGGCGCTGTTCGAGGGCGACGCGATCGCGCCGCGGGAGCCGGTGCTCCAGATCTCCGGTGACTACGGGACCTTCTGCCACCTCGAGACCGTGCTGCTCGGCTGCATGGCGCGGCGCACGCTGGTGATGCGCAACGTCCACGAGGTCGTCGAGGCGGCGCGCGGCAAGCCGATCCTGTTCTTCCCCGCCCGCCACGACCACTGGCTCGTGCAGACGGGCGACGGCTGGGCGGCGCACGTCGCCGGGGCGATCGGCGTCTCGACCGACGCGCAGGCGTCGTGGTGGGGCGGGCGCGGGATCGGCACGGTGCCCCACGGGCTGATCGCTGCGTTCGGCGGGGACACGGTGGCCGCGGCGCGGGCCTTCGCCGGTCGCTACGCCGCCGAGCAGAACGTGACGGTCCTCGTCGACTTCGAGAACGACTCGATCGGCACCGCCGTCGCCGTCGCCGACGCGCTCGGCGAGCACCTGTGGGGCGTGCGGCTGGACACCTCCGAGGCGCTCACCGACAAGGCGCTCGCGGGCGTCGAGGCCAAGGAGGGCGAGCGCCTCACCGGCGTCAACGCCCGCCTGGTCCACGCCGTGCGCGACGCGCTGGACGCCGCGGGCCACGCGCGCGTCCGCATCGTCGTCTCCGGCGGCTTCGACGCCGAGCGGATCCGCGGCTTCGAGGCCGCGGGGGTCCCGGTCGACGCCTACGGGGTCGGCTCCTCGCTGATCCGCGGGCAGAACGACTTCACCGCGGACGTCGTGCGGGTCGACGGCCGCCCGTGCGCGAAGGTCGGCCGCGGCGAGCAGGACGCCGGTCGCCTGTCGCCTGTCGCCTAGAACCGCGTTCGGCAGGACATGCCGCCCAAGCCGACCACGTGGACAACCCGTCGCCGCCAGCCTTGGCCGACGGGAGCAGCGCCGCCGGGGCGGACCGTGCGATCCTGGCCGTCCGCCCCCGATGCCCGAGCCGCTGATCCTCCGAGAGCCGAACGTCTACCGCCCGCCCGCCGGGTGCTTCGACGAGGTCTTCGCGCCGGGCGGGGTCCCGCGCGAGCACGCGCAGCCGCTGGTGACCGAGCTCAGCCGCATGGGCCCCGAGCAGCTCGCCGCCGCCGGGCGCCGGCGCGACGCGATCTTCATGCAGCAGGGGATCACGTTCGACGCGACGGGGGAGGACGGCCCGGTCAAGGACCGCCCGTTCCCGCTCGACCTCGTCCCCCGGATCATGCCGGGCCACGAGTGGACCCACATCAAGCGCGGCCTGGCGCAGCGCATCCGTGCGCTCAACCACTTCGTCGACGACGTCTACCACGGGCGCGAGATCGTCCACGCGGGGATCGTCCCGTGGAACCTCATCGTCTCCCGGTCGCACTTCGCCCGCGCGGTGCACGGCATCCGCCCGCCCGGCGGCGTCTACACGCACGTCGCCGGCTGCGACCTCGTCCGCGACGCGGACGGCTCCTGGAAGGTGCTCGAGGACAACGTCCGCACGCCGTCGGGCATCTCCTACGTCCTCGAGAACCGGGTGGCGATGACCCGGCTGGTCCCGGGCCTCTTCGAGCACTACCGGGTGCGGCCCGTCGACCACTACCCGCAGCTGCTGCTCGCCGCCCTGCGCGCGGTCGCCCCGTCGACCGACGAGGAGGCCACGGTCGTCGTGTGGACGCCGGGGCCGATGAACTCCGCGTACTTCGAGCACGCGTTCCTGGCCCGCCAGATGGGCGTCGAGCTCGTGCAGGCCTCGGACCTGGTCGTCCGCGACGACGTGCTCTACATGCGGACGACGAGCGGCCTGCAGCGCGTCCACTCGGTCTACCGCCGCCTGGACGACGACTACGTCGACCCGCTCGAGTTCCGCCCCGATTCGCTGCTCGGCGTGCCGGGCCTCGTGCGCGCCTACCGCGCCGGGACGGTGGCCGTGGCCAACGCCTTCGGCACCGGGGTCGCCGACGACAAGGCGATCTATCACTACGTCCCGGAGATGATCCGCTTCTACCTCTCCGAGGAGCCGCTGCTCGACAACGTCAAGACCTACCTGCTGTCGGATCCCGAGCAGCTGGAGTACGTCCTCGGCCGCCTCGACACCCTCGTGGTCAAGCCGACCAGCGAGTCCGGCGGCAAGGGCGTCTTCATCGGCCCCAGCACCCCGGCCGACGAGCTCGAGGCGCTCGCCGAGGTGCTGCGCGCGCAGCCCGAGAAGTGGATCGCCCAGGAGGTGGTGCAGCTCTCGACGGTCCCCACGGCGGGCCTGGACGGCGCGATCGCCCCCCGCCACGTCGACCTGCGCCCGTTCGCGGTCTTCGGCGAGACGATCAAGATCGTGCCGGGCGGCCTGACGCGCGTCGCGATGCGCGAGGGCTCGATGATCGTGAACTCCTCCCAGGGCGGCGGCTCCAAGGACACGTGGGTGCTGGAGGACGGCGAGGACTCCGACCGCGCCGAGCCCGTCCACGCCACCCCGCAGTCGCTGCCCTCCCTCCCCGACCTCCAGTACGGCGGCTGGAGCGACCAGCAACAGCAGCAGCAGTAGTGCTGGCCCGGATCGCCCACGAGCTGTTCTGGCTCGGCCGCAACATCGTGCGGGCCGAGCACACCGCGCGAATGCTCGACGGCGTCTTCCAGGCCGACCTCCAGGGGCGCCCCGACGACCCCAACGGCGTGACGTTCTCGTGGGGCGCGATCCTCGCGATCATGGGAGCCGAAGCCGACCCCCACGGCCGCGGGCGGCCGCCCCGCCGCGACGACGTGCTCACGGCACTAACGCTCGACGCGGACAACCCCGCCTCGGTGGTCGCCTGCACCGCCAGGGCCCGCGAAGGGGCCCGCACCGTCCGCGACGTGATCTCCGCGGAGATGTGGGAGGCGATCAACACGACGAACCTGACCCTGCTCGAGGGCGACTTGAGCGCGCGCCTGCGGACCGGGCCGTACTCCGTCTACCAGTACGTCAAGGAGCGCTCGGCGCTGTTCTGGGGCCTGACGAGCCGGACCATGCTGCGCGACGACGCGAGCGCGTTCTTGCGCGCGGGCGGCCGGCTCGAGTCGGCCGACATGGTCCTGCGGATGCTCCGGGTGGCCATGCCGGTCATCGACCCGGAGCAGTCGATCGAGGACGGCTCGGCGGTCCGCGACGGCCAGGCGCTCGCGCTGCTGCAGGCCGTGGGTGGCTTCCAGGCCTTCCGCCGCGCCGTGCAGGCGCCGCCCGACGCGCTGCCCGTGGGCCGCTTCCTGCTCTACGAGCAGAACTACCCGGACTCCGTCGCCGCCTCGGTGCACTACGCGCTCGACGTCCTGCAGCGCGCCGACACGAACCCCCGTAACTCGGAGCCGATCCTGCGGCTGAGCCGCCTGGGGGCGGACCTCGAGTTCCGCGCGCGCAGCGACGAGGGGCAGGCCGTCGCGCTGGCGGAGGTCTGCGAAGGCGTGCAGCGCGAGCTCGCGTTGGTCGACGGCGACATCGCGCTGCGGTACTTCGCGGGGGCGGGAGGGCAAGGGTGAACTTCCAGATCCGCTTCTTGACGGAGTACCGCTACGACGCGCCGGTGACCGACAACCTGAACGCGCTGCGGGTGCGGCCGGCCACGACGTCGGCCCAGCGGGTCGACGACTTCCACGTGCGCATCGACCCCGAGACCCGGCTGCACCGCCACACGGACTACTTCGGCACCGAGGTCATCGAGTTCGGGATCCCCAAGGGCCACGACCACATGGCCATCGACGTCCGCGCCCGCGTGGTCACCACGCAGAGCGCGTTCCCCGAGGAGGCGTCCTGGGAGGCGATCGCCTCGCCGGCCTACGTCGAGGCGGCAGGGGAGTTCCTGATGACCACGGGCACCGAGCCGCCCGACGCCATGCTCGCGGACTTCGACGCGGTCGCGCGGGCCACGAGCCCCCTGGCGACGCTGCTGCTGCTGTGCGAGCTCATCCCGGACCGCTTCGAGTACAAGCCCGGGACCACCTACGTCGGCTCCACGGTCGAGGACCTCATCGAGGGTGGGGCGGGCGTCTGCCAGGACTTCGTCCACCTCGCGGTGATCCTGCTGCGCCGCCAGGGCATCGCCGCCCGATACGTCTCGGGCTACCTCTGGGCCGCGCCGCAGGACGGCGGCTCGGACTCCGTCGAAGTCGACACCCACGCGTGGGTCGAGGCGCTGATGCCCGCCTCCGGCGGCCGCGGTGAGCCCGTGTGGGTGGGGGCCGACCCGACGAACCGCATCCTGGTGACCGAGTCGCACGTGAAGATCGGCCACGGCCGCTTCTACGCGGACGTCCCGCCCATCAAGGGCGTTTACCGCGGCACCGCCGACGCGGACCTGGAGGCGTCGGTCTCGATGACCCGCCTGGACCCGGCCACGAGCGCCCGGGCGTAGCACCTGCCGCCGCTGCCGCGGAACATCCGTCCAGCGACGCAGGGAGGTCTTGCGGGCGTCGCGACGAACGTCGAGGGCACCGTGATGACGACGAGTGCCCACTTCCCCGCGGCGGACGCCGGCGTGCGGCCGTTGCGGATCGTGATCGCCGACGACCACCGGCTCGTTCTCGGAGCCCTGCAGCAGACGCTGGAGGACGACAGCGGCTTCGAGGTCGCGGGCGTGACCAGCAGCTCGTCCGAGGTCCTCGGCCTCGTCGCGAGCGCCCAGCCCGACATCGTCCTGCTCGACATCCACATGCCGCGCCCGGACGGGCTCGAGTGCCTGGACCGCATCCGCGCCGAGCACCCCGACGTCAAGGTCGTGCTCATCTCCGCCGGGGCGGACGCCCAGGAGATCCAGAACGCGCTGCGCCGCGGCGCGGCGGGCTACCTGGTCAAGTCGATCAACCCCGCCGACATCCCCGCCGCCCTGCGCCAGGTCCACGAGGGCACCGCCTACTACGCCGTCGCCGGCACGTCCGGCGACGACGAGCTCCCGGGCGCGGAGTTCGCCCGCCGCCAGGGGCTCACCCCGCGGGAGCTCGAGATGCTCGTCGCCGTCGTCGGCGGCCACTCCAACCGCGCGATCGCCGAGGAGCTGTGGGTGACCGAGCAGACGGTCAAGTTCCACCTCGGCAACGTCTATCGCAAGCTCGGCGTGGCCAACCGGGCCGCCGCGGTACAGGCGGCGATGCAGGCAGGCATCCGCCCGGTGCCCCCCGCGGGCGACGCGGAATCCGCCGCGGCCTGAGCGCGCGTCAGGCGCGCCGGTCGGGCAGCGGCTCGTAGCGGTCGATCCTGACCCGCACGCTCGTCCCGCGGCCGGGCTGGCTGGTGATGTCGCAGCGGCCGCCGAGCAGCCGTACCCGCTCGACCATGCCCACGAGGCCAAGCCGCCCGCTGCGCCCGGCGTGATCGACGACCTTCGCGAGGTCGAAACCGAGCCCGTCGTCGACGATCTCCGCCTCGACGTGGGTCCCGAGGCCTTGCACCCGGACGGTGACGGCGTGGGCGTCGGCGTGCTGGCGGACGTTGGCCAGGCTCTCCTGGACGACCCGGAAGAGCGTGATGCGCTGCGAGTCCGTGATCGAGTCGAGGTCGCCGGAGACGTCGAGGTCGACGAGCGTGTGGGTGCGCGCGCGGAAGCCTGCCACCACCGCTTCCACCACGTCGGGGAACGGGCGCTTGAGCGCGCTCGGGCCCTCGATGCCCGTGGCGACCTCGCGGAGGTCGGCGTCCAGCGCGGCGATCAAGGAGGCGAGCGTCTCGAGCGTCCCGCGGACCCGCTCGCCCTCGGGGCGCCCCTTCAGCGCGGGCCGCAGGTCGTCCTCGAGGCGGCGCAGCTCCCCCGCCACGAGCGCGACGTCCTGCAGCGCGCCGTCGTGGAGGTCGAGCGCCAGGCGGGTCAGCCGCCGCTCCGGGGCCTGCACGAGCGCGCGGTGGGCGTCGGCGTTCTGGTCGGCGGTGAGCGCCTGCTGCAGCGGGGCGGCGAGCGTGGTCGCGGCCTGGGTGACGAGCAGCCGCGCGCGGGGGAGGTCGTCGGTCTTGGCCTTCCAGACCAGCGCCGCGGCGGCGGCGCCGAAGGCCTGGACCGGGGTGGCGAAGAGGCCGACCGCCCCGGTCACGGGCGTCCCCTCGACGAGGCAGCGGCGGGCGAGCAGGCGGGCGGCGTCGGTGGGGCTCGACGCCCCGTCTTCGTGGATGCGCGCGACGCGTCCGGCCATGTCCGACCGCCACGCGGACAGCTCGCTCATCCCCGCGAGCACCCCGAGCAAGGCGGAGAGGCCGCCGAGGGCGACGGGCAGCGGAAGGGTGGCGATGCTCGGGTGGGCCACGGCCGCCAGGTCGAGCGCGAGCTGCTCCGGGGCCTCGAGGCCGGCGACCAGCGCCTGGTGCGCGGCGGCGTCGAACGCACCCGCGAGCGCGAGCTGGGCGAGGGCGCTGGAGGCGAAGCGGCGCACGACGAGCTCGTCGGCGGCGCCCGCGCCCAGGACGGCCGCGGCCTCCGCGCGGGCTCCCGTCGCGATCCGCGCGCCGTCAGCCGCTGGTTCGGCACGCGCCGCCGCGGCGAACACGGCCTCCTCCAGCCGGCCCAGCCGGTCGACGACGTCGCTCACGGGCGCGGAGGCTACTCCGCCCCGCGGAGGGGACTCAGCGCTCGGGATCGGTCTTGGCCGCCGTCGGCGCCTGGCGGAAGCCGACGTGCACGTGGTCTGCGTGGTCGGCCATCGACAGCGTGTTGTCGGCGCCCGCGAGCGTCATGAGGCTGATGACCTGGTGCGGGCGCAGCGCGCCCGGCAGGCCGGCGACGAGCTTGACGACGCGCTCGGCGTCGGTGCCGGGACCTTGGTGACCCAGGACCGACGTGCCGTTGAGCGCGGCGATGTCCACCGCATCGCCCGTGACGTGCTCGGAGACGTTGCCGCTGGAGGTCTGGATGCCGTGGCCGCAGCGCAGGCTCGTGACCGTCGGACGCAGGTGGTCCTGCGCCACGACCTCGAGGACGAGCAGCACGCGGCGGTCGACGACCCCGTCGCGGATGTCCTGCTGGCCGCAGGGGTACACGTCGGCGTCCTGCATCACGCGGCGGCCGAGCGCGGCGTCGGGCAGCAGCGCGACACGGCCGATCGTCTTGACCTCGGCCCCCGGGTCGAGCAGGCCGTGGGCGCCGCGCAGGCCGCGGGCGGCCGCGGCGTCGCGCAGGCCGGCGGACGTCAGGCCGGCCAGGACCTCCGGCGGGATGGCGGCCAGCGCCGAGGCGCGCGACAGGACGTCGCGGACGTAGGCGTCGGAGTGGTTGTAGGAGTGGACCGCGCCGGGCAGGTCATCGGGCGCGCCCGAGGCGTGGAGGTAGGAGGCGGCGGCGAAGATCGCGTCGACCGGGTCTTCGGGGTCCTTCGTCCCGTCGCCGTCGCCGTCCTCGCCGTACAGCGCCCACGTCGACGGCATGAACTGCATCCAGCCGACAGCTCCGGCGCTGGAGACGGCGACGTTGCGCCCGTAGGAGGTCTCGACGTCGTTGATCGCGGCCAGCAGCTCCCACGGGACGTCGAACTCGAGCGCGGCGGCGAGGTAGACAGGCAGCAGCGCGCGCGGGCCGTCGAAGCTCGCCGCGGCGCCCGTGGCGAGCAGCGGCGGGTCGAAGCCCGTGAGCCCGGACCAGGCGATCGCCGCGGCCGAGGCCGGCGGGACGGAGGGCTGGTCGCCCGGAGCGGGCGCGCGGGAGGCGGTGGCGGGTCGGGTGGGGGCGGCGGAGTCGACGCCGCCGTCGGCGGCCGGCGTCACGGCCACGGGGCGCTTGGCCAGTGGCTTGCGCTTCGGCTTGCTCGCGACGACGCGGAACGGCTTGACGGTGTAGGTGCGGTCGATCTCCACCGTCGCCGGCTTCGGCGTCGCGACGGGGGCGGGTGCCGTCTCGGGCGCGGACGGCGCGAGGGGCGCGGGCGCCGCGGGGTCGGCGGCGACCGGCGCCGCTCCGTCGGCCATCGCGGGCGCGACGTCGGCGGGGGGCTCGGGCGTGGCGGCCGCATCGCCGGCGGCGGCAGGGTCGGACGGGACGGCGGGGTCGGCGGCCGGGTCGGCCGGGGCCGCGGGGTCGGCCGGCGCGACCGTCGCGGGATCGGCGGTGGGGGCGGCGGGATCGCCGGGGACAGGCGGGGTGGCCTCGGGCGTCGTCGACGCAGCGGCTGCGACCTGCACCGGCGTGGGCGCGGGGGCCAGGCCGCAGAGCGCGGTGAGCTGGTCGACGGTCAGGCCCGCCGCGGCAGCGGCGTCGGCCAGCGACGTGGGGCCCTGCGGGCAGCGGGCGTCGAGCGTCGCCGCCGGGTCGTCGGCGACCGCGAAGGCGACGCCGGCGAGGATCGCCGCGAGCGAGCCGCCCGTGGCGCCGATGGCGCGTGCCCGGCGCATGGTCCGGGTGTGACGCCGGCCCGCGATCCGCTCGGGGACGGTGGGGATGCGCTCAGCCACCGCTCAGCCCGCTGACGATCTGCAGCCCGGCGGGCGCGAGGATGACGACGAGCAGGGCGGGGAAGACGCAGAAGACCAGCGGGAAGAGGATCTTCACCGGCGCCTTCTGGGCCATCTCCTCGGCGGCGGCGCGCCGGCGCTTGCGCATGTCGACAGCGATCGCGCGCATCGTCTG
>JBBQZE010000091.1:0-11265 GCA_038207985.1 Solirubrobacterales bacterium
GAGCCCGCGGCGTCGCTCGCGCGTCGGCTCCTCGCCGGCGCCTGGGTGGTCGAGGACCTCGCCGCCCTCCCGGCCGGCTTCAGCGGCCTCGCGGTCACCCGGGACGGTCGCGCCTGGGACGGCGTGCACGGCGAGCTCACCCAGGCCGCCCGCGGTGGCTCCGAGCGCGTGCTGGCAGAGCGCAACCGGCGCGACCGGCTCGTGGGCGAGGTCGAGGTGGCCGTCCAGGCCGAGCACGACGCGGGCCGTCAGGTCGACGCCGCCTCAGAGGCGGTCGGTGCCGCCGACGCGGCCCGGGAGGTCGAGGACCGCGCCGTGCGCGATGCCGAGCGCGCCCGCAACGCCGCCCGCGAGGAGGTCCGCCAGGCCGAGCTGCTCATGCAGCAGCGGCGCGGCGCTCCCGAGGACGCCGCGGGCGCGGTCCGGCGCGCGCAGGTCCTCGGCGAGTTGAGCGCAGAGCGCCGCACCGCGGAGCGCCGCGGTCGCGAGCGCGCCGAGCGCGACCAGCGGATCGCCTTCCTCACCGCCAAGCTCGGCCGCGAGCGGGCGCTGCTGCCCTGGCCCGCACGGGTGGCGGCCGCCCTCGAGGCCGCCTCCGAGGCGATCGCGGCGCAGGTCACGGACGCCGATGCCGCGCTCCGTGCCGACCAGGAGAAGGGGGAGGGCGTCGCCGGTGCGCTGCGGGCGTGCGCGACCGACGAGGCTCGCGTCCAGGCGCAGCTCCGCGACGCGAACGAGGCGCTCACCGGCACGCAAGTCCGCGCGCAGCAGGCCCGCGACCAGGAGGCCGAGGCGACCCACGAGCTCGAGGTCCTCGCCGTGCGGCTGACCCTGCCCGCCGAGCCCGCCACCGAGCGCCTCGACCCCGCCGTGGCCGATGAGCTGCGCAAGCGCATCGAGCGCCTCGTCCGCCGGCGTGAGCAGCTCGGTCCCGTCAACCCGCTGGCCAAGACGGAGTACGACGAGGCGCTGGCCCACGTCGAGGAGATGGAGCGGCAGCGCACGGACCTCGAGACGGCGCTGCGCGAGCTGCGCGGGCTCATCAAGGAGACCGATCGCCAGATCCGCGTCACCTTCGAAGAGACCTTCACCGCCGCCGCGAAGAACTTCGAGGAGCTGTCGGCCCGCCTGTTCCCCGGCGGGCGCGGTCGCCTGCGCCTCGTCCGCGACGACGCCGGCCCGCGGCCGGTGCTCGGCGGCCAGGACGCGGGCGACGGCGTCGCGGAGATCGCCGAGGAAGCCGCGATGGAAGCCGCGGCCGAGGCCGAGGCAGGCGGCGAGGGGATCGAGCCCGAAGACGACATGGGCGTCGAGATCGAGATCACTCCGGCCGGCAAGTCGATGAAGCGGTTGACGCTGCTCTCCGGCGGCGAGAAGTCGATGACCGCGATCGCGTTCCTGTTCTCGGTCTTCCTCGCCAAGCCGTGCCCGTTCTACATCCTCGACGAGGTCGAGGCGGCACTCGACGACCTCAACATCTCCCGCTTCCTCGACCTCCTCGAGACCTACGCCGACCGGGCGCAGTTCATCGTCGTCACCCACCAGAAGCGCACCATGGAGGCCGCGGACACGCTCTACGGCGTCTCGATGGGGGACGACGGCGTCTCGAAGGTCGTCTCGCGACGCCTGCCGCCGCGCGAGGTGGTCCGGGAGGCCGAGGCCGCCCGGACGGCACCCGCCGCCCTCGGCGCGTAGCGTCTGGGTCCGTGGGCAAGCGCAGCCGCCGTCGCAGCGAAGGGGACGAGGGACCGGTCGAGCGGCCGCCCGCCGTCGACGCGTTGCTCGGCGCCGACCCGGCCCCGGTCGCCGACGGGGCGAGCCAGGAGCCGGCGGCCGCCGACGGCGCGCCCAGCGCCGGCAAGGGCGCCGACCGCCAGGGCCCTCCGGCCCGCCACCCCGCGCCGGACGGGCGCCTGCGGGAGGTGGCCTACCTCGTCGAGGAGGCCGACCACCTCCTCCACCTGTACCGCTGGATCCTGCTGACCGGAGATGTGCCGCGTGCGCAGGACTGGCTCAAGCGCGAGGACTGGCCGCACCCCGACCACGTCATCGACGTGTTCGGCTCCTGGCAGAAGTTCCTGACCCACGCGGGCGTCGCGGGCTCACCGCTGCTCGCACGGCTGCGGGACGCCGACGCGGCGGCGAAAGGCCTCGCGGCCCGCGAGAAGGCGCAGGCCAAGGAGGCCGCGCGCGCCGACGACCTGCGCCGCCAAGTCGAGCGCGCCAAGCAGCGCCGCGAGGAGGCCGGCCAGCAGCAGGCCGAGCAGAGCGCCCGCGCCGACCGGGCCGAGCGGTCGCTGAACCTCGCCGAGGAGCGGGCCGCCGCGGCGGAGGCCCGCCTCGCCGCCCGGCGCGAGGAGGCCACGGCCGCAGCGGTGCTCCCGGCCGGCGGCGCTGCCGCTGGGTCGGATCCGCGCCTGACGGCCCTGGAGGACGAGCTCGAAGCGGTGCGCGCCCACCGCGAGGCGCTCCTCACCCAGGTGGAGGGGCTGCGCGAGGCGGCGACGTACGACCGGCGCACGATTGTCCGGCTCTCGACCCACCTGGCGGAGGCCGGCGCGGCCGACGAGACCGCCGCGGAGGCGGACGCCCCGCCGCCCGCTACCGTGCTCGACGCGGTCCGCCGCGCTGCCGCGCAGGCCCAGCACCTCGTCTTCACCCCCGGCGCCGAGGAGTCGGCGGCCGACTCGCCGTACCGGCGCCCCGCGGAGATCCTCGACACCCTCGCCAAGCTCGACGAGCTCGCGGGCCGCTACGCCGCCGGGGAGATGGGCGTCTCGCTCACCCAGGCCGCGGGCGATGCCGGGCTGACGTACAAGGGCGGCGTCTCCGAGCTCGCCCGCTCGCGCAACCCGCACGACTACGCCACCACGTACGACGGGCAACGCCTCGAGCTCGGGCCGCACGTGGCGCTGGGCTCGGGCTCCGGCGCGGGCTTCATCGCCAGGATCTACCTGCACGTGGCCGACGGCTCCGACGGGGTGCCGCGCGGGATCTACGTCGGGCACGTCGGCCGCCATCTGCCCGACACCACCACCTGAGCCCGTTCGGCCCGGCCGCCCCCGCGGGGCGGGACGGCACCGCGGTTCTCGGGTAGGTGGATGCGCAGTGACCACCGTCGTCTTCGATCTCAACGGCACCCTCACGGACGCGTGCGTGCTGGCCGCCCCCTGGGGTGACGCTGCGCCCGCCGGCTTCGGGCCGGCCGTGCTCGACGAGGCCGTCATGATGTCGATGACCGACACGCTCGACGGCGTCTTCCGCCGCTTCCCCGACCTGCTGCGCGGGGCGCTGGCCCGCCGCGCAGAGCTCGCCGGGCTCCCGCTCGGGCCCGTCGAGGAGGCGCTGGTGCTGGCGGAGCGCCTGCCCCCGCGGCCGGACGCCGCAGCGGCGCTGGATCACCTGCGCGAGCACGGCCACTCGGTCGCGGTCCTCACGAACTCCGCCGCGGCTGCGGGGCGCAAGACGCTCGACGCGGCCGACTTGGCGCTGCGCGTCGACCGCCTCGACGGCGCCGATGCCGTTCGGGCCTACAAGCCGGCGCGGAAGGTCTACGGGCTCACGGTCGCGCCCGCGGACGCCTGGTTCGTCGCCGCGCACTGGTGGGACGTCACGGGCGCGTCGCGCGCGGGCTTCGCCACGGCATGGCTCAGCGTGGACGACCTCGTCTTCCCCAGCACGGCGCCAGAGCCGGACATCAGCGCGGTCTCGCTCCTCGACGCCGCGCGGGCGATCGTCGACCGCGAGGCCGGCCGCGCCTGAGCCCCCCACCCCCCAAGCAGCAGCGAACTGACCCGTGTTGTGGTCCCTATAGGACCCACAACACGGGTCAGTTCGCGTTCGGGGGGCCCGTCGGACGCAGGAGGCGCGTGACGCGGATGCCCGGCGCGATCTCCTCCTCGCCCGTCGCCTCGAAGCCGCGCCTGGCGTAGAGGGCCAACGCCGGGGCGTTCGCGCTCCCGGTCATCACCCGGACGGGGACGTCACCCACCGCCTCGTCGAAGGCGTCGAGAAGCGCGGCGGCGTGGCCGTGGCGCCAGTGCGCCGGGTCGACCACGAGGCGGACGAGCTCCGCTCCCGCCGCGCCGTCGTCCTCCCACGCCAGACCACCCACCAGATCCGCGCCGGCCCAGCGCCCCAGCCACGCCGTGGCGTCGGCTTCGAGCAGCTCGGCGAGCGTCTCGTGCAGCGGGGGGATGCCGTCGAAGCCCATGAGCTCGGCCTCCCGGGCGTAGGCGGCGCGCTGCACGGACAGCAGGCGCTCGGCCCGGGGCAGCTCGAGCCGGGGCACCACGGGCGCGACGTCGAGGCGCTTCTCGCCCCAGAAGCTCGCCGCGACGTTCGCGTTGTAGGCGGGGACCTCGAGGAAGGAGGCGCTCAGGTAGAGCGCTTTGGCGTGCGGCTGGTGACGACCGGTGTCGAGGCGCAGCCGCGTGTGCCCGAGCGAGCGGGCGGCGTCCTCGAGCGCCATCAGCAGCCGGCGCGCGTGGCCCCGGCCCCGGGCGTCCTCGGCGACGTACATCCGCTTGATCTCGCCGACGCCCGGTGCCAGTCCCTTGATGCCGCCGCCGGCCACGGGCCGGCCGTCCTCGAACACGACGAGGTAGGTGCCGTGCGGCGCCCACAGCTCCTCGGGCGTCGCGGTCGGGGCGTTGCGCACGTCCATGGGCCCGTACAGGCCGGTGATCGCGGCGACCATCGCCGCCACCAGCGCGTCGGCCGGGGCTTCGTCGGCGCGCACCGGACGGATCTCGATCGCGGTCACTCCTGGGTAGGTTGGCAGCCATGGCCCGGGACTGGCAGGACCTCTTCATCACCGGCGACCCGGGCGGCGGCGTGGCGACCGCGGAGGAGCCCGAGCGCGTGGAGAAGCGGCGTGGGTTCTTCAAGAAGCTGCGCGAGAACATGAGCAAGACGCGCGTCGCGCTCGCGGCCGAGGTGCAGGCCACGCTGTTCGCGGGCGACGTCGACGAGGAGACCTGGGAGCGCCTGGAGGAGGCGCTGATCATGGCCGACGTGGGGGCGACCACCACGGCGCGGGTCGTCGCGCAGCTCGAGCAGGAGGCGGAGGCCGGCGCCCTGACGGGAGGCGAGGAGCTCTCCGACCGCCTCGCCGACCTGCTCGCCGACCTGGCCCGGGTGGGCGACGACCGCATCGACCTGCGCCACGAGCCCACGGTGATCATGGCCGTCGGCGTCAACGGCACCGGAAAGACGACGACGATCGGCAAGCTCGCCTTCCACCTGCAGCGCGAGCTCGGCAAGACCGTCGTGCTCGGGGCCGCGGACACCTTTCGCGCGGCGGCCGTCGAGCAGCTCGAGGCGTGGGCCACCCGCGCGGGCTGCGAGCTCGTCCGCGGGCCCGAGGGGTCCGACCCGGGGTCGGTCGCCTTCGAGGCGGTCAAGCGCGGCCGCGAGATCGGCGCCGACGTCGTGATCGTCGACACCGCGGGCCGCCTGCACAACCAGGACCACCTCATGCAGGAGCTCACGAAGATCCGCCGGGTCATCTCCAAGCAGCTCGCCGACGCCCCGCACGAGACGCTGCTCACGATCGACGCCACCACGGGGCAGAACGGCCTGCGCCAGGCCAAGCTGTTCTCCGAGGCGGTGCCCGTCGACGGCGTCGTGCTCACGAAGCTCGACGGCACCGCCAAGGGCGGCATCGCGCTCGCGATCGCGGGCGAGCTCGGGATCCCGGTGAAGCTGATCGGCGTGGGGGAGACGCTCGACGACCTGCGTCCCTTCGACGCCGAGGAGTTCGCCCGGGCACTGCTCGGCACGTGACCCGGCAGGAGTACGCTGGGCCCACATGGACCTTTGGGTCATCTGGGTGCTCATCGCGATCGCCTTCGCCGCCGGGGAGATCGCGTCCGTCAGCTTCTTCCTGGCGCCGTTCGGGGTCGGGGCCCTGGTCGCCGCCGTCGTCGACGGGGCCGGCGCCCCGGACTGGGCGTCGATCGCCGTCTTCTTCGTGTCCTCGGTGCTGCTGTTCGCCTTCGCGCGCCCGATCGCGCGGCGGCACCTGCGCACCCCGCCGCAGCTCCGCACGGGCACGCAGGCGCTGGTCGGCCGCTCGGCCCTGGCGCTGGACGCCGTCGATATGGACTCCGGCTCGGTCAAGCTGGCCGGTGAGGTCTGGAGCGCGCGGACCTACGACGAGGACGTCGTCATCCCCGCGGGCACGCGGGTGCAGGTCGTCGAGATCAGGGGCGCCACGGCGCTCGTCAGCGAGTAGAAGGGCACCACCCCATGACCGGGCTCATCGTCGTCGCAGTGCTGCTGCTCTTCCTGCTGTTCGTCGCCGCGCGGACCGTGCGCATCATCCCGCAGGCCCGCGCCGGCGTCGTCGAGCGGCTCGGGCGCTACTCCCGCACGCTCAAGCCCGGCCTGACGATCGTGGTGCCGTTCGTCGACAAGGTGAAGCCGCTGATCGACCTGCGCGAGCAGGTGGTCGCCTTCCCGCCGCAGCCGGTGATCACCCAGGACAACGTCTCCATCGGCGTCGACACCGTCCTGTACTTCACGATCACCGAGCCGAAGGACGCGACGTACGAGATCGCCAACCCGCTCCAGGCGATCGAGCAGCTCACCGTGACGACGCTGCGCAACGTCATCGGCGGGTTGACGCTCGAGGAGACACTGACCTCGCGCGACAACATCAACACCCAGCTGCGCGTCGTCCTCGACGAGGCGACGGGCAAGTGGGGCATCCGCATCAACCGCGTCGAGATCAAGTCGGTCGACCCGCCCGCCTCGATCCAGGAGGCGATGGAGAAGCAGATGCGCGCCGAGCGCGATCGCCGCGCGTCGATCCTCACCGCCGAGGGCGTCAAGACGTCCTCGATCCTGACCGCGGAGGGCGAGAAGCAGTCCGCCGTGCTGCGCGCGGAGGGGGCCAAGACCGCCGCGATCCTCCGGGCCCAGGGCGAGGCGGAGGCGATCGACACGGTCTTCCGCGCCATCCACGAGGGTGAGCCGGACGAGGGGCTGCTCTCCTACCAGTACCTGCAGATGCTCCCGAAGCTCGCGGAGGGCCAGGCGAACAAGATCTTCGTCATCCCGTCGGAGTTCTCTGCTGCGCTCGGGAACCTCGGGGGCGCGCTCGGCGGCCTCGCCGGCGGCAAGGGGGGCGGACGCCCGCCCAAGCCGGACGGGTCCCCGCCCGTGTCGCTGGCGGGCGGGCGCAAGGAGCTCGCCGGCCCGGCGCCGGACGACACGACCGGCGCCGCCGCCGAGGCCGTCGCGGCAGCGGAGGCCGCGGCCGCGGCCGCGTCGAGTGCGGTCGCCGACGCCGAACCCGGCGGCCCACGGCCGGGGCACGCCGGACCCGGGGAGCTCACGGCCGGCGGCTAGCGTCGCCGGATGCAGCTCGAGCATCCCGCCTGGCTCGACCCCGCGTCCGTCGGCACGGGCGATGGCGCCGGCCCGGCCGCGGCGATGGCGCTCGCGGTCGGCCTGGCCCGCCAGAACGTCGAGCGGGGGACGGGCGGCCCGTTCGGCGCCGTGGTCACCGACGGAGCGGGCCGTGTCGTCGGAGCGGGCGTCAACGTCGTGATCGCCTCGGGCCACTCGCTCGCCCACGCCGAGGTCATGGCGCTGCTCGACGCGCAAGCGCGCGCCGGCCGGGCACGGCTGAACGACGCGGCGGGCGGGCCGTTCGCGCTCGTCACGAGCGCCCAGCCCTGCGTCATGTGCTTCGGCGCCGTCTTCTGGGCAGGGCTCGACCGCCTCGTGGTCGGCGCGCGCGGCGACGACGTGGAGCACCTCGCCGGCTTCGACGAAGGTCCCGTCCCGGGCGACTGGGCCGACGCGCTGGCCGCGCACGGCATCGCGGTCACGCGCGACGTCCTCCGCGACGAGGCCCGTGCGGTCCTGCGCGCCTACGGCGAGCAGGAGGGCATCCTCTACTGATGACCGTCGAGGAGTACGCCGACCACCACACCACTGCGATGCCGCCGCACATCGCGGCGCTCGACGCGGAGACCCGCGCCGAGCTCGGGATGGCCTCGATGCTCTCCGGCGTCGTCGTGGGCCGCCTGCTCGAGGCGCTCGTTCACGCCATGCAGCCCCGGTTCGTGCTCGAGATCGGCACGTTCTCCGGCGGTTCGGCGCTGTGGATGGCGGGCGCGCTGCCCCCGGGCGCGCGCGTGGTGACCTGCGAGGTGGAGCCGCGCCACGCCGCCTTCGCCCGGCGCCACATCGCCGCGGCCGGGCTCGACGACCGCGTCGAGGTCGTCGAGGGCCCGGCGCTCGACACCGTCGCCGCACTCCCCGGCCCCTTCGACCTCGTCTTCGTCGACGCGGACAAGACCGGCTACCCGGCCTACGTCGAGGCCGTGCTGCCGAAGCTCGCTCCGCACGGCCTGATCGTCATGGACAACGTGCTCCGCGGCGGCGCGGTCCTCGACCCCCCGCCCGGCGACGAGGGCACCCGGGCGATCGCGGCGCTCAACGAACGGCTCGCGAACGACCCGCGGGTGGCCGTCACGGTGCTGACGGTCCGCGACGGCGTGACGCTCATCCGCCGCGCCTAGACTGCGCTGCAGTGTTCGACGCCCTCTCCGAGAAGCTCCAGGCCACGCTCGCCGACGTCCGCGGCCACGGTACGCTGACCGAGGACGACATCAAGAAGGCGATGCGCGAGATTCGCCTTGCGCTGCTGGAAGCCGACGTGAATTTCCGCGTCGTCAAGGACTTCACCACCACCGTGCGCGACCGGTCGATGGGCGCCGACGTCGTCGGCCAGCTCAACCCGGGCCAGCAGGTCGTGAAGATCGTCAACGAGGAGCTCGCCGCGCTCATGGGCGGCGCGAGCGCGGGCATCTCGTTCTCGCCGCGCCCGCCGACGGTGATCCTCATGGCCGGCCTGCAGGGGTCGGGCAAGACGACGGCGACCGCCAAGCTCGCCAAGCACCTGATGGCCGAGCACGGCTCGTCGGTCGCCGTCGCGGCCTGCGACGTCTACCGCCCCGCGGCCATCGAGCAGCTCGTGACCGTGGCCGGGCAGGTCGGCGCGACGGTCTACCAGCGCGGCACCGACGCCGATCCCGTCGACATCGCCCGCTGGGCACTCGACCAGGCCAAGATGGATGGCAAGGACGTCCTCATCGTCGACACCGCGGGTCGCCTGCACGTCGACGCGTCGCTCATGGACGAGCTGGTCAACATCCGCAACGCGGTGAAGCCCCACACGATCTTGCTCGTCGTCGACGCGATGACCGGTCAGGACGCGGTCAACGTCGCCGAGCAGTTCGGCGCCGCGGTCGACTTCGACGGCGTCGTCATGTCGAAGATGGACGGCGACGCCCGCGGTGGCGCGGCCCTGTCGGTCAAGGCCGTCACCGGCAAGCCGATCCTCTTCTCCTCGACCGGCGAGAAGCTCGACCAGTTCGAGCGCTTCCATCCCGACCGCGTGGCGCAGCGCATCCTCGGCATGGGCGACGTCCTCTCGCTGATCGAGAAGGCCGAGGGCCAGTTCGACGAGCAGCAGGCCAGGGAGATGGAGCGCAAGCTCCGCAAGAACGAGTTCACGCTCGAGGACTTCCTGGCCCAGCTCAAGCAGATCCGCAAGATGGGCCCGCTCACCTCCCTGCTCGGCATGATCCCCGGCTTCGCCGGCCAGCAGCTGAAGGGGCTGAAGGTCGACGAGAAGGAGATGGACCGCATCGAGGCGATCATCCTGTCGATGACGCCGCAGGAGCGACGCCGGCCGGAGCTCATCAAGGGGTCGCGGCGCCTGCGGATCGCCAAGGGGTCGGGGGTCTCGGTCCAGCAGGTCAACCAGCTCGTGAAGCAGTTCGCGCAGATGCGCAAGGTCATGAAGCAGCTCGGCAGCGGGCGCATGCCCGACATGCAGCAGCTGATGAATCAGGGCCGCTAGTCCGCGCGGGCCCGCGGGCCGCGGCGTGGCGCCCCGGGTCGCTACCCTTCCCGGGCTGTTCCAACCAAGCTTCGAGAGGACCCTCCAGTGGCAGTACGACTCCGGCTCACCCGCGTGGGTGGCCGCAAGGATCCGGTGTGGCGCGTCGTCGTCGCCGACCAGCGCTCGCCGCGCGACGGCCGCGTCATCGAGACGGTCGGGCAGTACAACGCCCAGACCGAGCCCTCGACGATCGTCCTCAAGGAGGACCGCATCGAGGAGTGGCTCTCCAAGGGCGCGCAGCCGACCGCCCAGGTCACCCGGCTGATCCAGGCCCACGCTCGGGCGAAGGCCGCCGACGCCCCGGCTGCCTAGCTCGGGGTCGGTCTCGCCGGTGCGCGAGCTCCTCGAGTACTTGGCGCGCCTCATCGTCGAGGCGCCCGCCGAGGTCGTGGTCGAGCAGTTCGAGGAGGAGGACGGCACGGTCGTGCTCGAGCTCGCCGTCGCTTCCGACGACTACGGCCGCATCATCGGCCGCGGCGGCCGCACCGCGAACGCGCTGCGCACCGTGGTCAAGGCCGCGGCGGTCAAGGAGAACCGCCGCGTGCTCGTCGACATCGTCGACTAGGCGATGTTGCGCCGGATCAGGATGCCACGTCTCGTTGCCACCGCCCGCAGGGCGTGAGCGGGCGAGCCCGTCGCCATGCCCGCTCCCGACTGGCTCGTCGCCGGCCGCATCGGCCGCCCCCACGGGCTCGACGGCTCCTTCCACGTCACCGGCCCGCGCCCGCAGCTGCTTTCGGGCACCGACGCGGTCTGGCTCGGCGACGAGCGCACCGAGGTGGTCCGGCTCGCCGGCACCGACGAGCGGCCGATCGTCCGCCTCGCGCTCGCGGCCTCCCGCGAGGCCGTCGAGGCGCTGCGCGGGCGCGAGCTGCTGGTTCCCCGGGAGGTGGCGCCGCCGCTCCAGGAGGACGAGTGGTACGCCGCGGACCTCGAGGGCCTGCGGGTGGTCGACGGCGAGCGCGAGGTGGGCTGGGTCGACCGCCTGCTGCCGCTGCCGTCCTGCGAGGCGCTGGAGGTCTCGCGCCCTGACGGCCGCGAGCTGCTCATCCCGCTCGTGCGCGACGCGGTCCGCTCGGTCGACCTCGAGACGGGGACCGTGGACGTCGACCTCGCGTTCCTCGGCGAGGAGAGCTAGGTGCAGCTCGACGTCGTCACGCTGTTCCCGGACTGGTTTGCGTGGTTCCGCACCCAGCGCCACGTCGCCAACGCGCTGGGCGACGGCCACGAGCTTCGCACCCTCAATCCGCGCGACCATACGCCGTTGTCGGGCCGTCAGGTCGACGACACCCCGTTCGGCGGCGGCGCGGGGATGGTCCTGCGCGTCGACGTCATGGACC
>JBBQZE010000092.1:0-11200 GCA_038207985.1 Solirubrobacterales bacterium
AACCGCATCGCGCGCTGCTCGGCCTGGTCCTCCCAGGAGCGCACGGCGGCGCCGACCTTCTGACGGCCGATGCCGGGCACCTCGCCCAGCCGCGCCCGCGGATCCGTGTCGATCATCGTGAGCACCGCCTCGCCGTGGCGCTTGACCAGCCAGCCCGCCCCGGCCTTGCCGACGTGCTTGATCGCCCCGAGGTAGGCGACGAGCGCCTGGGACGACACGGGCGCGCGGACGCGGACCCGATTGGCGTGGAACTGCCAGCCGTGCTTGGCGTGCCGGCGCCACTCACCGCCGACCTCGGCCGACTCGCCCGCCTGCAGGTGCGCCATCGGCCCGGTGACGGTCACCTCCTCGCCCGCGTCGGTGACGCCGGAGAGCACCGCGAAGTCGCCATCCGGCACGCGGTAGCGCACCGCCATGACCTCCAGGGCCAGGGCGGTGGCCGCGGGGTCGGCGGGCTCGTCCATCGGCCGAGCCTACGGCGCCCGGACGCCGGAGCCGCCGAGGCTGCGCGCTTGTGCGCGGGCGGCTACGCAGAGCCGCGCGAGAGCGCGACGACCACGCCGAGCAACGAGCGGGTGAGCGAGGGGCCCACATAGACCACGCCGCCGTGGGCGGCGGGCTCGGCGGGGAGGGTGGAGGACGGGGCGGGGGAGGTGCGGTCCATGACGGGTTCCTTTCGGTGACGCCTGCGTCAACATCATGCCCGCGGGTCGTCGAGCCCGGTGCGGCACCCGTCACACAGGCCGCCCGCCCGGGCGACGGCGGCGCCGCACGGCGTGGGATGATGCCCCGGCATGCCCGGGCTCGGCGCCATCCTCACCGCGATCGTCACGCCCTTCGACGCCGAGGGACGCGTGGACGAGGCGGCCTTCGTCACGCTCCTGCGGCACCTCGCGCAGGACGGATCGGACGGCGTCGTGGTCACCGGCACCACGGGCGAGGCCGCGACGCTCGACGACGACGAGCACCTCGGCGTCATCGCGCTCGCGGTGGCCGAGCGCCCGCACGACGACTTCACCATCGTCGCCGGCGTCGGCTCGAACGACACGCGCCACGCGACGAAGCTCACCGCCCGCGCCTGCGAGCTGGGGGCGGACGCCCTGCTCTCGGTCAACCCGTACTACAACCGGCCCAGCCCCCGGGGCGTCGTCGCGCACTTCACCGAGGTCTCCCGCGCGGCCGACCGCCCGATCGTCCTCTACAACATCCCGCAGCGCACGGGATCGGACATGTCCAACGAGCTGCTGGCCGAGCTCGCGCAGCTCGAGCACGTCTCCGCGGTCAAGCAGGCGAACAACGCGAACCTCGCGATGGTCGACGGGCTCGAGCTCTACGCGGGCAACGACGAGGTCCTGGCCGCTACGCTGGACCTCGGTGGTTCCGGTGGCATCCTCGTCGCCAGCCATCTCGTCGGTCGGGCCCTGCGCCGCATGGTCGACGAACCCTCCCAGCGCGCGGACATCACCGCGCAGCTCACCCCACTTCTCACCGCGCTCGGGATCGCTCCCGCCGCGGTGACCACCAAGGCCGCCCTAGGCCTGCTCGGCCGGCCTGTCGGCTCGCCGCGCCTCCCTTACATCGACTTGAACACCGAGGAGCTCCACATCATCCGCACCGCACTGGCCGCCCAAGGCCTCACGCCCACCGAGGCGTCCGCATGAGCGCCGCCAAGACAGCCGGCTCAAAGCCGGACAAGCTGCGCGTCCTCCCGCTCGGCGGCCTCGGCGAGATCGGCAAGAACATGACGGTCGTCGAGTTCGGCGACCGGCTCGTCGTCGTCGACGTCGGCCTGCGCTTCCCCACGGCCGAGATGGTCGGAATCGACCTCGTCCTGCCGGACTTCTCGTACCTGCGCGAGCGCGTCGACGACATCGAGGCCATCGTCATCACCCACGGCCACGAGGATCACCTCGGGTCGCTGCCCTGGATCCTGAAGGACCTCGGCGTGCAGGACATCCCCATCTACGGCGGGCCGCTCACGATGGCGATGGCGCGCTCGAAGCTCGACGAGCACCGCCTCAAGGAGGTGGAGTGCTTCGACCTCAAGGACGGCGAGGTCGTCGAGATCGGTCCGTTCGACCTCGAACTCATCCACATGACGCACTCCATCCCGGATGCGTCGGCGGTCGCGCTGACCACCCCGCTCGGCACCGTGCTGATCACGGGCGACTACAAGTTCGACCAGACGCCGGTCGACGGCAACCCCGCCGACGTCCAGCGCCTCGCCGAGCTCGGGCGCCAAGGCGTGCTCCTGCTCTGCGGCGACTCCACGAACGTGGACCGCCAGGGCTGGTCGCCCAGCGAGTCCGGCGTCGGCCCCCACCTCAAGGAGCAGTTCGCGCGGGTGAAGGGGCGGATCATCGTGACCTGCTTCGCGTCGAACATCCACCGCGTCCAGCAGGTCATCGACGCCGCCGCGGCGCACAACCGCAAGGTCGTGCTCGTCGGGCGCTCGATGAAGAAGAACACGAACATCGGGCGCACCCTCGGCCACGTGAAGTTCCCGGACGGGATCATGGTCCAGCCCCGCGAGATGGGGTCGTTCCCGGACGACCGCCTGGTGATCATCTCCACGGGCTCGCAGGGCGAGCCGCTGTCGGCCCTGCGCCGCTTGGCCCACCGCGACCACCGCCAGGTCGAGCTCAAGCAGGGCGACACGGTGATGTTCTCCGCGACGCCGATCCCCGGCAACGAGCGCGCCGTCAACGAGACGATCGACCGGCTCTACCACATCGGCTGCGACGTGATCACGACCAAGGACGCGCCGATCCACGCGTCCGGGCACGGCTACGCGGAGGAGGTCAAGCTCATGCTGAACCTCACCAAGCCGACGTACGTGATGCCGTTCCACGGCGACCACAAGCGCATCCACCTGCACGGCCAGCTGGCCGAGGCGGTCGGGGTGCCCACCGCGAACATCTTCAAGGGCGAGAACGGCAAGCCGCTGGACATCACGGCCAAGGGCGCCGCCTTCGGCCCGCAGGAGCAGGCCGGCGTGATCTACGTGGACGGGGTGGACCTCGGCGACGAGACCGACGCCGCACTCCGCGACCGCCGCATGCTCTCGGCCGACGGCATCTTCGTCGTGGTCGCCACGATCTCCGAGCAGGACGGCACGTCGGTCGCCGAGCCCGAGGTCATCTTCCGCGGCGTGCCGTACTCCGAGGACGCCGAGCGCCTGCTCGACGACCTCCGCGACGCGGTCGACGCCTCGCTGGAGAGCGCGGCGAAGAAGCAGATCCGCGAGGTCGAGCTGGTGCAGAAGGTGCTGCACGACGACCTGGCGAAGTTCGTGTTCGACCGTCTCAAGCGGCGCCCGATGGTGCTGCCGGTCGTCGTCGAGGTGTGACCGGAGCCGACCGGGGAAGGGGAAGAGGATGAGCCCTTCCCCGGACCAGGTCCCCACGCTCGCCCTCAACGACGGCGAGCGCATCCCGCAGCTCGGCTTCGGCGTCTTCCAGATCCCGCCGGAGGACACCGCTGAGGTCGCCACCCGCGCCCTCCTGGCGGGCTACCGCCACATCGACACCGCCGCCGTGTACGGCAACGAGGCAGGGGTCGGGCAGGCGATCCACGCCGCCGGCCTCCAGCGCGACAACGTCTTCGTCACGACGAAGTGCTTCAACGACGACCACGGCTTCGACCAGGCCAAGCGGGCGCTGAAGAAGAGCCTCGACCAGCTCGAGGTCGATCACGTCGACCTCTACCTCATCCACTGGCCCGTCCCGTCGCAGGACAAGTACGTCGAGACCTGGAAGGCGCTGATCGAGCTCAAGCAGGAGGGCTACGCGCGCTCGATCGGCGTCTCGAACTTCCAGCCCGCGCACCTGGAGCGCCTCATCGCCGAGACCGGCGTGACCCCGGCCGTCAACCAGGTCGAGCTGCACCCGCGCCTCCAGCAGCCGGGTCTGCGCCGCGAGCACGCCGACCTCGGGATCGTCACGGAGGCGTGGAGCCCGCTGGCGCAGGGCGCCGTGCTCGACGACGAGGCGATCACCACGATCGCCGAGGCCCACGGCAAGACCCCGGGCCAGGTCGTCCTGCGCTGGCACCTGCAGCTCGGCAACGTCGTCATCCCGAAGTCCGTGACGCCAGAGCGGATCGAGCAGAACCTCGACGTCTTCGACTTCGAGCTCACCCCGGAGGAGATGGCGGCCGTCGAGGAGCTCGACGTCGGCGAGCGCACCGGGCCGGACCCCGACGTCTTCGCCCGCCCCTAGCTTCGCGCGGCGGCCTGCGGCTCGGGACCGGGCGTCGCGGCCGCCGCGGCGAGCGGCAGCCGGACCTCGAAGCGGGTGCCCGCACCGTCGGGCAGGTCCACGAGGGTGACCGTCCCGCCGTGCGCCTCGGCCACCGCGCGCACGATCGACAGCCCGAGGCCGGAAGAGCCCGCGCGGTCACCGTCGCCGCGCACGAAGCGCTCGAAGACCCGCTCGCGCAGGGCGAGGGGGACGCCGGGTCCGTCGTCGGTCACGACGAGCACCGCGTCCTCGCCGTCGGCGCGGGTGCGGACGGTCACCGCGGTGCCGGACGGCGTGTGCTTGACCGCGTTCTCCATCAGGTTGAGCGCGAGGCGGTGGAGCTCGTCTCGGGCACCGTCGACCCGCACGGGCTCGGCGTCGACGTGCAGCACGTGATCGCCCGCGACCGGCCCGAGCTCGGCCGCGGCGTCCACGACGACGCGCTCGAGGTCGACGGGCTCGCGCGCGGCGGAGCGCTTGGAATCCTGGCGCGCGAGGAGCAGCAGGTCCGCCACGAGGCGGCGCATGCGCTGCGAAGAGCGCAGCGCGGAGTCGGCGACCTCCCGCGGCTCGCCCTGCAGGGTCTCGGACAGGAGGTCGAGGTTGGCCATAACGCTGGTCAGGGGGGTGCGCAGCTCGTGGGACGCGTCCGCGACGAACTGCCGCTGGCGCGCCAGCATCACGGCGCTCTCGGCGCGAGAGGCCTCGAGCGACTGGAGCATGTCCTGCAGCGTGTTCGCGAGCTCGGCGACCTCGTCGTCGGCGTCGGGGACCGGGACGCGGCGGTTCGGGTCGCGCGTCCGGGCGATCTCCCGCGTCGTCGCGGTCAGCGCGGCGATCGGCGCCATCGCCCGTCGGGCGAGGATGAGCCCGGCCGCCAGCGCCAGCCCGGTTCCGGTGATCACGCCGAAGAGGAGGAAGACGCGTACCCGGCGCACGGTGGCGTCGATGTCGCTCAAGCGCCGCCCGTACTGCAGGAACCCGCTGCCGAAGGGCCGGAAGCTCATCGGCTTGGTCGCCAGCCGGAAGCCGCCGACGTCGACGGTGCCCTGGGTCGGGAAATCGCCGCCGAGGTCTGGGCTGCGGCTCGAGCGGGCGATCACGGTCCCGCCGGCACTGAGCACCCGGATGGCGGCGCGGTCGACCGCCGCGTAGGTGTCGAGCGGGGGGTCGATCTTGAAGCGGCGCGTCACGGGATCGATGCGCACGTCGACACGCCCCGTGAGGTCGTCGGTGGTGGCGATGACCTGGTTCGTGAAGTCCGAGCGGATGCGCCGCGCGGTGAGCTCGCCGATCACGTAGGCGAAGCCGCACAGGATCACCAAGGTCAGCGCCGCCGAGATGCCGGCCAGCCGCCAGCGGATTGAGAGCCCGCCGAGCACGTTCCCTGCTCAGGCCCGCAGGACGTAGCCCGCGCCGCGGATGGTGTGCAGCAGTCGCACCTCGCCGCCCGCCTCCAACTTGCGACGCAGGTTCGAGACGAAGACCTCGATGGTGTTCGTCGTGGCGAACGGATCGTAGCCCCAGACCTCCTCGAGCAGGCGCTGGCGCGGGACGACGATGCGCTCGTTGCGCATGAGGTACTCCAAGAGCTCGAACTCGCGCTGGGTGAGCTCCACGTCGCGCTCGCCGCGGCGCACCTCGTGGGTGTCGGGGTTCAGCGAGAGGTCGCCGACCACCACGGACGCGGAGCCGCGGGGCGGGCGGCGGCGCAGCAGCGCGCGCAGGCGGGCGAGCAGCTCCTGGCGCTCGAACGGCTTGACGAGGTAGTCGTCGGCGCCGGAGTCCAGGCCCTCCACACGGGCCTCGACCGCGTCCCGCGCGGTGAGCATCAGGATCGGGACATCGTCGTTCGCGCGCAGGCGCTTGGCGACCTCGATGCCGTCGAGCTTCGGGAGCCCGAGGTCGAGTACGACGAGGTCGGGGACGAAGGCGCTTGCCACGTCCAAGGCGGCCTGGCCGTCGGCGGCCAGCTTGACCTCGTAGCCCTCGAGACGCAGTGAGCGCTGCAGGACCTGCGCGATCTCCTGGTCGTCCTCGACGACGAGGACGCGCGGGGGGCGGTCAGGATCCATGGCGGAAGCCTAGATCCCCGGCGTAACAGCAACGTGAAGAGCCCTCAGCGCGGCGCGGCCTTGAACAGGGAGACGTTGCGGTCGCGCGGGGTGCCGGCGTCGTTGCCCGGGCGCCCGCCCTGCGCGTCGAGGTAGGCCAGCTCCCGCGCGGTGTCCGCCAGCCGGCCGGACGGCCCGGCGCTCGAGGTGTCGACCACCCACGTCTCCAGCACGGCGCCGCCGCCGGGCGTCTCGCGGACACGCAGCGTGCGGGCCTGCTGCGGGAAGTCGGCGAGCGCGGCGGTCTCCACCGAGAACCACCCGCCCGCGGCGGTCGGCCGGGCACGGATGCGGTTGTGGTGGGTGTGGCCGGCCACCGCGGCCAGGACGCGGGGATCTGCGTCGAGCAGGGCCAACAAGGCGGCGCCGCCGTTCGCGCTGGCCAGGGGCTGATGCGAGGTCACCACGACCCAACGGGATCCGGCGGTCGCGAGGGCCTGCCGCAGGAACGCGACGACCGCGGGGGTCACGGTGCTGTCCGCGCCCTCACCGGTCCACTCGAGGTCGAGCGAGACCACCCGGACGCCCGGGCCGACGTCGCGCACGCTGCTGAGTCCGGCGCCGGGCGCCTGCGGCATCCGCGCCAGGGCGGAGGCGGCCCGCAGCCGGGCGCGCGCCTCGGCCGGGGAGAGGAAGCGGCGACGGGGGTCCGGCGTTATGGGCGCCGTGGTGCCGGGCAGCACGCCGCCGCGGATGAGCGCGGCGATGGCGGCGTTGGCGCCCGCGCCCCCCTTCGGCACGTCGAGGCCCTCCCGGGGGCGGACGAGGATTCGGGAGCCGGTCGCGATCCGCTCCGTCCCCGCGGTGGAGCGGACCTCGCCGGAGGCCAGCACGTCGTGGTTGCCCGTGATCGGGATCCACGGCACCCGGACGCCCGGGGCGGTGAACGGCGCCTGGGCGGCGTCGAGCAGCCCGCGGTGGCGCGGCGGGTCGACGTCGGGCCGGTAGTAGGACGGGTCCGGGTCGTCCGCCGACTGCGGCCCCTCGTAGCCGCGCGCACCCGTGTCCGGGCGCACACGGGCGCCCGGGCGCAGCACCGCGAGCGCCTGGTCGTACTCGGCCTGGGTCCCGTTGTCCGTGAGATCCCCGGTGACGAGCAGCACGTCGGGGTGGTCGGCCGCCAGCGCGCGGACCCCGCCGGCGAGGACCTGGGTCGTGAGCGCCTCCTGCGGACGGAACGTGGGGGTGAAGACGCCGCCGACGCGGTCGAGGAAGCTCACGCGGGCGGGGCTCTCCTCGTCGCGCACGTGCGCGTCGGTCAGCTGCCCGAGCGTCGCGAGGACGCGGCCCGGCGCGACGGCGGGCGCCAGATCGGTGCGGTCGCGCAACGCCTCACCGGGCCCGCGCGCCAGCACGCCGTCGCCGTCCGGGTCCACCCACGTCCCGGTCAGCGTCGAGCCCGAAGGGCTCCCGCCCGCAGCCCCGGAGGATCCGCCACGCGCCCCGACCACCGCGCCGGCCACGACCGCCACCAGCGCGAGCACGGTCAGCACCGTCGCGCCGGGCCGACGGCGACGGCGCGACCGTGCTGTCGATTCCGCTGCATCTTCGGGATCGACAGCACGGTGGGGGGAAAGCGGCACCTACTCCTCCCGCAGGCCGGCGATCGGCGGTTCGCGGACGACACGGGCCGCGACGCGGAGTGCGGCCGCAGCAGCGAGGACGCCGAAGGCGAGCACGAGCGCGGCAGCCTGGGCGCCGGTGGCGCCACCGGCCAGGTCTGCGTAGCTCGCGGCGAGCTGGCCCGTGAGCGGTGCGAGCACCCAGTGCTCCACGGCGACGGCGACGAGCGCGGCCGGGAGGGCCAGCGTCAGCGCCGCCCCGAGCAGCACCAGCCGGATCGTCCCTGCCGTCGCGCCGGTCGCGCGAAGCAGCGCGAGGGTCGGGCGCCGCTCGCGCGCCACCAGACCCAGCGCCTGGAGCAGCGCGTAGAGGCAGACGAGTGCGTTCAGCACCGCGACGACCCGCAGCAGCGCAGCGAGCGTGTCGAGGAAGACCCCGGAGCGCGTCGTGGCGCCGCCCACGGCGGCCGGCGTCGCGCCGATTCCGCGGAGCTCGGCGGCCACGGCCTCGCGGTCCGCGCCGCGGTCGAGGCGGACGACCACCTCGCTCTGCAGGCCGGGCTCCGCCGCCAGCACGCGCGGCGGCTGGACGTAGGCGACGCGACCGTCGGCGTCGAGGGCGCGCACGGTGCCGACGACCGTGAACCGCGCCTGCCCGCCGCCGGGCAGCTGCACGGCGAGCACCCCTCCCGGGGCGATGCCGAGGGCGCTCGCGAGCCCGAGACCGATCTCCGCCTCGCCGGGCCCGCGCAGGCGGCGACCTTCCGCGACGGGCGGGTTCTCGAAGGTGGTGTGGTCGCCGGGCAGCGCGATGAGCTTCACGGGCTCGCCGAGTGAGAAGGAGTCGGCCCCCTGCACCACGTAGCGCGGCGCGGCGGCCGCGACGCCGCCCAGCGCGCGCACCTCACCGAGCCGGTCGGGCGGCAGACGGACGGTGAGGGCGTAGCGCTTGCCGACGGAGCCCGGGTCGTCCCGGAGGCCGACCACGAGCGTGGCCAACCCGACCATGAGCAGGACGACGGCTCCCGAGGCCGCGAGCACGGCGATCGCCAGGGCGGCGCGCCCGCGCCGGGCCAAGACGAGCCGCGCGCCGAGGGACACGGGGCCCGAGCCGGGAACCAGGCTGCGGGACGGGCCACGCAGCTCCGCGCCGCGCAGCAGCGCCACGGGCTGCCGGCCCGCGGCGCGCCAGGCGGGCGTGGCGGCGGCGACCATGGTGAGCAGCGTGATCGCCACGACGACCCCGGCGAGCGGCAGCACCAGCGCGGCGCCGGGCCCGAGCTCGTTGAGGGTGCGCAGGAGGGCCTGCGACGGGCCGCTGACCGCGACGGCCCCAGCCGCCACGCCGGCGCCGCCCGCGGCGAGGCCGAGGAGCCCTGCACCGAGCGCGTGCTCTGCGGCGACGCGCCCGCGCGGGACGCCGATGGCGCGCTGCACGCCGATCGACGCCAGGCGCCGCTGCACGTCGGCCGCCGCCTGCGAGGCGAGCATGATCCCGGCGGCAGCGAGGGCGATGACGCTGAACGCGCCGAGCAGGGCGATGACGATCCCCGCCGCCTGGTCGATGAGCACACGTACCCCGGCCACAGTGATGAACCGGAGGTTCGGGATCGCCGCGGTGGTCGCCCGCGCCTGCTGCAGCGTGACGTCGGTGCGCGCCGGGTCCCGCGTCCAGATGAGCGCCTGGTCGACGGCGAAGGGGCGGCCGTCGCCGAAGCGGCGCTGCGCGGCGGCGAGGTCGATGTAGACCCGCGGCGCGCTGGCCAGTGGGAAGGCGACGTTGTCCGGGGCGACCGCGATCCCCGTGATGGGACGCGAGCGCCGCCCGAGGCGCAGCGCATCACCCACCCGCAGGTCCCAGCTGTCCGCGAGGCCGCGCTCGACGAGCAGGTCGTCCGACCCACGGCGCAGGTCCCGCCCGGCGACCACGGCGTAGCCACGGCGCGCGCCGCCGTCGACGATCTGCAGCGAGCCGCGCCGCGACGACCGGCCGTTGGCCGAAAGGCCCACCCGGTCGATCTCGATGCGGTACGCGCGGTCTGCCACGTTCGGCAGCGCCGCGACCAGCGCGTCGACCTTCTCCCGCGGCTGCGGTGAGAAGCGCGCCACGACGTCGGGCAGGTCGCTGCGCTCGACCGACCGCTCGAACCCCGTCCCGAGGCCGAAGGCGACGGTCACCGCCGCGCCGGCCATCCCGCCCGCCAGGAGCAGCCCGACGGCCGACAGGAGCGTGCGGCCCCGGCCGGCGCGCAGCTGGCGCAGTGCGGCCGCGAAGAGGCTCACCCCGACAGGACCCCGTCGTGGAGCTCGAGCACGCGGTCGGCCGTGGAGGTGGCGGCCAGCTCGTGCGTGACCACGACGACCGCTCGGCCGTCGGCGGCCGCGTGGCGCAGCAGCCCCAGGACGAGCTGGGCGGCGGCCGGGTCCAGGTTCCCCGTCGGCTCGTCGGCCAGCAGCACCGGGGGATCGCAGACCAGCGCGCGCGCGAAGGCGAGGCGCTGCTGCTCGCCGCCCGACAGCTCGTGCGGCCGGCGGGTCGCGGCGTCGTCCAGGTCGAGCTCGCGGACCAGGCGGCGGGCCCGGTCCGCCGCGCCCGCCGGGGCGCCGGGCAGCCGCGACGGCATCAGGACGTTCTCCATGCCGGTGAGCTCGGGGACGAGGTGGAAGAACTGGAAGACGAAGCCGATGCGCCGCAGCCGCAGGCGGGTGAGCTCGGACTCCGGGCGCCCGTCGACGCGCTCGCCGGCCACGACGATGCGCCCGGCCTCGGCGCGGTCGAGGGCGCCGACGAGGTGCAGGAGCGTCGACTTGCCCGAGCCGGAGCGCCCGGTGATCGCCACGACTTCGCCCGGGGCGACGCGGAAGCCCGCCCCGTCGAGGATGCGGCGGCGCGCGCGGCCTTCGCCGTGGTGCTTGACCAGCCCGTCCGCCTCGATCACGGCCCCGAACGGTAGGACGTGGCCGGCAGGGGCGCGGCAGGCCACGTCGAATCCCGCACTCGCATGCCCACGACCTCCTCCGGCCCGGCCAAGAAGCGCTCCACCTCCAGCGGCTCCGCGTCGAGCCGCCGCGCGCCCGCCGCGAAGCCCCGGGGCGGCGGTTCGGCGCGGGCTCCGCAACGGCGGGCCGCCCCCGGTCGGCCCCGCGCGCGGCGCTCCTCGCAGACGGGGCTGCCGCGGCTGCCCGTGCTCGAGCAGCACCATCTCGACCTCGTGGGGCTCGGGCTGCTCGCCCGCGCCGTCTTCCTCGTCTTCCCGCTGTGGTGGGGCTGGCAGGGCGGGGC
>JBBQZE010000093.1:0-11108 GCA_038207985.1 Solirubrobacterales bacterium
GACCACTGCCCCGGCCCCTGCGGCAAGGACGGCGGCGGCGAGGCGCCCGTCACGCGTCAGGCGCGCGGCGCCCAGCGCGTAGACGCCGCGGTGCACCACCACCAGGCGCCTGGCGGCGACGAGCCGGTCGATCCACCGCCCGTCCACCCCCGCCGCGATGAGCTGTCGGCGCGCGACGAGGTCGTGCTGGCGTTCGCCCAGCCAGGCCACTACCGCCGCGGACGCTTCTGCCCGGGCACGACCCCGGAGATCCGGGGTCGATCGCGGGCAGTTCGCCGGGCTGCGCTCGAACGACTGCACCCGTGGAGCATCCGACGGCACCGCGTGACGCGACAGCACGCGAACGGAGCGAAACGCGTCCGACATCGACGCGGGAGGTGCGCGACGTCGTTGCGAGACGCGCGCGACCGCGTCGTGCAGGGCGCGCGATCACTTCGCGGCCACCGGCCTCGTCCCGCTCCGGGCGCGGAGGCTCACGCCACCGAGCGCGGCGACACGGCCAGCAGCGCCTCGTAGAGCGCGTCCGTCTCGCGGGCGATCTCCGCCCAGTCGAAGCGCAGGACGTGCTCGGAGGCCTCGGCGACCAGGCGGTCGCGCAGGGCTGAGTCGGTGAGCATCCGCTCCACCATCACGCCGAGGTGCTTCGCGTCGCCACCCTTGAAGCGCAGCCCGACGTCGTGCGGGACCACCTCGCGCAGCCCGCCGGTGTCAGCCACGATGCAGGGGCAGCCGCTGGCCATCGCTTCGAGTGCGACGAGCCCGAACGGCTCGTAGAGCGAGGGGATGACGCAGAGGTCGGCGATGCGGTAGAGCGAGTGAAGGGCGTCGTCGCCGATCCACCCCAGGAACGTGCCGTGCTGCTGGAGCCCGAGCTCGCGGGCGAGCTTCTTCAGCTCGGCCTCGTGCGTCCCGGAGCCCGCGATGACGAAGCGCACCTTCCCCACGGCGGCGATCGCGCCGTCCGGCCCGGCGAGCGCCTCGAGCGCGTGCTGGAAGCCCTTCTCGTAGACCAAGCGGCCCGTCAGCAGCACGAGCTGCTCGTCCGGCGCGGCGAACTTCGCGCGCAGGGTGACGAGGTCCTCGACCGGGACGAGGTCCTCCGGGTCGATCCCGTTGGGGATCACGGAGACCTCCTCCTCCCGCAGTCCGAACACGTCGGCGACGTGGCCGCGCATGTAGTGCGAGCAGGTGATGACCCGGTCGGCGCGGCGGGCGATCCAGCGCTCCGCGGCGTGGATGTAGGTCTGCGGGTGCTTGTCGACCCAGCCCTGGTGGCGGCCGTGCTCGGTGGCGTGGACGGTCATCACCAGCGGGCAGCCGAGCTCGCGCGCCAGGCGGTCGCCCGCCATCGCCACGAGCCAGTCGTGTCCGTGCACCAGGTCGAAGGACAGCCGCCCCCCGAGCGCGTGCCCGGCGGCCACCATGTCGGCGTTCATGCGGTCGATCCAGGCGAGGAACTCGTCGAGGTCGCGGGGCTTGGCGGCTTCGAGCAGCCGGTGCACGTGCACGCCGGCCCGGAGCTCGAGCTCGGGGTCCCCGGGGGCCCCGCGGGTGAGCACGTGCACCTCGGTCCCCAGCTCGACGAGCTGCTCGGAGAGCTTCGCGACGTGCCGGGCCAGGCCGCCCTCGACGATCGGCGGGTACTCCCAGGAGAGGACGAGCACGCGCCTCATGCCAGCACCAGCGCGCCCGCCGCCGCGTGCGGGGCCAGGTTGCGCAGCGCCGAGCCGTCGTCCTCGCCCGCGAGCGCGCGCAACAGTGCTGCGTGGTGGCCTTCCGCGCGCTCGGCGGGATAGGCGCCCGCGGTCTCACGGCTCGCCAGGAACGCCCAGTCGGAGGACTGCAGCGCGAGCAGCTCGCGGACCGCCCGTGGCGGCGGGTGCGGCCCGGCGGCGACCACGGCGAGCTCCGCGGCGCGCGCCCGCCAGGCGAGCTCGGCGACGCCGGGGTGGTCCCAGGTACGCAGGTCGCGCGGCTGCCCCCAGGTCGTGGTGCCGAGCCGCTCGGGGGCGAGCGGCCGCGCGGGCTCGACGGTCTCGACGGCTGCGTCGAGCGGCGCGAGCTCGACACCTTGGCGCTCGCACTCCGCGATGACCTCGGCGAGCCACCAGGGGCCCTCGTACCACCAGTGCCCGAGCAGCTCGGTGTCCAGCGCGCACACGCAGAGCCCACCACCGCGCAGGCGCTCGGCGACGCGGCCGACGAAGTCGTGCGCGTCGACGGCGCACTGCTCGCGGGCGCGGTCGGCGTCGTAGACCGAGCCGTCAACCGCCCAGGGGTGGTGGTCGCGCGGCGAGCGGTGGTGATACTCGCGGTAGGCGTCCCGTGACGGGTAGCCGCCAGCGCTCCAGACGAGCTCCATCGTCGCCCGGTCGACCGGGACCAGCAGCGGTCCGTCAGCGGTCCTGAGCGGCCGCAGCTGGTCCGCGCTGCCGCGACCCAGCGCGTCGGTGAGGTCGACGCACACCGTCCGGATGCCGACCTCCTCGAGGAGCGGATCCAGCCACGGCGCGTAGGCGCACTCCGGCAGCCAGAATCCCCCGTCCCAGTGCCCGGCGCGGGTGCGGTGGGCCTCCACGCCGAGCCGCGCCTGCAGCAGCACGCCGGCGTCGGTCGCGCACAGCGGCAGGATCGCGTGGGTGGCGCTCGAGGTCCACGTCGGCGCGAGCGCCTCCACGAGCCCGCCGGGGCCGAGGGCCGCGAAGCGCTCGGCGGCGCGCGCGTAGTCCCCCGCGGCACGCTCGAGCGCTCGCGCCTCCCCGGTGGCCCCGCGCCCCCGGGCTTCCTCGGCGTCGAGCGCGTGCGACGCGGAACGGACGTCGCGCAGGAACGCGAGGAAGCGGTCGCCGAGCCCCGGTGCCTCGAGCTGGTCGGCGAGGACCGGCGTCATCGAGACCGTCACGCCACTGCCGGGCAGCACCTCGGCGAGCGGCAGGTAGGCGCTCGCCATCGCCTCGAAGAGCCACTCCTCGCCGAACGGCCACGTCCCGAAGCCCTCCACGTAGGGCATGTGGGAGTGCAGGAGAAGCGCGAAGCGGCCGCTCACACGCGACACAGGGCCACGAAGTCGAGGGCCCGCTCCAGCGGCCGGTCGGTGCGCAGCGCGAAGTCGCGCTCGGAGATGGCCGGCGTGAAGCGGTCGTAGAAGGGCTTCGTGATCCCGAGGCCCGCGTGCACGTCGTCCCAGCGCAGGTGGGCAAGCGCGAAGGCGTGGGCGGCGAGCACCCGGGCGTGGAAGAGGCCGTGCACCTCGACGTGGGCGAAGTGGGCCTCGCACAGCGCCCGGAACTCCTCGGCCCGGTACTCCTTGACGTGCCAGGGGTTCTCGGACTTCTCGGCGCCCTCCGGCGCCAGCGTCAGCAGGTTCGGCGTCGAGAGCACGACGAGGCCGCCTTCCCCCGTCAGCGCCTTGAAGTGCTCGAGCACCTCGTCGGGGTTGCGCACGTGCTCGATCGTCTGGAGGAACACCACGGCGTCGCAGGGCTCGGCGAAGGTCTCGACCATGTCGCGCTCGAAGCGCAGCCGGCCGTCCGCGGCGCCGCCGTAGCGCAGCCGCGCGTGCTCGTGCGCCTCCGGGTTGGCGTCGACGCCGACCACCTCGCGCGCCGTGCGGGCCAGCACCGCGGAGCCGTAGCCCTCGCCGCAGGCCATGTCGATCACCTTCATCCCGCCGACGCGCGCCCGGATCCACTCGTAGACCACCAGGTGACGGCGGAACCAGTAGTTCTCCGCGGGCACGTCGGGCAGCGTGCGCTCCCCCGTGAGCGACAGCGGCGGCACCCCGGGGGGCTGGTCGCGCTGCTGGTGGAGCGGGGACGCGTCGTCGGCCATGCGCGGCAAACCGTACTTCCCGGCGCTCGACTACCCTGCCGCCGCATGCCGGCCCCGAGCACCCCGGACGCGATCCGGGACGTCAACACGCGCTACCACGACGGCGCGGCCGCCCAGTACGACGCGAAGTGGGGCATCGACTGGGGCGAGGTCGGCGCCCACCAGGTTCTCCTGAAGACGACCAAGGCGCTCGGGGGTGCCCCGCCGCGCTTCGAGCGCTCGCTAGAGATCGGCGCGGGCACGGGGTACTTCTCGCTGCACCTGCTCAAGGCGGGCATCGTCGGCCAGGCGACGTGCACCGACATCTCCCCCGGCATGCTGACGACGCTGCAGGCCAACGCCGACGCGCTCGGCCTCGAGGTCACCACCCGCGCGTGCGACGCCGAGCAGCTCCCGTTCGCCGACGACTCCTTCGAGCTCGTGCTCGGCCACGCCGTGCTGCACCACCTGCCCGACCTGGCGCAGGCCTTCAAGGAGTTCGAGCGCGTGCTGACCCCGGGCGGAACGGTCTTCTTCGCGGGGGAGCCGTCGCGGACCGGCGACCGGATCGCCGGCGTGCCGAAGCGCGCGGCGAACCGCGTCGCGCCGGCGTGGCGCCGCGCACTGCGGGCCCGCAAGGCGCCCGAGGGCAACACCGACGGCGGCGAGCACAACCACCAGCTCGAGGGCTCCGTCGACGTCCACGCGTTCGTGCCCGCCGACCTGCAGCGCTTCGCCGAGGAGGCCGGGCTCATCGACGTGCACGTCCGCGGGGAGGAGCTGCTGGCCAACTGGTTCGGCTGGGCCAACCGCGCGCTCGAGGCCACCGCAGTGCCGGAGGACGTGCCGTGGCTCTGGCGCCAGTACGCGTTCCGCGGGTACCTCGCCCTCCAGCGCGTCGACGCTCGCGTCCTCGAGAACCGCCTGCCGCCGGCGATCTTCTACAACCTCATGGTCAGCGCCCGGAAGGCCGGCTAGCCGAGGACCACGGCCACGGTCGTGGGTGCCGCCAGCCACTGGTTGACCACGAGCTTGAGGCGCGTGCCCGCGCCGAGGAACGCGATCTCCATCGAGGCCGTCTACCCGCTGCGCACCGCGACGAAGAGCCCCTGGACCATGGCGCGGGCCGCGTAGGCGGCCATGATCCGGGGGACCGTCGCGGCGAAGATGCGGTCGGGGTTGGCGCGGTCGAGCAGGAACCGGCGGGCCTCGGGGTCGCGCGCGGCGCGGGCCAGGGCCCGGCGGGTGATGATCGGCCACGTCCGGCTGGTCTGACGGGAGAGGTCCTCGAAGCGCTCTACCGCGAACCCGGCCTCGCGGAGCAGCTTTCCGTACTCCGCGGGCGTGTGCATGCTCGGCAGCCGGCCCTCGGCGCAGATCGGCTCCAGCAGGCCGCGGTCTCGCCAGGCGCTGCGCCGCGAGCAGGCCAGCCAGTCCGTCAGCACGAGCCGACCGCCCGGCTTCAGCACGCGGGCGAGCTCGCCGAAGGCGCGTGGCTTGTCCGGCATGTGCGAGAGGCACTCGATGGCGACCACGGCGTCGGCCTCGGCCGCGGGCAGGCCGTTCTCGAGCCAGTTGCGCACGAGGATCTCCGGATCTCCGGGGCGCCCGCCCACCGCGGCCGCGTAGGCCGCCTGGGCGGACGAGAGGGTCAGGCCGGTGACCCGCGCGCCGTGCTCCCGGGCCAGGAGGCGGGAGGTGGCCCCGTAGCCGCAGCCCACGTCGACGACGCGTGCGTCCGGCGGAAGCCGGGCCATGCCGATGACGAGCTCCGCCAGGCCGCGGGTCGCGACGTCCACCGGCGCACGATCGGCCGGTCCGCTCCAGAGCCCGTGGTGGACGTGCTCGCCCCACAGCTCGCGGTAGTAGCCGTCGAGGCCGTCGTAGTGCGCGGCGACGGCTGCGGGCGCGGCCGGGTGGCGAGGGGTGATCACGCGGGGCAGGCTACGCGGCGAGCGGGCACTCGAAGACGTCGAGGTCGACGCCGGGGACCGGAGACCAGGCCCGCGACGGGTTGCGGACGAAGCCGAGCCGCGTGTAGAGCCGGTGCGCCGCGCGCATCCACGCCGCCGAGGAGCACACGACCTGCTCAAGCTCGAGCTCTTGCCCGCGTTCGAGGCAGGCGCGGACGAGCGCCTCGCCGACGCCCCGGCCCTGCGCCGCCGGCGCGGTGGCGAGCATGCGGAACTCCGCCTCTCCGGACAGGGCGATCTCGGCGTACGGCCCCCCGTCTGGGATCCAGGTCACCGTGCCGAGCAGCCCGTCGGCGCTCGGGACGACCAGGAGGCGCGCGGTAGTCGCCCGTGCCCTCGCGTCGCGGAGGATGCGCTGATAGCGCTCGGAGACCTCGCCGTCCGCGACGTTCGCTGCGACGCAGAGCTCGCCGACGGCGTCCCATTCGTCCCGCCGCGCCTCGCGGACCTCGAGCGCCGCGACGTCGTTCACCGGCACGCGGCGCAACGGCCGTGCAGGACGACGTCGACGCCGTCGACCACCAGCCCGGCGCGGCGTGCGGTGCGCTCGAGCGCCCCGGCGTCCGCACTGCCCGGGACGTCTTGCACCTCGCCGCACGCATCGCAGGCGAAGTGGGCGTGCGGGGCCGGGTCGGGGTCCCAGCGCACGGCGTGGCCGCCGGCCTCCACGCGGCGCACGAGCCCGAGCCCGGAGAGCAGCTCGAGCGTCGCGTAGACCGTCGGGAGCGAGAGGCCGGGAAGGCGCGGCGCGGCAGCCTGCATGACCTCGTCTGCGGTGGCGTGGCAGCCGATCTCCGCGAGCGCGGCGTGGAGCACGAGCCGCTGCGAGGTGACCCTGAGCCCCGCGCCGCGCAGGCGGGCAGGGAGGTCGATCGTGGCGGTCGGCATGAGGGCAGCCTAACTTGAATGTCTTGTAACAGCAACTAGGATGCGGTGATGTTCTCCGACGTCCTCACGGGGTTCCGCGCCTCCAGCGAGCGCCAGAAGCTGCTGCAGTTCGTGCAGCCCAGCCTGATCGGGCTGATCGACGGCACGATCTCGACGCTGGCACCGATCTTCGCTGCTGCCTACGCCGCGGACTCCCACGCGGCGCTGCTCGTCGGCCTCGCCGCGGCGCTCGGCGCGGCGATCTCGATGGGCATGAGCGAGGCGCTCTCCGACGACGGCGAGATCAGCGGCCGCGGCTCGGGCTTGCAGCGCGGCCTGATCACGGGAGGGGCGACGTTCGTCGGCGGGACGCTGCACGCGCTCCCCTTCCTGATCTCCGACACCGCCAAGGCGCTGCTGGTGGCCTACGTCGTCGTGTCGATCGAGCTCCTGGTCATCGCCTTCGTGCGCAAGCGCTTCCTGAAGGTCTCGCTGACGAGCTCGCTGGTGCAGGTCACCTGCGGCGGGATCGTCGTCGCAGCGGTCGGCGTGGCCGTCGGCCACGCCTGAGCGCTCAGGCGACGACGTCGGCGGCGGCCGGTCAGGTCCCGAGCCGGCCCTGCGCCGCCCATCGGGGCTCGCCCGCCGATAGCTCGTCGCGCGCGACCCGGGCGCGCTCGGCCACCGCCGCGCGTGTCGGCTGGTCGAAGCGTCGCCAAGTCGAGACCGCACGCCGGGTGCGCGGGTTGGCCTCGAGCACGGGGGTCTGGCGGTCGACGAAGTCCCAGTACAGCGCGGTGACCGGGCAGGCCGTCGGCCCCTGCTTCTCGCTTGGCGAGAAGCGGCAGCCGGAGCAGTGGTCGCTCATCTTGTTGATGTAGTTCCCGCCGGCCGCATAGGGCTTCGTCATCATCTCGCCGCCGTCGGCGAAGAGCGCCATGCCCGCCGCGTTCGGCGCCATCACCCATTCAGCGCCGTCGACGAACGCCGACTGGAACCAGCGCACGAGCTCCCACGGCTCCGTGCCCGACGTCAGCCCGATCGTGCCGAGCACCATGAGCCGCTCGATGTGGTGCGCGTACCCCGTGGCGGCCACGCCGCCGACGACCGCGTCGAGGCAGTTCCACCCCGTGGTGCCGGACCAGTAGGCCTCGCCGAGCGGCAGGTGCGCGTCGAGCGCGTTGCGCTGCGGCCACTGCTCCGCCCGCAGCCAGTACATGCCCCACACCCACTCGCGCCAGCCGATGACCTGGCGCACGAAGCCCTCGGCGCTCTGCAGCGGCGCGTCGCCGGCGCGGTAGGCGGCTTCGACAGCGCGCACGGCGGTGAGCGGCGGCAGCACCCCGAGGTTGAGCGGGACGCTGAGCAGCGCGTGGAACAGGAAGCGCTCTCCGTCGACCATCGCGTCCTGCCACGGGCCGAAGCCGGGGAGCCGATCGGCAACGAAGCTCGCGAGCGCCTGCTCGGCCTCGGCGGGGGTGACCGCGAACTGTCGCGGGCCGTCGTCGCCGAAGAGGTCGAGCCCGAGCGCGTCGACGTCTGAGCGGACCTCGACGTCGACGGCGTCCTCCTCCGGCTGCCATGGAACCGGCGCGTGAAGGTCCTTCTTGGGCGGGCGGCGGTTCTCGCGGTCGAAGTTCCAGCGCCCGCCCTCCGGCTTGCCCTCGGCGTCCAGGAGCACCTCGAAGCGGCGGCGCTGCTCGCGGTAGAAGTCCTCCATGACCAGCCGCTTGCGGTCGCCCGCCCAGGCAGCGAAGGCTTCGGGCGCCGTGAGGAACTGATTCGAGTCCACCTGCCGGACGCCCAGGCGCGCCATCCCGCGGCGGGCGGAGGCGGAGTTCGGTGCCGCGCAGACGACGTCGCCGAGGCCCTCAAGACCGGCCGCCAGCGTCGGCGCGCCCCGGCGCTCGACCACCTCGACCGCCCCGGCCTCCCGGAGCTCGGCAGCGAAGTGGCGCATGCCGCTGAGCACGAGGTGCACCCGCCGGCGGTGCGTGCGCAGGCGGCGCATGCCCGCGGTCGACTCGACGAAGACCACCCGCTCGGCGCCGTCAAGGGCCGGGTTGTCCCGCATGAGCTGGTCGCCCAGGACCAGTGCCTTGTGCCCCATCGCCGATGCCTACCCGGCCGCGGAGTCGCACGAGCGCGATGTCGTCGGCATCGGGAAGGGGTACGGGCGGCGCGCCGGGTGCGAGCACCTGCGAGGGACCCGCCTCGTACCATCCCCACCCGTGCCCGACCGCGTCGTGCAGCGCTTCCCGATCTTCCCCCTCGGCCTCGTGGCGCTCCCACGGGAGTACGTGCCGCTGCACGTCTTCGAGCAGCGCTACCGCACCATGGTCGCCGAGGCGCTCGAGCACGAGACGGAGTTCGGGATCGTCTGGAGCGACGAGGAGGGCCTGCGGCCCACGGGCTGCGCCGTCGCCATCACGCGGGTGCTCGAGCGCATGGAGGACGGCCGCATCAACATCGTCACCCGCGGGACGCGCCCGTTCCGGATCATCGAGACCGAGGACGGCCTGCTCTACCCCGCCGCCACGATCGAGTGGGTCCAGGACGTCGGCGAGGAGGGCGACGAGGGCGCAAGAGCGGCGGCGCAGGCGGCCTACGCGGAGCTCGTCGAGCAGGCCACGGACAAGGAGCCCGATCCCGAGGAGCTCGCGGCGCTGACCGCCTACGGGATGGCGGCCACGGTCGACTTCGGCCTCGAGGCCAAGCAGAACCTCCTCGAGCTCCGCTCGGAGAACGCCCGCCTGCGGCTCGTCACGCGGCTCTTCCGCGCCGCCACGAAGCGTCTGGACTTCATCGAGCGCGCGCAGGTGCGCGCGCGCTCGAACGGGAAGGTCCGCTTCGGCTGAAGCGCCCGCCGGCCGCGGCGTAGGAGCCCGCGAGCACGAGGGCCAGCCCGACGAAGGTGGCGACCCCCACCCCCTCGCCCAGGATCGTGACGCCGTAGACCACCGCGAAGCCCGGTGCCAGGTAGGCCACCAGCGACGCCCGGGCGGCTCCCACCTCGCTGATGAGCGTGAAGAAGATGAGGAACGCGAGGCCCGTCCCGAGGATCCCGAGCGCGAGCAGCGACGAGACGCTGTCGGCCCCCGCGGCGCTCGGCAGCGAGAACAGCGCCACGGGCAGCGTGAGCAGCGCGCTGACCGCCATCGTCGCCGCCGCGGTGGCCGCCGGGTCGATCCCGGAGGCGCGGCGGCGCATCTCGATCGCGCCCGCGGAGTAGCCGAGGCCCGCGAGCAGCACCATCCCGCCGCCGACCAGCGCTTTGCGGTCGCCGCCGATATCCACCCCGAAGAGCAGGATGATCCCGAGCATCCCGACCGCCAGGCCGGCCAGCGGAACGCGTCCGGGGCGCTAGGCCGTCGCGTAGGAGGTGAACGCGAGCAGCGCGGTGAAGATCGGGGCGCCGGCGACGAGGATCGCGGTCAGCGAGCTCGAGATGTGCTGCTCGCCGACGGTGATCAGCAGGAACGGGGCCACGACCTGCAGGACCGCGAGCAGCACGACGACGGGCCACCGGCCGCGGAGGGCGCCGAGCGCGCCGCGGCGCAGGGCGACGGGGAGCAGCACGGCGGCGGCGATCGCCGTCCGGGCGAAGACCAGGAACGGCGGGGAGAAGTCCCGCAGGCCCACCTTGATGAAGAGGTAGCTCGCGCCCCAGGTGGCGGCGAGCACCGCCATCAGGACCCACGAGCGGCGCGTCACTTCACATAGCGTGCCATGGACGGCCGCGCCGTGTTGTCACAACGCGGGTGGCTGTCTCGTCCAAGGTGCATGGACGACGATGTGATCGTGGTGGGAGGCGGCTTGGGCGGGCTCGCGGCGGCGGCGACCGCGGCGCGGGCGGGCGCCAGGGTGCAGTTGCTCGAGGCGGCGGGCCTCGGCGGGCGGGCGCGGACCCTGGACCACGAGGGCTTCCGGCTCAACCTCGGGCCGCACGCGCTCTACGGCGGCGGCCCGGCCGAGCGGGTGCTGAACGGGCTCGGGGTGTGGCCCTCCGGGCGGGTCCCCTCACCGCTGCGCAACCTCACGCTGGCCGGCGACGTCCTCGCCCCCGCCCCCTACACGCCGCGCGGCCTGTCGCCCCGCCTGCTGCGCGCGCTGCTCCCCGTGGTGCTCGGTCGCGCCGAGCGCAGCGCCCAGGGCTCGGCGGCGGACTGGCTCGCCCGGCAGGACCCTCGGGTCCGCCCCGCGCTGGCGGCCCTGATCCGCGTCGCCACCTACGTCGCCGACCCGGCGCGTCTGCCGGCGCCGCTCGCGCTGCGCCAGCTCCGCCTCGGCACCCGCCCCGGCGTGCGCTACCTCGACGGCGGGTGGGAGTCGATCGTCACCGCCCTCGCCGCCACCGCGACCGCCGCGGGGGCGGCGCTGCAGCCGGGCGCCCGCGTGACGGCGCTGCTGCCGCAGGGCGGCGTGGAGCTCGCCGACGGCACCCGGCGGCCGGCGGGC
>JBBQZE010000094.1:0-11095 GCA_038207985.1 Solirubrobacterales bacterium
GGCGTGATGGCTCGCGCCCGCGCGGGCCCGGCGAGGTCCGCGGTCCTTCGGCTCTGAGGCCGCCCCGGCCGTCGACGTCGCGCGCATCTGCGGCGGCCGGTCCCTTTGGCGCACCAGAGCCCCGATCACCCCTTTCCGAAAGGCCGTTCATGACCATCACGTCCCGCCGGGCCCTCCCGGCTTCCCTCGTCGCCGCCGTCGCCCTTGCGGCCGCCGGCTGCGGCAGCAGCTCGAGCCCCACCGGCAACGCAACCGACCGCGCGTTCGTCAACGACATGACCCCGCACCACGAGTCCGCGGTCTCCATGGCGCAGATCGCCCTGACGCGCGCGCAGCACCCCGAGGTCAAGCAGCTCGCGACCAGCATCGTCGCCGACCAGAAGAAGGAGATCGGCGAGATGGCCGACCTCAAGTCCACGATCGGCGCGGGCGACGCCAAGAGCACGCTCGGCGAATCCAGGCAGGCCATGGGGATGAACATGGACAACGCGTCGCTGAGGACCGCCAGGCCGTTCGACCGCGCCTTCATCGACATGATGACCCCGCACCACACCGGCGCGATCGCGATGGCCCGGATAGAGCTGGCCAAGGGCAAGGACCCGAAGGTCAAGGATCTCGCCACGCGGATCATCGCCGCCCAGGCCAAGGAGAAGGCCGCGATGGCGAGCTGGCGGGCGCGGTGGTACGGCGCGGCCACCACGTCGGGGACCGCCGGCTGAGGGCGATCGTCCGGTCAGGCGACTGCGGAGACCCTCGGGCTTCGCAGTCGCCGTGGATCGGGCAGCGCGCGGGACAGGAGCGCCGCGGTGAGTACGAAGGCAGTCGATGCCCACAGGCAGGCCTGCAATCCCTGCCACTGGTACAAGGCACCCGAGAGCACGGTGCCCATCAGGCGCCCGAACGCGTTGGCCATGTAGTAGAAGCCGACGTTCATCGCGACCTTGTCGCCGTCGGCGTAGGCGAGGATGAGGTAGCTGTGAACCGCGGAGTTCATCGCGAAGACCACGCCGAACACCAGCAGCCCGGCGACGACGGCGAACGTCGGGTCCAGGTCGGTGCCGAGGGCCACGGCGATGAGCGCGGGGAACGCGGCCAGCGTGAACGCGAGCGAGGCGGCCGTGCGGCCGTCGGGGTCGGCGCCGTCCGACGACCGGCGGCGCAGCAGCTTCGGCGCGCTGGCCTGGACGATCCCGTAGCCGATCGTCCAGACCGCGAGGAACCCGCCCGCGAGCGAGAAGCTCCACCCGAGCTCGGCGCGGAAGAAGACCGGGAGGCCGACGACGAACCAGACGTCGCGGGAGGCAAACAGGAAGATGCGCGCGGCCGCAAGCACGTTGACGGAGCGGTTGTTGGAGAACATCTGCCGGAACTTGGCCTTGGCGTCGGGGCGGCCCAGCTCGCCGCGCATCAGCGTCAGGACCATCACCAGCGCCACGACCACCAGGCCGGCCAGGAGCGCGAGCGACACGCGGAACCCGACGAGCGTGAGGCCGAGCGCGCCGAGGAAGAAGCCGACGCCCTTCAGCGCGTTCTTCGAGCCCGTCAGGACCGCCACCCACTTGTAGAGCGCCCCGGGCGTGTCCGCCGGCGCGACCAGCTTGACGGCGCTCTTCGAGCTCATCTTCGTCAGGTCCTTCGCGATGCCCGACAACGCCTGGGCGCCCATCACGTAGGCGACCGACAGCACCGACGCCGGGACGACGGCGAGCATCCCGAGCGCCAAGAGCTGCACGCCGAGGCCGCCGACCAGCGTGGTGCGCAACCCCAGGCGCGCCGCCAGCCAGCCGCCGACGAGGTTCGTGACGATCCCGAATACCTCGTAGAACAGGAACAGCGACGCGACCTGGAACGGGCTGTAGCCGCGCTCGTAGAAGTAGAACAGCACCAGCATCCGGCTGGCGCCGTCGGCGATCGTATCCGCCCAGTACGCACCCGTCACCACCGCGTAGTTGCGGAGGTCCCCGCCGCGAGGAGCGCTCATGGGAGCCCGGCGGCGACGACCGCGGCCAGCTCGACCATCCGGTTGGCGTAGCCCCATTCGTTGTCGTACCAGGCGAGCACCTTCACCTGTGTCCGGTCGGTGACCATCGTGCTGCCCGCGTCCACGATCGCCGAGCGCGGGTCGTCCTTGAAGTCCACCGAGACGAGCGGGCGTTCCTCGTAGCCGAGGATGCCGGCCATCGGGCCCTCGGCCGCGACCCGCAGCAGGTCGTTGACCTCCTCGATCGTCGTGGGCCGGGCGACCTCGAGCACGGCGTCGGTCAGCGACGCGTTCAACAGCGGGACGCGAACGGCGAGGCCGTCGAGCTTGCCTCGAAGCTCGGGGAAGATCAGGCCGATCGCGGTCGCCGACCCGGTGGTGGTCGGTATCAGGGAGACCGAGGACGCCCGGGCCCGGCGCAGGTCCTGGTGAGGTGCGTCGACGATCGCCTGCGTATTGGTCATGTCGTGCAGCGTCGTGATCGATCCGCGCTCGATCCCGAGCCCGTCGTGGAGGACCTTCACGAGCGGCGCGAGGCAGTTCGTCGTGCACGACGCCGCGGTCAGCACGTCGTGCGCGGCCGGGTCGTAGAGGGCGTCGTTGACGCCCATGACCACGTTCAGCGCCGCCCGGTCCTTGACCGGAGCGGCGACGACGACCTTCTTGACGCCGCACTCGAAGTACGGCGCCAGCGACGCCATCGTGCGGAACCGGCCCGAGCACTCCAGCACCACGTCGACGCCGGACTGCGCCCAGGCCACATCCCCAGGGCGCGCGGCGTCAGTGAAGCGCAGGTCCTCGCCGTCGATGGTCAGCCGGGCGCCGTCGCCGCCGGCTCCGCGGTCCCAGCGGCCGTGCACGGAGTCGAACGTCAGCAGGTGGGCGGCCACTGCCGCGCCGCCCTCGACCTCGTTGACGTGCACGAACTCCAGGTCATCCCGGGCCCAGCCGGCTCGCAGCGCCAGACGCCCGACGCGCCCGAAGCCGTTCACGCCGATCCGCGTCATCCCGTACCGCGGCCCCCCGCACGGCGGGCGGCGCCGCTCAGGTCAGCCACGAGGTCAGCCCCTCCAGCCCGTCGGGACTGGCGTAGTAGTACGTCCAGGTCCCACGGCGCTCGGAGGCCAGGACCTCCGCCCCGACCAGGACTCCCAAGTGCTTGGCCAGGCCGGCCTGGCTCATCTCGAAGAGCGGGACGAGCTCGCATTGGCAGACCGCCTCCGGAGCCGACTTGCGGATCACGTCGACGATCCGGAGGCGGGTCGGGTCGCCCAGAGCCTTGGCGACCGCCGCGAGCTCGGCGGCCTGCTCGGCGCCGAGGTCGGGCTGCACCGCCGAGGCTCGACAGCCGACCGCCTGGCGCCGCCGCGGTGACAGGACAGGCGCGGGCACGGGCACGGCTCGCAGCGTTACACAACCAAACGGTAATGACAACACCCTTTGGTTATCGCTGAGCGGCGGGAGATCCCCACGGGACGCTGCAGCGGAGAGGGAGGGATTCGAACCCTCGATGGGGGTTTCACCCCCATACCCACTTAGCAGGCGGGCGCCTTCAGCCACTCGGCCACCTCTCCTCGGCCGCGCAGTCTAGATCACCTCGCCGGCTACCCCCGGTGCGCCCCGCGCCCGCCAGGGTCAAGCGACGGGCCGGGACGGTCGATGGGTGCTGGGCCGGATCTGAACTCCGGATGCAAGAACGTGCAAGCCTTCACCACCGTGCCATCCGGGAGCGCCAGCGACGCCATGCACGCGGTGTCCCGCGTGCTGGCCGCTGCGCTCGACGCCGACGGCCCGGCGACCGTCCAGCGCTCGCTCGTCCGCGAGGCGCGCAGGCTGTTCGGGGTGAGCTCGGCGTTTCTCCTGTTGGTCGAGCCGCGGGAGCGGCTGGCCCGCGTGGTGGCCTACGACGCCGTCGAGGTCCCGGCCAGCTCGCGCATCCCGCTCGCCGGGCTGCCCGCCATCGAGGACCTCCGCCGCCGCCACGCCGACCTGCGGGGGGCCGAGCTGGACGAGCTCGGCCGGGCGCTCGGCATGCGGCGCCCGCCCGGCTTCGCCGTCGCCCTCCCGATGCGCACGCGGGACGCGAACGACCACGTCCTCGTGCTCGCCGACCGCGACGCCGCCCACGCCCTCGACCCCGAGCGCACGGAGCTCGCCGCCGCCTTCAGCGCCGCCGCCGCCTCCGCGCTCGCGCAGCTGCGCCTCGTCGAGGAGCAGGCGGCCCGCACCGGGCAGCAGGCCGCCCTCGCGCGCGCCGCGAAGACCCTGAACGAGACGCTCGACCTCCCGGCCGTGCTCGACGCCATCTGCAACGAGTCACGCGCGATCCTGGACGGCGACTCCGCCGCCGCCTACATCGGCGGACAGGACGAACCGCTCGTGATCGCGGCCGCCGTCGGGCTTGCCGACGACCACGTCGGCCGCCGGATGCAGATCGGCGAGGGCCTCTCCGGCCGTGTCGCCGTCGGCGACCGCGCGATGCTCACGAACGACTACCAGCGGATCGCCGAGCCGGATGCGGACTCGCCGTTCACGACGGTGCAGAGCTGCCTTGCGGTGCCGATGCACTGGGACGGCGCGCTGCGCGGCGTCCTCTCGGTCGGCTTCACGCGCGCGCACTTCGTCACCCAGCAGGACCTCGCCCTGCTGGAGGCCTTCGGCGAGATCGCCGCCGCGGCCTGCCGCAACGCGAACGCCGCGGCCGGGCTCGCGCTCGCCGCGCGGACGGACGGGCTCACGGGCTGCCTGAACCACGCCGCGATGCAGGAGGTCCTGGCCCGCGAGGTCCAGCGCGCCGAACGCTCCGGCAAGCCGCTCTCGGTGATCCTCCTCGACCTGGACGACTTCAAGCAGGTCAACGAGCGCGAGGGCCACCTCGTCGGCGACGAGGTCCTGCGGCGCGTCGGCGACGCGCTGCGAATCGCGACCCGTCCCTACGACGCCGTGGCCCGCTACGGCGGCGACGAGTTCGCGATCGTCGCCATCGAGGCGGACGAGACCGAAGCGCACGAGATCGCCTCGCGCGCCATCGAGCGCGTCCAGGCCGGGCTGGCCGCCCTCGGGCGTCCCGCCGGCGCGGTGGCGACCGCGGGCGTCGCCGAGCGCGTCGGGCCGCTCACCCCGGCCGAGGTCCTCGAGGAAGCCGACCGCGCGCTGCTCTACGGCAAGCACGTCGGCGGCCGGGGGACAGCGGTGCGCTCGAGCGACGTCCCCGCGACCTACCGCGCGCGCGAGCAGGGCCTCGCGCCGAGCACGCCCGGCCGGATGGTCGAGAGCGACGCGACGCCGGCCGGGGGCGTCCCGCTCGAGCAGGAGCAGCTCGACAAGCGCACCAAGCAGCTCGTGATGGCCAACGCCCTCGGCTCCCGCCTGTCGGCGATGACGGATCCGCTGGACATCACGGAGGCGGTCGTCGACGAGCTGCACCGCGCCTTCGGCTACTACCTCTGCGCCGCCGTCCGCGTCCACGACGACGGCCACGTCGCTGCGGAGGCATGGCGCAGCGAGGATGTCGAGCGCCGCGGCGAGGACCGCTGGAGCCAGCCCCGCGGTGTCGGCCTCATCGGCCGGGCGCTCGGTGAGCGCAAGGTCCTGCTGGTCAACGACGTCTCGAAAGAGCCCAGCTACGCCGGGTCGGAGCACACCACGAAGACCCGCGCCGAGCTCGTCGTGCCGGTATGGGTGGGCGAGCACCTCTGGGGGGTGCTCAACGTGGAGGCCGTGGAGGTCGACGCCTTCGACGAGGACGACGTTCGCGTGCTGCAGACCATCGCCGACCAAGTCGGCAGCGCGCTGCGCTCGGCAGAGCTCTACGCGCAGCTCGAGCGGGCCTACCTGGGCACCGCCGAGGCGCTGGCGGCCGCGCTCGAGGCCAAGGACGCCTACACCGCGCAGCACGCGACCTCGATCGTCGCCTGGGCCGAGGCCGTCGGCCGCCGGCTCGGGATGGACGCGGGCGCGCTGCGCAACCTCCGCTACGGCGCCGTCTTCCACGACATCGGCAAGATCGCGGTGCCCGAGGCGGTGCTGAACAAGGCCGGCCCGCTGACGCCGGAGGAGCGCGTGCTCGTCCGGCGCCACACCGTCGTCGGCGAGCAGATCCTCGCCCCCGTCGAGTTCCTGGCCGGGGTGCTGCCGATCGTGCGCCACGAGCACGAGAACTGGGACGGCTCGGGCTACCCCGACGGCCTGCGCGGGATGGCGATCCCGCTCGGCGCGCGCATCGTGCTCGTCTGCGACGCCTTCCACGCGATGACCTCCGACCGGCCGTACCGCCCGGCGCTCGCCGACCAGGACGCGATCGCGGAGCTGCTCGCGCACTCGGGGACCCAGTTCGACGAGATGGTCGTCGACGCGTTCCTCGCGGTGCTCGAGGCGGAGCGCGGCGCGCCGGTGACGGCGGCCGTCGCCCCCGCGGGCTAACCGAGCTCGAAGGTCCCGGCGCCGTCGGTGCGCGCGGGGACACCGAGGGGGTCGCCGCCCTGGAGGGCGGCGATGGTGGAGGCGTCGTGCGAGCAGCCGAACGCCCGCCGCCCGTCCGCGGTGCGCACCGCGGCGATGCCCATCGTCGCGGTGCCGTCGCGATCGAAGATCGCGGTGTGGGCCTCCACCGCGCCGGTGGCGGCCTCGCCGACGGGCACGATCGCACGGCGCGGGAGACGGTCGACCTGGGCCTGGACGTCGTGGTGCGCGAACGGGCGCGGGCCGGGTGCACCCCCGAGGAGCGCGGCGCCGTGCTTGGTCATGTACCAGCCGACCGCCGTGGCCAGGCCGCGCGCCTCGGGGCGCTCGCGCAGGCGTTCGACGAGCGCGGCGAGCGAGTGCATGACGTAGTCGTTGGCCGGACCGCCGGCGAAGGCCAGGCCGCCGGTGACCGTCGGTGCCCGGGCGTCCCCGAGCAGATCGACGCCGAGCTCGGTCGCCGCGACCTGGACCGCCGACGGGAAGCACGAGTACAGGTCGAGCAGGGCGACGTCGTCGATGCCGGCCGCTCCCTGCTCGAGGACGGCACGGCCGCACGCGGCGATCGCGGGAGAGCGGTCGAAGCGGTCGCGTTGCCCGCAGTACCAGTGGTCGTGGGCGCCCGCGGTGGCCTGGACGAACACCCAGCGGTCGGCGGTGATGCCCGCCGCGCGCGCCGCCCCGGCGGAGCAGACCACCAGTGCGGCGGCCTGGTCGACGGTGATGTTCGCGTTCATCGCCTTCGTGTACGGGTCGCTGACCCGGCGGTTGCTCGGCGCCGCGGTGGCGATCTGCGCCGCCGTGGCCGGCGGGTCGCGGGTCCAGGCGTAAGGGTTGGCGCGCGCGGCGTCGGCCCAGCGCAGCCACACCTCGCCGAGGTGGGCCTCGTGCTCGGCGCGCGTGCGCCCCGCGGCGCCGCGGAGGGCGTGCTCGAACAGCGGGTACCAGAAGATCGGCGCGATCAGGCCCGCGGCGAGCTCCGCCGGATCGCCGGGATCCCGGTCGGTACCGACGGTCCGGGTCGGCACCGTCCCCGCCGGCTGCGTGCCCCAGCCGGGGTCCTCGCCGGTGCGCAGCGCGGCCCGGAACGCCGTGCCCGCCTCGCCGCCCGCGAGCAGCACGACGTCGAGGTCGCCGTCGGCGATGCGCTGCGCGGCGTCGCCGAGGAGCGCGATCGGCCCCGTGCCGCCCCGAGCGCTGGCGACGGTCTCCGCCGGCGACAGCCCGAGCGCGTCCGCGAGCGCCCGAGCAGGGTCGGGCACGGGCCAGGAGAAGAGGTCGACGACGCCGACGGACTGCGCGCGCTCCAGCAGCGCGGGGCCACCGGCGCCGGCGTCCTGCGCGGCCGCTCGGGCCACGGCGACCATGAGCTCCAGCGGGCTCGGGACGGGACCCTCGCGGTGGGTGAGCTGGGCGGCGCCCACGAGGACGGGGGTGCGGGGGTCGAGGCTCACGCCGCGTCTGCCTGCGCGGCCGTGGCGTCGGAGTCCTCGAGCACGAGGGCGGCGATCCGCTCCGGGGCGTCCCACGTCGGGACGTGGCCGCACCCCCGCAGGACGACGCGCCGCGTGGGGGTGAAGGGCACCCGCTCGGGCCGGACCAGCCGGTCGTGGTCGGCCCAGGCGAGCGTCACGGGGACGTCGATGCCGTCGGCATCCTCGAAGCGGGCGGCCCGCATGGCGGTCTGCACGGCCACGTAGCCGGGGCCGCCGAGATAGGCCTGCGCGATCCGCACCGCCGCTGCGCGCGGCACGCGCTCCGGGTTGACCATGACGCCGCCCAGCGCGCGGCGCCGCAGCGCCGGGAGCAGGAACGCGGCCGGGACCAGCGGCCGCAAGGCCACCGCGGCACGCCTCGGCCCCGGGGCCAACGGCCCCTGCTTGCGCGTCCAGAAGCCCGCGGGGCAGAGGGCCGTGACCGAACGGGCCGCGCCGAGCCGGGCGAGCTCCAGGCCGATCCACGCCCCCAGGGAGTTCCCGGCGACGTGCGGCCGGGTGAACCCCTCGCGCTCCAGGAACGCCGCGACCACGCGCGCGATCGCCTGCGGGTCGACCGCGGCCCCTGCGGGCAGCGCGGGGGAGTCACCGAAGCCGGGGAGGTCCAGTGCGAGCACCTCGGTCCGCGCGCTGAGGGCAGGCCACACGGGCTCCCAGACGTGGCGCTCCCCGCCGAGGCCGTGGAGCAGCAGCACCGGCGGACCCGCGCCCGCGCGGTCGAAGGCCAGGGCCGGCACTCAGCCGACGGGGCCCGTGGCGAGCACGGACGCGACGGGGATCGGGCCGTGGACGTGGGGGAAATCCCCGGCGCCGTCCGAGGCGGCCTCGACCCGGACCGGCAGCCCCTCCGGATCCACCTCGAGGAGCACGAGGCCACTGCGGTCGCCGGGATAGAAGCGCTCGAGGACCCCTTCGAGCTGCTCGGGGAAGCACGCGTGGGTGAACGGATCCGGGCCCGCGGGCACCGCGTAGCTCCCGCCGGCCTGCGCCGCCTCCCAGTCCTCGGCGCGTGCCACGTGCAAGAAGGGACGCATGGCCGCCAGGCTACGACCCCGCGCGCGGCACGTTCCGGCGGATCGACTTGCCCCGGGCAGGTCGAGCGCCACGCTACTCGGGCTCAACCCGGTCGCGCGCCGGGGCGCGCGACCGCGCGGGCGCCGAGCGCCGCGGCCGCCGCGAGTGCCGCGGGGACGTCGGCACCGGCGAGGCGGGCGCCGAGCCAGCCCGCGGCCCAGGCGTCACCGGCGCCGGTGGTGTCGCCCGTCCCATCCCCGGCGACCGGCGCGGCCACGGCGCGGAGGACGCGGGCGCCGTCGCTCCACAGCGCGCCCGCCGCGCCGAGCGTCACCGCGACCTCGGCGCCCTGGCGCCTGGCGAGGGCGAGCGCCGCGGCCTCCGGGTCGGCCTCGCCGGTCAGCGTCGCGGCCTCGTCCGCGTTCGGGGTGAGCAGCCCGGTGCCCGCGACCCACGCGAGGAAGCGCACGGCGCCCACGGCGCGCAGCGGCGCGCTCGACGCGGGGTCCACCGAGGTGGTCATGCCCGCCGAACGCGCCTGCGCGAGCGCCTCACGGGCCGCGGCCCGGCAGGGCGCGTCGTCGAGGAGCGCGTACCCCGAGAGGTGCAGGTGGTCGCCTTCCCGGAACGCATCGGCAGGGAGGTCGGCCAAGGCGAGGCGGGCGTTGGCGGCGCGGTCCGGCAGGAAGGTGCGCTCGCCGTCCGGCTCGACCATGACGACGCATGTCCCCGTCGGGAGCTCCGGGTCGATCGCGGCGCGCACGTCGACGCCGCCGGCCCGCAGCGCGGCGACCTGTGCGCACCCCTCCGGGTCGTCGCCCACGCGCGCCACGAGCACCACCGGGACCCCGGTCGCACCGAGCCACGCCGCGACGTTCGCGGCGCTCCCGCCACCGTGGGTGCGCACCGTGGCCGGCGCGTCGGATCCGCGCACCAGCGGCGCGGTGGCCGTGGCCACCACGTCGGCCATGAGGTCGCCGACGCAGACGACCCGCGGGCCGCTCACGCCGCGCCGGCCACGGCGACCTGCGCCGCCAGCCGCGCGTTCGCGAGCACCAGGCGCACGTTGGCCTCCAGGCTCGCCCCGCCCGTGCGCTCGTGGAAGCGCGCCAAGAGGAACGGGGTCACCTCACGGCCGCGGATCCCCGCGGCGGCCGCGGCCTCGAGCGCCTCGGCCAGCACGGCGTCGTGGAGCTCGGCGTCCAGCTCGTCCTCCGGCGCGATCGGGTTGGCGAGCACGAGCGCGGCGTCGTCGAGCGCGAGCATCGCCCGCGCACGCAGGATGCCGACCACGTCGCCCGGCCCGTCGACGCGCCAGGGCACGCCGTGCCCGGAGTCCCGGCGGTAGAAGCCGGGGAAGCGATCGGTGCCGTAGCCCACGACGGTCACCCCGAGGGTCTCCAGGCGCTCGAGCGTCGCGCCGACGTCGAGGATCGACTTGACGCCCGCGCAGACGACGCAGACAGGCGTCCGCGCGAGCGCGACGAGGTCGGCCGACTCGTCCCACGTCTCCCGCGCCTCGCGGTGCACGCCGCCGATCCCGCCCGTCGCGAACAGCTCGATGCCGGCTTGCGCGGCCAGGCGCGCGGTCGCCGCCACGGTCGTCGCGCCGGTGGCGCCACGGGCCGCGGCGACGGCGAGATCGCGCACGGAGCACTTCACGACGTCCTCGCGCAGCGCGATCGCCTCAAGCGCCCTCTCGTCGAGGCCGATGCGCAGCTGGCCGTCCACCAGGGCGATCGTCGCCGGGACAGCGCCCTGCTCGCGGACGGCCGCCTCGATCTCGCGGGCGATGCGCAGGTTGTCCGGACGCGGCAGCCCGTGGGAGACGATCGTCGACTCGAGGGCGACGACGGGCCCGCCGGCGCGCAGCGCGGCGGCGACCTCGGGCAGGACGGTCAGCATCGGGCGGCCACGCTAGCCCCGTGCCGGTGCACGGCGCTGCGCGACGGACCGCTCCACGCGCTCGAGCAGCCCCGCGCAGGACGCCTCGACCACGTCGAGCACCGCGGCGAAGCCGTCCTCGCCGAGGTAGGGGTCGGGCACGTCCAGCGCACCAGCGGCGACGGAGAGGGGGTCGAACTCCCGCAGCAGCCGCACCTTCTCGGCCCCCGCCGCGTCCGGCGCGAGTGCCAGCAGGGCT
>JBBQZE010000095.1:0-11080 GCA_038207985.1 Solirubrobacterales bacterium
GAGCAGATGCGCGGCATGGCTCCCATGGTCATCCCGCTCGGGCGCCCGGGCACGCCGGAGGAGGCCGCCGGCGGCGTCTTCTTCCTCTGCTCGCCCTGGTCGAACTTCGTGAGCGGGCAGGTCCTGAACGTCACGGGCGGCCAGTTCACCGGGATGACGTCCTAGGCCCGATGGGAGCTGCGCCGACCGTCCGGGAGGTCACGGAAGCCGACCTCCCGGAGCTGCTGGAACTCATGGACGCCTACCTGGCGTTCTACGAGACCAGCGCGGAGCGGCCGGCGCTCGAAGCGCTCTGCCGCGCACTGCTGGCCGACCCGGAGCACGAGGGCGTCCAGCTGCTCGCGCGCTCGGCCGACGGCAGCGCGGCCGGCTTCGCCACGGTCTACTGGACGTGGGCGACGACCCGCGTGGGCCGCCTCGGCGTGATGAACGACCTGTTCGTCGCCCCCGAGGCCCGCGGCACGGGCGCGGCGGACGCGCTCATCCTCGCCGCCCGCGACCGGGCCGCCACCCGGGGCTGCGTGGCGCTCGAGTGGCAGACGGCGCTCGACAACCACCGTGCCCAGGCGGTCTACGACCGCGTGGGCGGCGAGCGCTCGGAGTGGCTCACCTACGAGCTCCCCGCCGCGGGCCCCTGACCGCAGCCCCAGCGTTCTGACCCGTGTTGACGTTGCTCCCCGTGCGCAACACGGGTCAGAACGCCGGCGGGAGCTCGCGGTCGAGGGTGAGGGCCGTGCCCGTGAGGTAGGCGCCGGCCGGCGTCGCCAGCCAGGCGACGAGCTCGCCGACCGCGCGTGGCGAGGTGCGGTCGCCGGGGAGCACCGCCACCGTGGTGACGTCGTGACGCGCCCACTCCGTGCCGAGCGTGCGGACGAGGTTCTCGAGCGCGGCGCGCAGCGCCGTGGCGTGCTCGCCGGCGCCTGGCGATGGGGCGACGAGCACGACCTGCCCTCCGGCCTCGGTGTCGATCCAGCGCGCTGCGGCGACGTCCCGCACCACCGCCCAGGCCCCGTCGAGGCCGGCCCGGAGGCCCTCGTAGCCGCCCGAAGCCCTCCGGAAGCCGAGCGCCGCGTCGACCACGACCGCGTGGACCGCGGGCGTTTCGGCGCCGGGATCGACCACCGTGGCACCCACCGCCTCGAGCGGCATGCGGAGCTCCGCCGAGGCGCTCGCGACGGCGACGGTGCGACCTGCGAGGACGCCGGGGCGGAGCACGTCCGCCACCCTATCCCGGCGTTGCCTGCCTCCTCAGCGCGAGGCGAGGAGCTCGTCGGCCACGGCGAGGCACGCCTTGCGCGCGGAGCGCTTCTGCCCCTTGGCCTTCTTCGCGCTGATGTCCTTGCACGCCTTCGCCGGGCTGGCGACCTTGCCGCTGCCCAGCTTGGCCAGCGCGGTCACGCACTGGCTGAACGGGGTGCCCTTCTCGCCCTTGACGTGCTTCTTGCTGGCGCCGTGGCACATGCGCCCGTACCCACGGTCGCCCTTGGGCCCGGTCGCGCCCGTGGCCCCCGTCGCGCCCGTGGCCCCCGTCGCGCCGGTGGCCCCCGTCGCGCCGGTGGCGCCCGTCTCGCCCGTGGCGCCGGTCGCCCCCGTGGCGCCCGTGGCCCGGTCGTCGCCGCCCTCGACCTCGTCGGCGTCCTCGGGCTCACCCTTCGCCTTGCCCTGACCCTTACCGGCGTCGTCCTTCTTGCCACCCGGACCCTTCTCGCTCTGCCCGTAGGCGTTGCCCTTGCCGTTGCCGCCCTTGTCGGCCTGGGCGAAGGTGGCGGGGACGAGCACGATGCTGGCGCCGGCGACGGCGGCGAGGAGGGTGAAGCGCATGGGTGGTTCTCCGGGTTCGGGGCCGCCGGTTGTAGCCGGATCCCGGTCCGTTGTCGCGTCGCGTGGACGTTCGTCCGACGCCCCCCGCTCAGGCCAGCTCGCCCGGCGGCACGATCGCGCGGGCCTCGAGCCGATACAACACGTGGTCGAGCCCCATGTGCTCGAGGTGCGCGTCCTGCCGGGCGAAGCCGAGCTTCTCCATCACGCGGCGGGAGGCGAAGTTCGACGGCAGGGTGAAGCCGACGACCTCGCGGACGCCGAGGACCTCGAGGGCGTGGTCGACGGCAGCGGCGCCGAGCTCGGAGGCCAGGCCCTCCCCCCAGCGGTCGGCGTCGACGGCCCAGCCCACCTCGACCTCCGCCCGCCCTGCGACGACGACGTGCGCCAGGCCGCCCCGCGCCACCACGGCGCCCGACCGGCGGTCGCGCCACAGCCAGTAGCCGAAGCCGTGCGCGGTCCAGTGCGCGGCCTGCCGCGCGATCATGCCGGCGAGGGCGTCCGGGGACGGCACCCCGCCCAGCGTCGCGGCGACGCGCGCGTCGGTCAGCAGCCCGGCGAGCAGCGGGCCGTCGTCCGAGCTGATCGGCTCGGCGGTCAGGCGCGAGGTCCGCAGGCCCGTCACCGGCGGACGCGGATCCGGAGCACCTTCGTGCGCGCGTTGCCGGCGGCGTCGGCCACCCGCAGCTCGAGGCGGGCGATCCGCACGCGGGCCTTCGCGTCCAGCCGGTCGCGCGCCAAGCTCCCGACGCTCACGAGCGAGACGGGAGCCGCCTGAGCAGATGCGCAGCAGGACAGGACGGCGGCGGCGCCCAGAACGGCGACGAGCGAAGGCAGCCGGGGCACGCGCACATCATGCCGTCGCGGCGCGTTTACCGCGCCGCGCGGCGCGCACGCGCTTGGCCACCCCGGCACGGCCGAGCTGCTCGAGACCGGCGTACAGCGCCTTGATCTCGGTGAACACCTCGTCGGCGACGACCTGCTGCTGGTGACGCGACGGCTCGGGCACCTGCTCGTAGCGGAAGGGCTCGCCGTACTGCACGGTGACCTTCGGGAACTGCAGACGCCTCCAGTTGCGCACCTTCGAGGAGCCGTGGATGGCGACAGGCACGATCGTCGCGCCCGACTGCAGCGCCAGGCGCCCGATGCCGGGCTTGGCATGCTCGGCGAGCTCGCCGGTACGCGACCGGCCGCCCTCGCAGTACATGCAGACCAAGCCGCCACCGGCCAGCACGGCGTTGGCGGTTTCGAAGGCCTTCTCGTCGCGGAAGCCCCGCCGCACGGGGAACACGCCGCCGTGGGTGTAGATGAACTGCATCGGGCCCTTGAACATGTTCGACTTGGCCAGGAAGCGCACCTTGCGGCGGGTGAACGCCCCGGCGAAGAAGTGGTCCATGAACGAGAAATGGTTCGGGGCGAGGATCACCGGGCCGGACAGCGGCACCATGTCCGACGAGATGCAGCGCGTGCGGAAGAACGTGTACGCGTAGATCGTCGTCACGAGCCGGACGAGCTCGTAGACCCAGTCGGGCTCCCGCGTACGCGAGCGCTCGTGGAAGCGCGAGAAGTACTCCTCGGGGCGCGGGTCCTTGTAGACCTGCGCCTTCATCGGCACCAGGTCGGGCGGCTCGGCCATCAGCTCGGTCGGAGGTGCGCCGCGGACATGACGCAGGCGATCCTACCCACCGCCCACCGGGCGCATCCGCGCCCGCGCCAGCGCGTCCTGCCAGCCCGCCAGGAGGCCGTCGCGCTCGTCCTCCCCCATCGCCGGCTCCAGGCGGACCCGCGGCGCCTGCTGCACCTCCGCGGCCGCCCAGAGCCCGGCGCCGACGCCCGCCAGCACGGCGGCGCCGAGCGCCGTGGTCTCCGCCAGGCCCGCCACCACCACGGGGATCCCCAATACGTCGGCCTGGAACTGCATGAGCCAAGGGTTGTCGGTCGCCCCGCCGTCCGCCTTCAGCTCGGTCAACGGGGTGCCAGACGCGGCCTCCATGGCCCGGACCGCGTCAACCGTCTGGTAGGCGATCGCCTCCAGGGTCGCCCGGGCCAGGTGCGCCCGCCCGGTGCCGCGGGTCAGCCCGGTGATCGTCCCCCGCGCGTACGGATCCCAGTGCGGCGAGCCGAGGCCCGCGAGCGCCGGCACGAAGTAGACCCCGTCGTTACCGTCGAGCCCCGCCGCCAGCCCTGCGGTCTCGGCGGCCTCGGTGATGATCCCGAGGCCGTCGCGCAGCCACTGCACGGCGGCCCCGGAGGCGAAGATCGCGGCCTCGAGGGCGTACGTCGTCTCGTCACCCAGCTGCCAGGCCACCGTGGTCAGGAGCCCGGGCGGCGCCAGCGGCGGAGCCGCGCCCGAGTTCTGCAGCACGAAGGACCCGGTGCCGTAGGTGCTCTTGCCCTGCCCCGGCGCCAGGCACCCCTGCCCGTAGAGCGCGGCCTGCTGGTCGCCCGCGATCCCGCAGACCGGCGCCGCGTGGCCGTGCAGCGCGTCGGGACGCGTCGTGCCGAAGGTCCCGACGGACGGGCGCACCTCCGGCAGCGCCCGCTCCGGCACGTCGCCGAACAGCGCGAGCAGGTCCGGGTCCCAGCGCCGGCGCGCGATGTCCCAGAGCAGGGTCCGCGAGGCGTTCGACGGCTCGGTGACGTGCTCCCCGGTGAGCTTGAAGGTGATCCAGCTGTCGACGGTCCCGAGGACGGCGCGGCCCTCCTGCGCGCGCTGGCGCAGGCCGTCGACCTCGGCGAGCAGCCACTCCACCTTCGTCGCGGAGAAGTACGGGTCGAGGACGAGTCCGGTGCGCGTGCGCACGAGCGCCTCGTGGCCCCGTGTGCGCAGTTCGTCGCACCGCGCGGCGCCCCGGCGGTCCTGCCAGACGATCGCGGGGTGCAGCGGCTCGCCCGTCGCGGGGTCCCAGACGCACACCGTCTCGCGCTGGTTCGTGATGCCCACCGCCTCGAGCTGCCCCGGCCGGCAGCCGGCGTCCTGCAGCGCGCGGCCCGCGACGGCCTGGGTGACCTCCCACAGCTCGCGGGCGTCGTGCTCCACCCACCCCGGCCGCGGGAAGCTCTGGCTGAACTCCGCGTAGGCACGACCCGCGAGGCGCATCGCGTCGTCGAAGACCAGGCAGGTCGTCCCCGTGGTGCCCTGGTCGATCGCGAGGACCATCGGCCGCGACCCTACCCGCGCCCATGGGGCGGAGCGTCGCCGGGCCGGATGCTCCCCTCAGATCACCCTTCCGGCGACGCGCCGTGGCCCGCACGGTCCAGCAGGTGGTGGGGTGGCCGGGGTCGTCTGCCCCGCCGCGGCTGTCCCGGCCGCGACGGCGCTCTGACCCCGGCCCCCACCGGATGCCCCCGCGGCTGGGTCAAGGCCGAGGGGTACGTAGCACTGAGCAGCACGGGCCGCCGGTCGTCGCAGGAGGAGACGCTGGAGGCTGCCCGCTTCGCGCTGCTCAGGCCATGACGAGAACCTACGACGGGACCCTCGATCCCGTCATGGCCAGTCGGTCGGCAATCGGCGGACGATGTTCGCCCGCCGGTCGATCGCGTCGGCGGGCTCCCGTACGCTCCGCGCCACCCCAGGCAGGAGGAGAGCGCGTGGCGAACGTCGAGGCCCACATCACCGGCAAGGTGTGGAAGGTGGAGTGCGAGGTCGGCGACACGATCGCGGAGGGCGACACGGTCGCGATCCTCGAGTCGATGAAGATGGAGATGCCGGTCGAGGCCGAGGACGCGGGGGTCGTGCAGGAGATCCGCTGCCAGGAGGGCCAGTCCGTCAGCGAGGGGGACGTCCTCGTGGTCCTGGGGTGAGCCGCCGCCGTCGCGCGGCCCAATAGCCTGCGCGCCGATGCCAGGCGAGCTGCACGTCGACCGGCCCGCCGAGGCGGTCCTCCGGCTCACGATCTCCAACCCGGACAAGCGCAACGCGCTCGACCACCCCCTGCTCGACGCGATCGCCCGGGAAGTCGGTGGTGCGCGCGAGGGCGGGGCCCGGGCGATCGTGCTCACGGGTGAGGAGGGGATGTTCTCCTCGGGCTACGACATCGGCGGCCCGGACGACGAGGGCTTCGAGGACCGCGCGGAGCGGCTGGTCGCCCACCCCTCCGCCACGGCCATGGAAGCGCTCGACGCCTGCGATCTGCCCGTGGTGGCAGCGCTCACCGGCCACACGATCGGCGGCGGGCTCGAGCTCGCCGTGGGCTGCGACCTGCGCCTCGCGGCGGACGGCATCCGGCTCGTCATGCCGCCGGCCAAGCTCGGCCTCGTCTACTCCCACACGGGCCTGCAGCGCTTCCTCGACGTCGTCGGGGAAGCCCGCACCCGCGAGCTGTTCCTCCTGGGGCGCCACGTCCCCGCGCCCGTCGCCGAGGCCTGGGGCCTGGTGAACGCCGTGGTCCCCGAGCGCGAGCTGCCCGGGGTGGCCCTCGAGTGGGCCATCGAGCTGGCGGGCAACGCGCCCGGGTCCGTCCAGGGCAACAAGCGCGTGCTGCGCGAGCTGCTCCGCGCCCGCGCCGCGCTGACGCCGGAGCTCGAGGCGGAGCTCGTCGCGCTGCGGCAGGCCTGCTTCACGTCCGCGGACTTCCGAGAGGGCGTCCGCGCGTTCGCCGAGAAGCGGCCGGCCCGCTGGGAAGGGCGCTGAGGGGCGCGCGGGAAACCGGATATCGGATCGTCCGGCGACGTTCGTATCGTCCGTGGCCATGGACGGCGGACGGGTGGTTCGGGCGGCACGCGAGCGGCACGGCGTGTCCCAGCGCGGGCTGGCGGTGCGCGCCCAGACGAGCCAGGGCTACATCTCGCAGGTCGAGCGCGGCGAGGTCTCGCCCAGCATCGACGCGGTCACCCGGCTGCTCGCCTGCCTGGGCGAGGAGGGCCGCATCGAGACGGCCCCGCTCGCCGCGCCGCGGATGCCGCCGGGCGGCGACGCCGGCGACCTCCGCCCGGGCGCCCTGCTCGGCGCGCTCGCCGGCCACGACGTGGCCTTCGTCGTCGTCGGTGCGCTGGCGGCACGCGCGCACGGGATCACCGCCGCGGCGCAGTCGCTGGACGTGGCGCTCGACCCGGAGCCGGGCAACCAGGAGCGCCTCACGCGGGCACTCGGCGACCTCCACGCGCGGATGCGCGCACTGCGGGCGGCTCCCGACGGCTCTCGCGCGCTCGCCGGGGGGGCGACGTCCACCTGGGGCACCATGGCGGGCACGCTCGTCCTCTCCCCGAACGGCGCACGGCACGTCGCGCTGGCCCGCCGCGCGCGGACGGCCAAGCTCGAAGGCCAGGCTGTCCTGTGCGCCGGGCTCGACGACCTCGTCGCCCGCAGCCGCCCCGGCGGGGTCGCCGAGGACCTGCAGCTCCTCGGTGCGCTCACGCGACCCGGCGGCTGACGTGCGCCTCGTCACCTGGAACGTCAACTCGCTGAAGGTCCGCCTGCCCCGGCTGCTCGAGCTCCTCGCCGACCACGCCCCGGACGTCGTGTGCCTGCAGGAGACCAAGACGGAGGCCGCCGCGTTCCCCGCCGAGGCGCTCGAGCAGGCGGGCTACGTCGCGGCGCACCACTCCGGCGGCCGCTGGGCGGGCGTGGCGGTGCTCGGCAAGGCGGGCGCCGCGCTCGAGGACGTCGTCGTCGGCCTCCCCGGCGAGGCCCGCCCGGAGCAGGCGCGCTGGGTCGAGGCGACCGTCGACGGGTTGCGCGTCGCCAGCGCCTACGTGGTCAACGGGCAGGCGGTCGGCTCGGAGCCGTGGGCGGAGAAGCTCCGGTTCCTCGACGCGATCGAGCGGCGGGTCGCCGCGCTGCGCGAGGGCGGAGTACCCGTCGTGGTGATGGGCGACTTCAACATCGCCCCGGCCGACGCCGACGTCTACGACCCCGCCGCCTTCGCTGGCTCCACCCACGTCACCGAGGAGGAGCGCGGGGGCCTGGAGGCCATCTGCGCCGCCGGGGGGCTCGTGGACGCCTACCGGACGCTCTACCCCGTCGGCGCGGAGGACCCCAACCGCACACACCACACCTGGTGGGACTACCGCCAGGGCCACTTCCACCGCGGCCTCGGCCTGCGCATCGACCTGGCGTTGGTCAGCACCGGCCTGGTCGGGCGCCTCGCGTCGGCGGGGATCGAGCGGGATTACCGCAAGGGCACCAAGCCGTCGGACCACGCGCCACTCGTGGTCGAGCTGGCCTGACGGCACGTGCTGCGGCGGCACCCGCCGCCGTCGCCGGCTAGGAGAGCGAGCGTTCGACCAGCCCGCCGAACTCGAGCCAGTTCTCGCGCACCGCGGACGCGGCCCGCACCGCGTCACCCTGGGAGGCGCGCATGATGATCGCCTCGTGCTGCGCCACCGAGCGGCGCCCCGGCAGGGCCCCGTAGCGCAGCAGCTCGAGGCGCCGAAGCCGCGGGGCGATGCGCCGCAGGATCCGCCCGACCTCCGCGTTCTCGCTGGCCTCTACGAAGACCTCGTGGAAGCCGTCGTCGGCCGCGTAGGCGTCGACGGCGTGGCCAGCGGCCAGCGCTGCGATGAACTCCCGGTTGAGCTTGCGCAGCAGCGTGTGGTGGGCCGCGTCCATCCGCGGCACGGCGAGCTCGGTCGCCAGCGCGTGCACCGAGGCGAGCACCGGGAACGCGTCCCGCGCGTCCTGCGGCCCCATCGTGGCCACGCGTGTGTGGCGCTGCGGCGCGACGTCGACCAGGCACTCGTCGTCCAGCCGCGCCAGCGCCTCGCGGACCGGCGTCCTGCTCAACCCGAGCCAGCCGCACAGCTCGGCGTCGTGCAGCTGCTCCCCCGGCTCGAGCTCACCCGTGACGATCGCCTCCCGCAACGCCGCGTAAGCGTCGTCTCGCAGCAGGTGGCGGGCCACCGCGTCACGGCTGTCTGGCACAGGCATGTGGAATGCCAGTGAACCACACGCCGTCAAGCCCTTGATCGTTATCAAGCGACTTCGGTAGTTCTGGGACCACATTGTGGGCGAACGGTCCCGCGGTGCCTCCGACGAAGGGTTCCTTGCTCGTGTGCCTGGCGATTCCGGGACGCATCATCGAGGTGGTCGACGAGGAGCTCCGGCTCGCGCTCGTGGACGTCGCCGGGGTGCGCCGGAAGATCAACGTCGGGCTGCTCGACTCCGACGGTGCGCCGCCCGCCGCCGGCGACTGGGTCCTGATCCACGTCGGCTTCGCGATCTCCCGCGTGGACGAGGAGGAGGCCGCCGCGACGCTCAGCCTGCTGCGCGGGATGGGCGAGGACTTCGAGACCGAGCTCGACGAGCTCAAGGCGTCGTTGATCGAATGACATCAACCGTTTCGTCCTCTGGTCCTCTCGAGTTCGGAGCTCGGGACGACGTCGACCACCACTGCATCACCTGCTCCGACGAGGGCTGCCCGATGACCGTCGTGGCCGTCGACGACGAGCGCGGGCTCGCGCTCTGCGAGGGCGCGGACGGCCGGCGCCAGAGCGTCGAGGTCGCCCTCGTCGACCGCACCGCTGTCGGCACGCTGCTCCTGGTCCACGCCGGGACCGCCCTGGCCGTCCTGGAGGCCGCATGAAGTTCGTCGACGAGTTCCGCGACCCCGATCTCGGGCGGGTCCTCGCCGCGGAGATCGCCGAGGCCGTCGACCCGGACCGTCACGTCAAGCTCATGGAGGTCTGCGGCGGCCACACGCACTCCATCTACAAGTACGGCGTCGACGACCTGCTGCCGGAGAACGTGGAGCTCGTCCACGGCCCGGGCTGCCCGGTCTGCGTGATCCCGATGGGCCGGGTCGACGATGCGATCGCGCTCGCGCACACCGACGGCGTGATCTTCACCTGCTTCGGCGACATGGTCCGCGTGCCCGGCTCCGACGGCTCGCTGCTCGAGGCCAAGGCCGCGGGCGCGGACATCCGGATCGTGTACTCGCCGCTGGACGCGCTGCGCATCGCGAAGGCCAACCCGGACCGCGAGGTCGTGTTCTTCGCGATCGGCTTCGAGACCACCGCCCCGTCGACCGCGCTGACGCTCATGCGCGCCCGGGCCGAGGGCGTGCGGAACTTCACCTGCTTCTGCAACCACGTCACGATCGTGCCGCCACTGCGCGCGCTGCTCGAGTCCCCCGACCTGCGCCTCGACGGCTTCGTCGGTCCGGGGCACGTCGCAACCGTCGTCGGCGCCCGCCCCTTCGAGTTCATCCCGGCCGACTACGGCAAGCCCGTCGTCATCTCGGGCTTCGAGCCCGTCGACATCCTGCAGTCCGTCCTCATGTTGCTGCGCCAGCTCGCCGACGGCCGCTGCGCCGTCGAGAACCAGTACAAGCGCGTCGTCCCGCAGGAGGGCAACCTCGCCGCGCTCGGCGCGCTGGGCGACGTCTTCGCCCTGCGCCCGCACTTCGAGTGGCGCGGGCTCGGCTTCATCTCCCAGAGCGGGCTGCGCATCTCCGACGCGTTTGCGGACTTCGACGCCGAGCTCCGCTTCTCGGTCCCCGGTGTCCGCGTCGCCGACCCGAAGGCGTGTCAGTGCGGGGAGGTGCTCAAGGGCGTCATCAAGCCGTTCGAGTGCAAGGTCTTCGGCACGGCGTGCACCCCGGAGCGGCCCATCGGGACCTGCATGGTCTCCAGCGAGGGCGCGTGCGCCGCCTATTACAACTACGGGCGCTTCGCGCGGGACAAGGTCCTCACGTGAGCCCATCTGACGTGGTGAGACCGCTTCGCTCTGATTTCGCCTCGCCTCCCTCGCAAGCTCAGGATGCGGAACGACGTCAGATTCGCGAGGACAAGATCCTCGGCATCATCGAGACCGCACGCTCGAAGCCGAAGCGCTTCCGCGACGAGCGCATCACGATGGCCCACGGCGCCGGCGGCAAGGCGACCGCCGGGCTGATCGAGGGGCTCCTCGTCCCCGCCTTCGACAACGCGGCCCTGCACGAGCTCGGTGACGCGGGGATCGTGACCGTCGCCGGGGCCGAGCTCGCGCTGAGCACGGACAGCTATGTCGTCAAGCCGCTCGTCTTCCCCGGTGGGTCGATCGGCGAGCTCGCCGTGAACGGCACGGCCAACGACCTCGCCTGCGCGGGGGCGCGGCCGCTCGCCCTGACGCTCGGGCTGATCCTCGAGGAGGGCCTCGACAGCGACGTCCTGCGCGCGGAGGTCGCCGCGATGTCGGCCGCCGCCGCCGCCGCGGGCGTGCACATCGTGACCGGCGACACCAAGGTCGTCGAGCGCGGCAGCGCGGACGGCATGTACGTCAACACCGCGGGCGTCGGTGAGCGCGACCCGCGCGCGCGCCTCTCCCCCGGCGCGCTGCGCCCGG
>JBBQZE010000096.1:0-11041 GCA_038207985.1 Solirubrobacterales bacterium
ATCAGGACCGCGTTGTACTCCCAGCCCCCGTTCGTGGCCCAGGGCCCGGCGTTCAGGTGGACCTTGCGGATGGCGGTGACCATCGTGCCGGTGACGAGCGTGGCGGCGAGCGGGGTGGCCAGGCCGAGCACGAGCAGCGCCCCGCCGCCCGCCTCGGCGACGCCGGCCGCGGTCGCGTGGCGGCGGCCAGGGCGCAGGCCCATGCCCTCGAAGGCGCCGGCGGTGCCCTCGATGCCGTGCCCGCCGAACCAGCCGAAGAGCTTCTGGGTCCCGTGGCCGACGAACAGCGGGCCGACGAGTCCGCGGATGAGCAGCGCTGCGAGCTTCACTTGGTGCCTCCTGGCGTGGGGTGTCCACGAACCTTCCCCGAAGAGGGCGCATCCGGAACGCGGTCCGGTTGCGGCGTGCCCGCTCGCCGCGCGTTCAGGCGACCGGCGGAGCCTCCACGCGCGCCCCGTGCAGCGCGAGCGTCGCGATCGCCGAGAAGCGCTCGATGAGCGTCGCCTCGTCGGCGGAGAACGGGGCGTCGCTGCCGGTGCGGTAGACGTTCAGCGCTCCGAGGCGGTGCTCCGAGGCGACGAGCGGGCACGTGACGAGCGCCTCGGACTCCTGCTCGGTCCCGGCGACCAGCACCGAGTCGGGATCGAGGTCGGTGCGCGGGACGTTGCGGGCGCGGCCCTCGCGCAGCGCCGCGCCGGTGATCCCCTCGTCGGCGTCGAAGCGCTCGCCGAGCGTCTCGGGGACGAAGCCGCCCGACGCGTAGACCGCTTGCATCGTCCGCCCGGCATCGTCCAGCGCGTAGATGACGAGGTCGTCGTAGGGGACGAGGCGGTGGAGCTGGGCCTCGAGCCGGGTCAGCAGCTCATCGAGCGGCATGCGGTCGACGACCGCGCACGAGAGCTGGACGAGGTCCTCGATCACCCGTCCGTCCGGCGGTGCGAGCGCGCGGCGGGGCGGGGGTGCCGGATGCGAGCGGCCGACGACCCGCCGGCTCGGCTCGTCGGGCAGCCATGCGGTCAGCCGGGCCGCGGGCAGCGGCGGGGAGAACAGGAAGCCCTGGGCGCCGTGGCAGCCGAAGTAGCGCAGCCGCTCGAGGTGGGCCTCGGTCTCGACGCCCTCGGCGATGACCCGGAGCCCCAGGGAACGTGCGAGCTCGACCGTCGAGCGGACGATTACCGCGTCGTCGCGGTCGTGCAGCATGTCGAGCACGAACGACCGGTCGATCTTGAGCTCCTGCACCGGAAGGCGCTTGAGGTGCGCGAGCGAGCTGTAGCCCGTCCCGAAGTCGTCGAGCGAGAGCGACACGCCGAGCTCGCTGAGGCGGGCGAGCGTGTCGAGCGCGCGCCCCGGCTCGCGCATGACGGTGCGCTCGGTGAGCTCGAGCTTCAGGTCGCCGTGCGGGGTCTCGTTGGTCGCCATGCGCGCGGCGACCTGGGCCGGGAAGGCGACGTCCAGCAGGTCCGCGGCGGACACGTTGACCGCGACCGTGAGCTGGATGCCGGCACGGCGCCAGGCCCGCTGCTGGCGCAGCGCCCGCTCGACCACCGCGAGCGTCAGCTCGTGCATCATCGCGTGCTGCTCGGCGATCTCCAGGAAGCGGTCAGGGGTCAGCAGCCCGTGCTGCGGGTGCTGCCAGCGCACGAGCGCCTCGACGCCGACGACGGCACCGGTGTCGAGCTCGATCTGCGGCTGGAAGAGGAGGACTAGCTGCTCCGGGTCGCCGATGGCCACGCGGAGGTCCGCGACGAGCGCGAGGCGGTCGCGCGAGTTGCGGTCGCCCTCGACCGCGTAGCGCTCGACGCCCGTGCCCTGGTTCTTGGCGCGGTACATCGCGACGTCGGCGTAGCGCATGAGGTCGCTGTGGCGGCCCCCGTCGTGCGGGCTGCTCGCGATCCCCACGCTGGCCTGCGCGTGGGTCGTGACGCCGTCGAGCACCACCGGGAGCTCGAGGGCGGCGCGGAGCCTGCGCGCCTGGCCCTCGGCGTCCTCGGGGCCGCAGACGAGCACCGCGACGAACTCGTCGCCGCCCAGTCGCGCGAGCTGCGCCGTGGGAAGCTCGGCCCGCAGGCGGGCGGCGACCTCCACGAGCAGGAGGTCGCCGGCGTGGTGGCCGAGGCTGTCGTTGACCTCCTTGAAGCGGTCGAGGTCGAGCAGCAGCACGGAGAGCTCGTGCGAGTGGCTGCGTGCGTGGCGCAGCGCGGTCTTGAGGCGGACCGCGAGGCCCCGCCGGTTCAGCAGGCCGGTGAGCTCGTCGGATTCCGCCAGGTGGCGGCTCTCGTCGAGCGCCTGGACCTCCCGGACGACGAAGGCGACGCGCAGGCCGCCGATCAGGATCGTCGCCGCGGCGAGGAGCACCGAGACCAGCGGCAGGCCGGAGTGGGCCGCGGCGCCGAAGACCAGCAGTGCGAGGGCAGCCGCGCAGGAGACCACGCTCACGACGTGCGTGCCGCGGCCGCCGGCACGGTGGGGCGTCTCGCCGGGGGCGAGCCACGCAGCGGCGGCGATGCTGACCGGGCCGATGAGCCACAGGAGGTCGAGCGGCCCGCCGTCGACGTAGGTGCCGGCCGCGATGCGGATCGCGTAGAAGCTGTCCGCCAGGGCGCCCGTGGCCAACCCGGCGACCAGCAGCCCCCACGCGGGGCCGGGCTGCCCACGGGTGAGGGCCATCGCCGCCACGCAGATCGCCAGCAGCGAGAGGTCGCCGAGCGGGTAACCGAGCGTCACCCCGACCACGAGCGGCGAGCCGTGGGTCGCGGAGACCACCGGGTCGACCAGCAGCCCCGCCGCGACGGCCGCCATCCCGAGCGCGCCGACGAGGCCGTCCAGCGCGGCGGCGCGGGGCAGGAGCGCAAGGCGCGAGCGGATGAGCAGGGCCAGCCCGGCGTAGCACGGCAGGTAGTAGCCGAGCCACAGCGCGTCGGAGATCGAGGGGGTGGGGGCGTCGGCGTCGTTGAGGTAGGCGACGTCCCAGATCACGCTGCCCAACGCGCTCGAGGCGACCGCCAGGGCCAGGAGCCGCCAGACCGTGCGCTCCTGGCCGAGCAGTCGGCTGCGTTCGAAGGTGAGCAGGGCCGACAGCGCTACGACGCCCACGAAGGCGAGGTCGGTGACGCGGACCAGCGCGGGGGAGGAGGTGGCCAGGCCGCTCTGCGTGAGCACCGCGTGCACGAGCGCCAGCACGCCGAGGACCGCGAAGAGGCACGCCGTCCGCCTGCGCGCCGGCCGGGGCAGGCCGGCCCAGGCGAGCGGGGTGCTCAACGACCGGACGTCCACTACAGACCGATCGGCAGGCGGCGCGTCCGGCGTGAGCCCGGTCGTCCGCGGCGGACGGGGAGGCGGTGCGCCGCCGGCCCGGGGCGGCGCCGGGCCCTCCCTAGGATGAGGCGATGCGGCGCCGCATCACGTTCTCGCGCAACCACACGCTGTCGCTGTCGCGGACCTGCCAGTGCTTCTGCAAGTACTGCGCGTTCAAGACCCACACCGCGCATCTTCAAAGCCCCTCGGAGGTCGAGGCGGTCCTCGAGCAGGCCGTGCGGCGTAACGCCAAGGAGCTCCTGGTCCTCACGGGGGAGCGCCCCGAGGTCAACGCCGAGGTCCGCGAGCGCCTCGCCGCACTCGGGCACGCCGACTTCACCTCCTACGTGGTGTGGACCTGCGAGCGGGCGCTCGAGCGCGGGCTGCTGCCGCACACGAACCTCGGGGTCCTCTCCAAGGAGGACCTCGCCCGCCTGCGGGAGGTGACCGCCTCGCAGGGGCTCATGCTCGAGTCGACCCGGACGGATCTCGTGGCCCACCAGGGCTCGCCGACCAAGCACCCGGCACGGCGGCTGGAGACGATCCGCTGGGCCGGGGAGCTGCGGATCCCGTTCACCAGCGGCATCCTGGTCGGCATCGGTGAAGAGCCGACAGACCGCGTCCGCGCGCTCGAGGCCCTCGCCGAGCTCCACGGCGAGTTCGGTCACCTGCAGGAGGTCATCCTGCAGAACTTCGTCCCGCACGAGTCCTACTACGGGCAGGAACCCGCCGAGATCGCCGACGCCGCGGCCCAGGCCTATTGGAGGACCGGCATCGGCGAGCAGCCCTCGCACGGCCTCCCGGCGTGGGCCACGCCGGTCTCGATCGAGGAGATGCGCGATCTCGTCGCCACCGCGCAGGAGCTGCTCCCGGGCGTCGGCATCCAGGTGCCGCCCAACCTCGCGGACTGGTGGCCGGACCTGGTGGCCTCCGGCGCCACGGACCTCGGGGGCCTGAGCGCGAACGGCGACCACATCTCGCCTGAGCATCCGTTCCCCGGGCCCCACCAGGTCCGCAAGGTCCTCAGCCCGCTGGGGTACGCGCTGACGGAGCGCCTGTGCGTGTACCCGCAGTACCTCGAGCCGGACTGGGTCGCCCAGGGCGTCCTCGACGTGGTCCGCCAGAAGTACTGGAGCTTCATCCCCCGCAAGGGCTCGGGTCGCCGCGACGAGCGGATCGTCCGCACCGACCTCGTGGCGGGGGCGATCGCGAAGGGCCGCGACGGCGTCGCGCTCTCCGAGGACGAGCTCACCGCGCTGTTCGCCGAGCAGCGGCCCGAGGCCGTCGAGGAGCTCCGTGCGGCCGCCGACGAACTGCGCGCGGAGCTGTGCGGCGAGGACGTCAGCTTCGTCGTCAACCGCAACATCAACGTCTCGAACGTCTGCATCGTCGGCTGCGCGTTCTGCGGCTTCGGCCAGGGCAAGCGCTCGCCCGACGCCTACGAGCACGACGCGGCTGACTTCGTCGCGCGCATCCACGACGCCGTCGCCTTCGGGGCGACCGAGCTCTGCATCCAGTCCGGCATCCACCCCGACTGGACCCTCGAGGACTACGAGGGCTGGCTGCGCCTGGCCAAGGCGACCGCGCCGCAACTGCACCTGCACGCGTACTCGCCGATGGAGATCGACCACATGACGGCGATCTCGGGGCTCCCGCTCGACGCGGTCTTCGCCCGCCTGGCCGACGCCGGCCTCGGCTCGACGCCGGGGACCGCCGCCGAGGTCCTCCACGACGGGGTGCGCGAGCGCATCTCGCCGAACAAGCTGCCGGCCGCGCGCTGGGTCGAGGTCATCGAGGCCAGCCACCGCGCGGGGCTGCGCTCGACGTCGACGGTGATGTTCGGCCACGTCGAGGAGCCGTGGGAGCTCGCGGAGCACATGCGCGTCGTGCGCGAGCTGCAGGAGCGCACGGGCGGCATCACGGAGTTCGTGCCGCTGAGCTTCATCCCGTTCCACACGCTGCTCGGGCGCACGCACGGCGTCGAAGAGCTCTCCCGCGAGGAGAACCTGAAGCACACGGCCGTCTTCCGCCTCGCGCTCGGGCACTCGATCCGCAACCTGCAGGCGTCGTGGGTCAAGATGGGCCTCGACGCGGCGACGGAGAGCCTGCGGTGGGGCGTCAACGACCTGGGGGGGACCCTGATGGAGGAGAGCATCTCCCGCATGGCGGGCTCGGTCCACGGGACCCGGCTGGACCCGGACGACCTCATCGCCGCCGCGCACCGCGCCGACCGGCCCGCCGTGGAGCGCACGACGCTCTACGACGTCCGCCGGCGGCACCCGATCCAGGAGGCAGTCAGCTCATGAGCAACCAGGACCAGACGGGCGAGGCCATCACGGCCGAGGGGCTCGAGGCGCTGCGGGCGGAGCTCGCCGAGCTCGAGGGCGCCGGGCGCGCGGAGATCGCCAAGCGCATCTCGGTGGCACGGGAGATGGGCGACCTCAAGGAGAACGCCGAGTACCACATCGCCAAGGAGGACCAGGGGCACATGGAGACGAAGATCCTGCGCCTGCAGGCCCGTCTCCGCGCCGCGGTGGTCGTCGAGGCCTCGCACGACGAGACCGCCGTCGGCTTCGGCTCCACGGTCGAGCTCGTCGACGAGGACGGCGGTCCGGGAATGACCTGGACGGTCGTCGGCCCCACCGAGGCCGACATCAAGGTGAAGAAGCTCTCCTCCGAGTCCCCGATCGCCCGCGCGATCGTCGGCCTGGGCGTGGGCGACGTCGCCGAGGTGCAGACGCCGAAGGGCGTCCGCCGCCTCCGCGTCGCCTCCATCTCCTGACCGCCCGCCCACCCGTGGGTTCGTTCCGACCCGTGTCGACGTCGCTCTTACGACGACAACACGGGTCAGAACGCCGGGCGGGGGCGGGGCGGCGCTCAGGCGAAGAGGTCCTCGCCCGGGGGGCGGAGGAGGGCCGCGGCGCCCGGGCCGTCCTCGCGCGTGACGTGGCGGCCCAGGCCGCGCACGACGGCCGCGGGGACCCGGGCGTCCTTGGCGCGGACGAGGTCCGCGGCGCTCGCCGCCTGATCGGCGACCGCGACCCACGAGGCGCGCATCTCGCGGCCGTCGGCGTCGGAGCGCCCGCGCCAGTCCTCCAGGGGGGCGAGGCCCGCGATCCCGATCGCGACGTCGGCCTGCCCGTGACGCCAGGCGCGGCCGAACGAGTCGGTGACGACGACCGCCGGGCGGCCGGGGAGCGCCGCGCGCAGGCGCCGCGCGCTCTCGTCGGGGTCGAGCGGGAGGAGCACCAGGGTGTCCGCGGCGCCGGCGTTGGACGCGTCGACGCCCGCGTTGGCGCAGACGAACCCGTGGCGGGTGCGGCAGATCAGCACCCCGCGCTCGGCCCGCACGAGCTCGGCGGTCTCCTGCAGGACCACCTCGACCTGGCGCGGGTCCTTGCCCCACCCCGCAGCGAGCTCGACCGCCCGCGGCGACGCGGTGACCGAGGCGAGCGCGACCGTGCGGCCCTCGGCCTTGGAGACGACCTTGTGGGCGACCACGAGCACGTCGTCGCCTCGCAGGGGCTCGGCCAGTGCGGCGGTGAGCAGCGCGGCGAGGTCGTCGCCCGCACGGACCTCGGGAAGCCCGTCCACCGCGACGACCTCCAGGCGGCTCACGCCGTTCCCGCGGGCCCCGGGCGCCCGACGGGGCTCACGCGGTCCCCCCGGCCCGTGAGCGCCGACGGCGGCCCACCTCGCCTACAGCCGGCCGAGCCGGCTCAGCATCCCGCGCGTGTGCGCGGCGTTGCCGTGCCAGTCGCCGAGCGCGATGCGCAGCGCCTCGAGGTCGTCCGCCGTGTCGACGTCGAGCACGAGGGACGGCACCTCGTCGACGGAGATCTCGGCGTCGGCGGCCTGCGCCGCGCGTACGTGGCGCTCCTTGGAGCCGGGGCCGAAGGCGGGGGCGATCGCGTCGGGCGGCGTGAGGACGAGGGCGTTCGTGCCGGTCCCGTGGCGGTCGGGGACGACGGTGACCGACGGCTGCTCGGCCGACCCTGTCGCCCGCTGCAGCAGCGCGTCGACCTGCTTGGGGTCGAGCGCGGGGCAGTCGCCCGGGACGAGCAGCACGCGGCGCGCGCCGCGCGCCATTGCCTCGCGGACGCCGATGCGGGCCGCGTCGGAGTGGGAGCGCTCCTCGGGGTCGGCCACCGTGTCGGCGTCGTAGCCGTGGGCGATCGCCTCCACGCCGACGTCGCGCGTGACGACCAGCACCTGGTCGACCTCGGTCGAGCGGCGCAGCGCGACGAGCACGTCGGTCACCATCGCCTCGACGATCGCGCGCCGCGTGCCGGAGGAGAAGTCCTCGGCCAGGCGCTGCTTGGCGGAGTCGAAGTGCTTGACCGGCAGAACCGCCAGCGTGCGCAGCGCGACGCTCATGACGCGAGCGCCGCGGCGAAGTCGAGCGTCTCGCGGGCCACGCGTTCGCGCGCCGCGGGCGTGTCCATCCGCGTGTCCGTGCTGAGCGCCGGGATCGCCAGCCCGGGCCGCTCCTCGTCGCAGACCATGCCGTCGAGCACGTCGCCGTAGTAGGCCGCGATCCCTGCGGCGTCGGCCGTGTGCCCGGTCCACGCCATGAACGACGCCGTGGGGCCCTTGAGCACCTCGCCGCCGACGACGGGGGAGACGGCGACGACGGGCGCGGAGGCGCCGCGCAGGGCGTCGGCGATGCCGGGGACGTCGAGGATGGGGCGGATGGAGATCACGGGGTTGGAGGGCCCGATGACGATGGCACGCGCGGCCCCGAGCGCGTCGAGCGCCTCGGGCGTCGCGACGGCGGCGTCGATGCCGTCGAAGCAAACCCCTGATATGGGGCCTTGCGCCCGGTGGCGGATCATGAACTCCTGGAAGGGCCACCAGCGTCCGGCGGCGTGCACGCGGGTGCGCACGACGTCGTCGCTCATGGGCAGCACGCGCGCGCGGAGCCCGAACGAGGCGGTGAGCGCGGCGAGCGCTTCGGTCAGTCGCTCGCCGTCGAGCTGGCGCCGAGTGCGCTCGATGCCGATCGCCAGGTCGCGGTCGCCGAGGTTGAACCACACGTCCACGCCGAGCTCGCGCAGGCCGTCCATCACCCGGAAGGTGTCGTCGCGCAGGCCCCACCCGCGCTCGTCGATCTGATCGGCCAACCAGAACGTGCAGAGGTCGGGGTCCGGCGAGACGTGGGCGCCGTAGACGTCGAGGTCGTCCGCGGTGTTCGCGATGACGACGAGCTCGTCGCCGGCCACGTCGAGCATCCCGCGCGCGAGCTTCGCCCCCCCGGTCCCCCCGGCGAGCACCACGACGCCCTTCACGCGCGCTCGGGGAGCCCGGTGACGCGGAGGCCCGCGTGGGTCTTGTAGCGGATGTTGATCCCGATGAGCAGCGGCGTGAGCTGCTCGGTCAGGCGGGCCATCTCGAGCTTGCCGCAGTCCACGCAGCGCAGCCCGTCGATGCGCTCGACGAGCGCCATGACGCGCTCCTTGTCGGCCTTGGCGTCGCCGCAGACCAGAACGTCCTCGGCGAGGACGTGGTCGAGGTCGCCGAGCAACGCGGCCGAGACCGTGTGCAGCGCGGAGACCACGCGCACGCCCTCGGGCACCATCTCGGCGACCTGCTGGGCGGCGGAGCCCTGCCACACCCCGATGGTCCGCGTGGCCTTGCCGGAGATGGCGGCGGCGAGCGGCACGGAGGCGTCGACGACCAGCTGCCCGGGCCGCAGGTGCGCCTTGAGGTTCGTGAGCGTCTCGGACTGCGAGCGGAACGGCACGGAGAGCACGACCAGCTCGGCCCGGCCGGCCGCGGTGGGGTTGTCGACGCCGTCGAAGGAGCCCTCGGGCACCGCCGACCGGGCGCGGGCCGCCGCCTCCTCGGCGCGCGCGGCGTCGCGGGAGCCGATCACCACGGGCACGCCCGCACGGCCCAGGCGCACCGCCAAGCCGAAGCCCAGGGCGCCCGAGCCGCCGACGATCGAGACGGTCTCTGGCACGGCGGCGAGTATATGTTGCCTTCGATGGTGCTCCCCGCCGTGCCGCGGCCCTGATGGACGGCCTTCCCGATCGCGTGCTCATCCGCGAGGTCGGCCCGCGCGACGGCTTTCAGAACGAGCCCGAGACCATCCCGACCGACGCGAAGGTCGCGCTCATCGACCGCCTCGCGCGCACCGGGCTGCCCCGCATCGAGGTGACCTCGTTCGTGCGCGCGGACGTCATCCCGCAGCTCTCCGACGCGACCGCCGTGCTCGCGGCCATGGACGTCCCGGACGGCGTGGACGTCTCCGTGCTCATCCCCAACGAGCGCGGCCTGGCCACCGCGCTGGAGCAGCGCGAGCGCTTCGACGAGGTGAGCGTCTTCCTCTCCGCGAGCGAGACGCATAACGCCAAGAACGTCAACCGCACGGTCGCCGAGTCGCTCGGGGCGCTGCGGCGCGTCCTGGCCACGGCGCTCGACGCGGACCTCGGCACCGAGGCCGTCATCGCGACCGCGTTCGGGTGCCCGTACGAGGGCCGCGTCCCCCCGGAGCGCGTGCTGGACCTCGCGGCGGAGCTGGTCGCGGCAGGAGCCCGTGAGGTGGGCTTCGGCGACACCACCGGGATGGCCAACCCGCTGCAGGTGCGGCGCTTCTTCACGCAGGCGCGCGAGCGCCTCGGCGAGGACGTGCTGCTCACCGCGCACTTCCACAACACGCGGGGCCAGGGCCTGGCGAACGTCCTCGCGGCCCTGGGGGCCGGGTGCAGCTCGTTCGAGTCGAGCTTCGGCGAGCTCGGCGGGTGCCCCGTGCCGGCGGGGGCCACGGGCAACATCGCCACCGAGGACCTCGTGTCGATGCTGCACGAGATGGGGGTGGCGACCGGGGTCCGCCTGCCCGAGCTGCTCGATGCCGCCCGCGCGGTGCAGGAGGTCCTCGGCCGCCCGCTCGGCTCGCACTCGCTCGTCGCGGGGCCGATCGACTGGCACCTCGGCGACGCGTGAGCACCGAGCGGCTGCGCGCGGACGTCGAGGCGCTCTGCGGGCTCGTCCGCGACTCGGCCGGGCCGGGGGAGCGTGCCGCCGCGGCCTGGGCCGCGCAGCGCCTGCGGGAGGCCGGGGCGCACGACGTGGCCGTGCAGCCCTACCGCTTCCAGTCGACCTACGCCTGGGTCCACGCCGCCCACCTGGCGGCCGGGTTGCTCGCCCGGCCGTGGCTGTCGCTCGCCGCGCTGGCCAGCCTCGAGTGGGAGGCCGGCGGCCGCCGCCAGTGGCTGCGCCCCGTGCTCACCCGCGCGGGGATCGCCACCGAGGGCGCGAACGTGGTCGCGCGGATCCCGGCGGAAGGCCCACGCCGCGCGACGCTCGTGGTCACCGCGCACCTCGACGCGGCGCAGACGGGCTGGGCGTGGCACCCCGCGCTCGCGCGCGCCGGGCGCGGCCGTCGCCTCGCGCGCCAGGCGATGGATCCGGTCATGGCGCCGCTCGGCGCGGCGCTCGTGCTCACCGCGATGCCGTCGCGGCTCGCCAAGCGCGTCGGGCGCCTCCTGCTGCTCACGGGTATCGCGGCGAACGCCGACATCGCGCGCTCGCCGACCGTCCCCGGCGCGAGCGACGACGCCACCGGGGTCGCGGCGCTGCTCGCGCTCGCGGAGCGCTGGGCCTCGGCGCCGCTGCGCGGCGTCGAGGTCGTGCTCGCCGCGGTCGGGTCCGAGGAGGCGGGCATGGGCGGCTTCCGCGCGTTCCTCGACGCGCGCGCCGCCACCGCGCCGCTCGACCCGGCGACCACCTTCGTCCTCGGCCTCGA
>JBBQZE010000097.1:0-10983 GCA_038207985.1 Solirubrobacterales bacterium
GAGGCGCAGGAGTTCGAGAAGGCCGCGTCGCTGCGCGACAGCGAACGCAAGCTCACGAACCGCAAGCGCGAGCTCGAGGACGCCTGGGAGTCCGGCGAGGGCGGAGAGCGCCCGTCGATCGGCGAGGAGGAGATCGCCGACATCGTCTCGATGTGGACCGGCATCCCCGTGTTCAAGCTCACCGAGGCCGAGACGCAGAAGCTCATGCGCATGGAGGACGAGCTGCACAAGCGCGTGATCGGCCAGCACCAGGCGATCGAGGTCGTCTCGAAGGCGATCCGGCGCTCGCGCGCGGGCCTCAAGGACCCGAAGCGCCCGACCGGCTCCTTCGTGTTCCTCGGCCCGTCCGGCGTCGGCAAGACCGAGCTCGCGCGCACGCTCGCGGAGTTCCTCTTCGGTGACGAGGAGGCGATGATCCGCATCGACATGTCGGAGTACATGGAGAAGCACGCCGTGTCCCGGCTCGTCGGCTCGCCCACCGGCTACATCGGCTACGACGAGGGCGGCCAGCTCACCGAGGCCGTGCGGCGCAAGCCGTACTGCGTGCTCCTGCTCGACGAGATCGAGAAGGCGCACCCGGACGTGTTCAACATCCTCCTGCAGATCCTCGAGGACGGGCGCCTGACGGACTCGCAGGGCCGCACGGTGGACTTCCGCCACGCGATCGTGATCATGACCTCCAACATCGGTGCCTCGGAGATCGCGCGCAACACGCCGCTCGGCTTCTCCGTCGGCGACGGTGAGCAGGGCATGACCTACGACGACATGAAGGGCCGCGTCATGGGCGAGCTCAAGAAGGTCTTCCGGCCCGAGTTCCTCAACCGCATCGACGACGTCATCGTCTTCCACAAGCTGCAGAAGGACGAGATCAAGACGATCGTCGACCTGCTGCTGCGGCGGATCCGCGAGTCGCTCGCCGAGCGGGAGCTGCAGCTCGAGCTCACCGACGAGGCCAAGGACCTGCTGGTCGACAAGGGCTGGGACCCGGCCATGGGCGCCCGCCCGCTGCGCCGAGCCATCCAGCGCTACATCGAGGACCCGCTGGCCGACTTCGTACTGCGCTCGGAGCTGCCCGCGGGCGGCACCGTGATGGTCGACCGCGTCAACGGCGCCGAGGGCGACGAGCCCGAAGTGGCGCTTTCGATCATCCAGCCGAAGGTCCCCGCCGCCGTGGGTGGCGGCGACGCCCCGGCCGAGCTCGAGGCGGGTCCGGACGACGAGTCGCCCGCGGGCACCGAGCACGACGCGGAGTAGCACTTGGTGGGCGCGTGTGGGCACTGTCCCACACGCGCACCGCTAAATCCGGCAGGATGCGCCTCATGGACGCTGATCGCCTGAAGAAGATCCCGGTCTTCGCCGACCTCGACCCCGCTGCGGCGCACACCATCGCGACGTTCGCGTCCGAGGTGTCCGTGCCGAAGGGCAAGGAACTCGTGCGCGAGGGCGACTACTCCTACGAGATGCTGGCCATCGAGGAGGGCACCGCGGAGGTGACCCGGGGTGGGGAGCACGTCGCCGACCTCGGCCCGGGCGACGTCGTGGGCGAGGTCGGCGTCGTCGAGAAGGACAAGCGCAACGCGACGGTCACCGCGACGTCCCCGATGCTGCTCATCACGCTGGACCGCTGGGACGTGCGCCGGCTGAGCAAGCAGTCACCGGAGGTCCACGAACACCTGAAGGCGCTCAGCGACTCCCGCAAGGCCGAGCTCTAAGACCTTCTGCGGGCGGTGTGCGAGTCGGCGGGCGGTCAGACCGCCAGGCCGACGAGCGTCCCACGGGCCACGTCGACCAGCCCGCGGTCGGTGAGCTTCAGCTCGGGGATCACCGACAGCGCCAGGAAGCTGAGCGCCATGAACGGCTCGGGCAGGGCGACTCCGAGGCCCGCGAGCGCGACGTCGAGCGCGTCGAGCTGCGCGGCGACCGCTGGGCCGTCCCGCTCGCTCATGAGCCCGGCGACGGGCAGCGGGAGCTCGGCGAGCACCGCGCCGTCGCGCACCGCGCAGAGGCCGCCGCCCAGCTCGGCCAGCCGCGCGACGCAGGCCACCATGTCGGCGTCGTCGACGCCCGCGACGACGACGTTGTGCGCGTCGTGGGCGACCGTCGAGGCGAACGCGCCGGCCCGCAGGCCGAAGCCGCACACGAGCCCGACGCCGACGCGCCCCGTCGCGTGGTGGCGCTCGACCACCGCGAGCTTCACGAGGTCCCGCTGGGGGTCGGCCACGACCTCGCCCCCCACCGTGGTGGGGCGTTCGTGCAGCTCGCGGGTCAGCAGCTGACCCGGGACGAGGCCGATGACGCGGACCGCGCCACCGTCCGGTGGGGCGGGGAGCGTGAGGTCGGCCGGGGCGAGCGGGGCGGCCGCGAACGTCGCGCGGGCCCAGGCCGGCACGCGCGGCGCGGGGAACGGCGCCGCGACGCCGTCGCGGGCGACGACGCGGCCACCGGCGACCACGACGTGCGCGCGGAACGCCTCGCAGTCGTCGAGCACGACGAGGTCGGCCCGTCGCCCCGGGGCGATCACGCCGCGGTCGTGGAGGCCGTGGCAGCGCGCGGGATGGGTGGAGGCGAGCAGCAGGACGTCCACGGCCGGGACGCCGCTCGCGCGGGCGATGCGGCACATGTCATCGAGGTGCCCCGCGTCGCGGAGGGTCGTGGGCTCCCGGTCGTCCGTGCAGAACGCGCACCAGTCCGGGCCGTGCTCGAGCACGAGCGGGAGCAGGTCGCGGAGGTTGCGCGCGTTGGACGCCTCCCGGAGCAGCACCCAGAGCCCGCGACGGCGCTTGGCGAGCGCCTCCTCGGCGGTGGTGGCCTCGTGGTCGGTGCCGATGCCCGCGGCGACGTAGGCGTCCAGCGCGCGGCCGCCGAGCCCGGGCGCGTGCCCATCGGCGGGGCGGCCGGCGAGCAGGAGCTTGCGCAGCTCGTCCTCATCGCCCGCCACGACGGCCGGGAAGTTCATCATCTCGGCGACGCCGAGGAAGCCGGGGGTGCGCGCCAGCGCGGCTACGTCCTCGGGGCCCAGCGCCCCGTGAGGGGACTCCATCGGGCTCGCCGGGACGCAGGCGGGCGCGGTCGCGAGCACGTCCAGCGGCAGGCCCCGAGCGCTCTCGGCGAACCACTCGACACCGCGCCGGCCGAGGACGTTGCCGACCTCGTGCGGGTCGACGACGACCGTCGTGGTGCCGCGGGGCACGACCATGCGGGCGAACTCCGCCGGGATCAGCTTCGAGGACTCGATGTGGACGTGCGCGTCGACGAAGCCGGGGACGACGGGCCGCCCTTCCGCCTCGACGCGCTCGCCGCCGTCGAAGCTCCCGACGCCCGCGATGCGCCCCTCGGCGATGCCCACGTCGCCGTCGAGCCACTCCCGCGTCGGCGCGCAGAACACCCGCCCGCCCTCGATCACGAGGTCGGGCTCGCGCTCTCCGCGCGCGACCGCCAGCAGACGCCTCCGCGCCGCGAGCTCCGGGGCGATCTCCTCCTCGGTGGGCAGCGGCACCCGCCCACCCTGCCACGCCGGTGCGGGGCGGCGAGGCCTGCGCGGCACTCGGCGTGGGCTGTGCCACGATGGCCGGGTGCCGGAGCCGCTGCCCGAGGTCGTCATCAAGGTCCGCGACGACGGGCCGCTGAAGGTCACGGGCCCCGTGCGGGTCGAGGACGCGGAGGGCAACGCCTTCGCGCTTCCCGACGGGCCGGTCGCGCTGTGCCGGTGCGGCCTGTCCCGCGCCAAGCCGTTCTGCGACCGCTCCCACCGTGAGGGCGGCTTCGCCGACTGCGGGCGGGCGGCATGAGCGCCGGCGACGGCGACGGCTACGGGACGCGGGCGGCCCACGCGGGCCTGCCCCCCGCGCGTGACGGCGAGCCGTTCCTCCCGGGACCGGCCTTCGCCGCGCCGTTCCACCTCAAAGGGGAAGGAGCGCCCGCGGGCTACGCGCGCTACGCCAACCCGACGTGGACGCACTACGAGGCCGCGCTGGCCACGCTGGAGGGCGGGCCCGCGCTCGCGTTCGCCTCGGGCATGGCGGCGACGAGCGCCGTGCTGCTCACGCAGCTCGAGCCGGGCGACGTGCTCGTGGCGCCGCACGACGGCTATCCCGGCGTCCGCCGCATCGCCCGCGAGCAGCTCGAGCCGCGCGGGGTGGAGGTGCGCTGGGTGCCGACGGACACCGCCGCGGTGCGCTCCGCGCTCCCGGGCGCGACCGTCGTATGGGTCGAGAGCCCGTCGAACCCGGGCCTCGCGGTCGTCGACCTCCCGGCGCTCGCCGAGGAGGCACATGCCGCCGGGGCCCGCCTCGTGGTCGACAACACGCTGGCCACGCCCTACCTGCAGCGCCCCCTGGCCTCGGGTGCCGACCTCGTCGTGGCCAGCGCCGCGAAGGCGCTCTCGGGCCACTCCGACCTCATCCTGGGCTACGTCGCGGCTGCCACCGACCTTGCGCTGGCGGACGTCCTCGACTGGCGCGGCCTGCACGGCGGGATTCCGGGCCCGTTCGAGACATGGCTGGCCCACCGATCCCTGGCCACGCTGGGGATCCGCGTCGAGCGCCAGCAGCGCAACGCCGAGGCCCTCCGCGACCTGCTGGCCGGGCGCGTGGACCTCGTGCAGGACGTGCGCTGGCCGGGCCTCGGCGGGGTCCTGGGCTTCACGCTGCCGTCCGGCGCGCACGCGGAGGCCTTCCTGACCGCCTGCCGGCTCGTCGCCGATGCGACCTCCTTCGGCGGCGTGCACTCGAGCGCGGAGCGGCGCGGGCGCTGGGGCACCGACGAGGTCGCAGAGGGCTGGGTGCGCTTCTCCTGCGGCGTCGAGGACACGGCCGACCTCGTCGCCGACGTCGAGCGCGCGCTCGACACGCTCGCCTGAGCGGTCGCCGCGCCCGGACCCGGTTGCCGGGCGGCCTCTCCGGGGAAGGACTTCCCATGCCCAGAACGGTCGTCATCACGGGCGCGAGCGCCGGCCTCGGCCGCGCCACCGCGCAGGCCTTCGCCGACCGCGGGGACCGCGTGGCGCTGCTTGCGCGGGGCGAGAAGGGCCTCGCGGGCGCCGCCGGCGAGGTCACCGCCCGCGGTGGCACCGCCCTGGCCATCCGGTGCGACGTGGCGGACGCCACCGCCGTGGAAGCGGCCGCCGAGCAGGCCGAGGCCGAGCTGGGCCCGATCGACGTCTGGGTCAACAACGCGATGGTGGGCGCCCTCTCCCCGTTCCTGCAGATGGAGGCCGACGAGTTCCGCCGCATCACCGACGTCACCTACCACGGGGTGGTCAACGGCACCCGCGCCGCGCTCACGCGGATGGTCCCCCGGGGCGCCGGCGTGGTCGTGCAGGTGGGCTCGTCGCTCGCCTACCGGGGCATCCCGCTCCAATCGGGCTACTGCGGCGCCAAGCACGCGATCCAGGGCTTCACGGAGTCCGTGCGCTGCGAGCTGCTGCACGAGGGCTCCCCGGTCCACCTGACCATGGTCCAGATGCCGGCGCTGAACACGCCGCAGTTCTCCCAGGTCCGCAACCGGCTGCCCAAGCACCCGATGCCCGTGCCGCCGATCTACGAGCCCGAGGTCGGGGCCGGCGCGATCGTCTGGGCCTCGGAGCACAAGCGGCGCGAGGTCTGGGTGGGGGCCAGCACCCCCGTGGTGATCACGGGCAACGCCGTCCTGCCCACGGCGGGCGACCACTTCCTGGCCGTCACGGGCTTCGACGGGCAGCAGGCCGACATGGCGCCGGACGGCGGCCCGGACTACCTCTGGGAGCCGCGTGACGAGGACATGGGCACGCGTGGGCGCTTCTCGGCCGAGGCCCGCGCGAGCTCGGTGCAGCTCGAGCTCACCAAGCGCGTCCCGGACTGGGCCGCCGGGATGCTCAGCGCGGCGGCCGGGCACGCGTTCGGAAGGCTGCAGAAGCGCCTCGGGGGTTGAGGGCGAACATCCGGAGGATCGGACCGCTGCCCCCCCGGGGAAGGAACGCGGCACATCCACCTAGGGAGGACGTCCATGTCGTTCAAGAGCCCAGCCGAAGTCGCGCACGCAGGCGTCGAAGTCGGCGCCACCAAGGCGGGCATGTCGTGGGACAAGTCGCTGGTCGCCGGCTTCCTCGCCGGTGCCTACATCGCGTTCGCCGGGCTGCTGGCCATCATCGCCTCCGCCGGCATGGACCCGAAGCTGTGGGGCGGGGTGCAGACGCTCGTCACGGGCGGGACGTTCGCGCTCGGTCTGATCCTCGTCGTCGTCGCGGGCTCGGAGCTGCTCACGGGCAACATGGCGCTGGTGCCCTTGTCGGCGCTCAACCGGAAGGTCTCGTTCGGGCGCCTCAGCTTCAACTTCGGCATCGTCCTGGTCGGCAACCTGATCGGCTCGCTCTTCGTCGCCTACTTCCTCGCGGTGCAGACCGGCGTCGTCACGGCCTAGGTGCCCCTCGCGCGCCTCACGGCGATCGCGACGGCCAAGGGCACCACCGAGACGGACTGGCAGATCTTCCTGCGGGCGCTCGGCTGCAACTGGCTGGTCTGCCTCGCGGTGTGGATGGCCATGGCCGCGGACGACATCGGCGGCAAGGTCCTGGCGATCTTCTTCCCGATCATGGCCTTCGTCGCGCTCGGCTTCGACCACGTCGTGGCGAACATGTTCTTCTTGCCGGCGGCGATCTTCGCCCACACCGGCGTCCTGGGCTGGGACGACGTGCTCAACAACTGGCTCTTCGCGTTCCTCGGGAACCTGGTCGGGGCGGGGATCTTCGTCGCGACCGCGTACTGGTACCTCTACGTCCGCGAGCCGGGTGGGGCGGGGTCGGGCGGCCTGCCGGGCACCGACGGTCGCGCCGCGATGGCCAACGGCGACGCCGTCACGACTCCCTCGGCGCTCGGCTCCCGTCCGGCCGGCTGACCGGCAGGGGGGCGAACTCGTCTGGGTCGCGGCCTATGGTCCGCGACCCATGGCGAAGTCCGGCACCACCTACGTCTGCTCCGAGTGCGGGCAGTCCGAGCCGCGCTGGATGGGCCAGTGCCCGGGGTGCGGGGGCTGGAGCACCCTCGTGGAGGAGCGCGTCGTGGCACCCGCCGCAGCGCGCACCGGCGCGCCCGCCGGCCGGCCCGCCACGGCGCGGGTCCTGCCGCTGCGCGACGTCCGTGCGGCGGAGGTCCCGCGGCTGCACACCGGTATCGGAGAGCTCGACCGGGTCCTCGGCGGGGGCATCGTGCCGGGCTCGCTCGTGCTGCTCGGGGGCTCGCCGGGGATCGGCAAGTCCACGCTGACGAACATGGCGATGGGGCACCTCGCGGCCGCGGGGCGCTCGACGCTGTACGTCTCCGGCGAGGAGTCCCCGCAGCAGATCCGCCTGCGGGCCGAGCGCCTCGAGACGGCCGCCTGCCGGGCGCTGGACGTCCCCGTGCTCGCCGAGACGGACCTCGCGACCGTGCTGGCGACCATGGAGGCCGTCAGGCCGGACGTGATGGTCGTCGACTCGGTGCAGACGCTGCACGCCGCAGAGCTGAACGGCGCTCCCGGCTCCGTCGGCCAGGTGCGCGAGGTCGCCGCGCGCATCATGCAGGTCGCCAAGGCCTCGTCGGTCGCCGTGGTGCTCGTCGGCCACGTGACCAAGGAGGGGTCGCTCGCGGGCCCGCGCGTGCTCGAGCACTTGGTGGACTGCGTGCTGCAGTTCGAAGGCGAGCGCGAGCGCACCTACCGCACGCTGCGCGCGCTCAAGAACCGCTTCGGCTCGACGAACGAGGCCGGGGTCTTCGAGATGCGCTCCGACGGCCTGGTCGAGGTCCTCGACGCCAGCGCCAGGTTCGTGGGGGAGGCCACGCGGAAGCCCGGCTCCGTCGTGCTCGCCTCGATGGAGGGCACGCGCCCGCTCCTCGTCGAGGTGCAGGCACTCGTGTCGCCGTCGGAGCTCGTGCCCCCGCGGCGGGTGGTCAACGGGATCGACCGCAACCGCCTCGCGCTGGTGCTCGCGGTGCTCGGCCGCCACGCGGGCATCGGGTGCGGGACCGCGGACGTCTTCGTGAACGTCGTCGGCGGTGTGCGGATCGACGAGCCGGGCGCCGATCTCGCGGTCGCCTTGGCGGTCGCGAGCGCCCAGCGCGGGGTGGCCCTGGGCGGTGGCGCGGCGGCGCTGCCCGTCGCGGCCTTCGGAGAGGTCGGCCTGACCGGCGAGCTGCGCAGCGTCGGGCACGGCGAGCGCCGCCTCGAGGAGGCCGCGAAGTTCGGCCTGCGCGACGTCGTGCACCCCGGGACGGCCCCGAGCCTGCGCCAGGCGCTCGCGCTCGCGTTCCGCGACGCGGCCCCGCGCGGCGACCGCGCCGCCGCCTGACCCCAGCAGGCCCCGCAAGGCTAAAGCCGGGCTCAAGAAATCCGGGGAATCCTGGTAGGATGGTCTCCGAATGGCGCAGCGATCGGGAGGGCCACATGAGTTGGAGAGCCGCCAAGAGCCCTCCCTCGTCAAGGCCCTCGAGATGGTCGCACCGGGCACCGCGCTGCGGGAGGGCCTCGACGACATCGTGCACGCCAGGACGGGTGGCCTGATCACCATCGGCGACCCCGACGAGCTGTCGTTCCTCTTCTCCGGCGGCATCAAGCTGGACATCGACTACACGCCGGCGCTGCTCTACCAGGTCGCCAAGATGGACGGCGGGATCGTCCTGAACGCCAACGCGACGAAGATCACGATGGCCAACGTCCAGCTCATGCCGGACCCGACGATCCTCTCCTCCGAGACGGGCACCCGGCACCGGACCACCGAGCGCGTCTCCAAGCAGACCGACGCGCTCGTCATCGCGATCTCTCAGCGCCGCGAGGTCGTCTCGCTGTACGTCGACGGCGCGAAGTACATCCTCGAGGACATCCCGGTGGTGCTCGCCAAGGCCAACCAGGCCCTGGCCACCCTGGACAAGTACCGCACCCGCCTCGACCAGGTGTCCACGCGCCTGACCGCCCTGGAGTTCGAGGGCGGCGCGACCCTGCACGACGTCCTGACCGTCCTCCAGCGCTCCGAGCTCGTGACGCGCATGGCGGTCGAGATCGAGCGCTACATCGTCGAGCTCGGTACGGAGGGGCGCCTCATCGAGATGCAGCTCGAGGAGACGATGGTCGGCACCGCGGCCGACAAGGCCGCCCTCGTGCACGACTACCTTGCCGAGGACTCCGACGAGGCGTTCGCCGCCGCGCTGGACCAGATCGGCCGCCTTCCGCACCAGGACCTCCTGGACTTCGGCCGCCTGGCCGAGCTCACGGGGTACGACCGCAAGCTCAACACGCTCGACTATCCGGTGTCCCCGAGGGGCTACCGGATCCTCGGGCGCATCCCGCGCCTTCCCAAGCTGGTCGTCCAGCAGATCGTCCGGGAGTTCGGCGGCCTCGACGAGATGCTCGCGGCCACCGACCCGGAGCTCGAGACGGTCGAGGGCGTGGGGGAGATCCGGGCGAAGGACATACGCGAGGGCCTGCGCCGCCTGCAGGAGATCAACCTCGTGGACCGCTACTTGCAGACGTGAAGACCGCGTCGCGCGGGACCGCAGAACCAACCAAGGAGGGCATCATCGCTACCACGGACATCGACCCTGCGCTGCTCGAGGACCTCGAGGCACCGGTCATCGTCAACATCGACTTCGAGTGCGGGGACCAAGTCGTCTACCCGCACCACGGGGCCGGCGTCGTCCTGAAGAAGGAGCTGCGGAAGATGTTCGGGTCGGAGCGCGAGTACCTGACCATCAAGATCCTCCACAACGACATGACGGTCATGGTGCCGTGCGAGAACGCCGGTATCGCCGGCCTGCGCCGCATCATCGACGAGGAGATGGTCAAGAAGGTGCTGGCGGTCCTCACCGACGAGCTCTCGGACATGCCGAAGAACTGGAACCGGCGCTTCAAGCACAATCGGGACAAGATCAAGACGGGGGACATCTACGAGCTCTCCGAGGTCGTGCGCAACCTCGCGATCCGCGAGCACGACAAGGGCCTGTCGACGGGCGAGAAGCAGATGTACACGCGGGCGAAGAAGATCCTCGCCTCCGAGCTGATGTACGCGCTGGACAAGTCCGAGGACGAGTCCGAGGCCTACCTCGACGACCTCCTGACCACCTCCGCGGCCGAGAAGTGCGCCGCGATGGCCGAGTAGCACCGGCTCCTCCGTGCCGACCGCGGTCGCCCTCCTCGTGGCCGCGGGGCGGGGCGAGCGCCTCGGGTCCTCAGGACCCAAGGCGTTCGTTCCGTGCGCCGGCCGCCCGCTGTACGCCTGGTCGCTCGAGGCGCTCCAGGCCGTCCCCGACGTCGAGCACGTGGTCATCGCGCTCCCTCCGGGGCTTACGCCGCCGCACGGGACGATCGGCGTGACCGGCGGCGCGGAGCGGTCGCACTCCGTGCGGGCGGCGCTGCACGCGGCGCCGGCGAGCGACCTCGTGATCGTGCACGACGCGGCGCGTCCGATGCTCGAGGCCGCCACCGTGCAGGACTGCCTCGACACGATGGCCGCGGAGGACTGCGACGCCGCGATCGCCGCGGCGCCGGTGGCGGACACGATCAAGGAGGGAGCGGGGGAGGTCGTGGTCCGCACCCTGGACCGCACGCACCTCTGGGCGATCCAGACCCCGCAGGTCTTCCGCCGCGACGCGCTGGAGCGCGCGCTGGGCCTCGGCGACGCGGCCCTCTCGGCGGCGACCGACGACGCCTCGCTGATCGAGTCCTTCGGCGGCGAGGTGCGCCTCGTGCCCGCCCCGCGGCAGAACTTCAAGGTCACCGGCCCCGAGGACCTGCGCCTGGCCGAGCTGATCTTGCGCGACCGCGCCGCCCAGGGGGTCTGAACCGTGCTCACGGACTACCACGTGCATCTGCGGCCCGACGGCGCCGACACGCCGGCCGAGCGCTACTTCACCGCGGGCAACGCCGAGCGGTACCGCGAGGCGGCCGAGGCGAAGGGCATCGCCGAGCTCGGGGTCTCCGAGCACGTCTACCGCTTCACCGACGCGCTCGGGGTCTGGGACCACGAGCTGTGGCGTGACA
>JBBQZE010000098.1:0-10945 GCA_038207985.1 Solirubrobacterales bacterium
TGGGACTCGCCGAACTCCGCCGGCATCGTCATCGACGCCGTGCGCTGCTGCAAGCTCGCGCTCAACCACGGACTGGGCGGCCAGATCGACGGCCCCTCGTCCTACCTGATGAAGTCGCCGCAGAACCAGCGGCCCGACGACCAGGCGCACCTCGACACGCAGAAGTTCATCGCGAAGTACGCGAAGAGCAAGCCGGTCCAGGTCGTGCGCCATACGAACGCCGAGAACGCCCGCCTCGCGTCCTCGAAGGCCGCCAAGGCGCCGAAGGCCAAGGCCACCAAGGCGAAGAAGCCGGCCCCCGTCGCCGTCGTCCCCGACGCCGAGTAGCAGCACCACGGCCCCCGGCTCGTCCCTCGTGGACGGGCCGGACGGCCCCCGTGCGCCTGCCATGATCCGGTCGATGACCGAGAGACGGCGCACGTGAAGCCCGAGCGCTTCGCCATCGCCCAGGTCTCGCCCTACGGGTGGGAATCGGGGCACGAGGTGAACGTCCAGGTCGCGCGGTCCGCTGAGCTGCTCGCCCGGCGCGGGCACGCGGTCACGATCGTCGCCCCCTCCTCCCGCGAGGAGCTCGTCCGCAGCACCGGCAAGCGCATCCGCGCCGGCACCGCCGCGGCGCGCGCGGGCGCGGTCGAGGTCCTGGCCGTCGGCGAGGTGCTGCCGCTGCCGCTCGGGGCCCGCCGCCGCGCCGCGCTCCCGATCGACGTCGCGCGCGACGTGGAGGAGCTGCTCGGCGGCGCGACGTTCGACCTCTGCCACGTCCACGAGCCGTTCGCTCCCTCCGTGGCGGCCGCCGCCCTGCGCCACTCGCGCGCGCTGAACGTCGGGACGTTCCACGCGCCCACCGAGCGGGTCGTCGCCACGCAGGTCGCGCGCAAGCTGACCGACCTCGTCTTCGGCCGCCTCGACGCCCGGCTGGCCAGCCACCAGGCCACCGCGGAGCTGCTGCGCCGCCACTTCCCGGCCGCCTACGAGGTCGTGACCCCCGGGGCGGACGTCGCCGCCGAGCGGGCCGACCGCGACAGCGGGCCGGTGGTCATCGCCTTCGTCGACGAGGAGGAGCGCGGGGCGCTGCGGACGTTCCTGCGCAGCCTGCGCCACCTCGACCCGGCCGCGGCCTGGGAGGTGCGCGTGGTCTCCGACCGCGGGCCGTCGTCCTCGACCGCCCTTCGCGCCGACCTGCGCGACCGCGTCCGCTTCCTGGAGCCCGGGACCCCGGAGTCGGAGCTGCTCGCCCAGGCCGACGTGCTCGTCGCCGCGTCCGACGGCGCGGCGCCCGCGCCGGGCCTCGTCCTCCGGGCGATCGCCGCCGGCGTCGTGCCGCTCGCGTCCTCCCTCGCCGTGTACGAGGAGGTCACGGGCGAAGGCGACCACGGACTGCTGTTCGCCGCGCGCGATCCCGAGACGCTCGGCGCGCAGCTCGCGCGGCTCGCGGGCGACGCCGCGCTGCGCGTGCGGCTGCGCGCGGCCGCCGCACCCGTCCGCGAGCGCCTGGGCTTCGAGCGGCTGGCCGACGACCTCGAGGCGGTCTACGCGGGCCTGGCCGCCAAGCGCCATGACCCCGCGGGGCGGCCGGCGATCGCCCGGCGCCTGGCGGGCCGGCAGCGCATCGACGTCGACCTCCACATGCATACCGACCACTCGTCGGACTGCGCGACACCGGTCGAGGTGCTCCTGGCCACCGCCCGCGACCAGGGCCTCGGCGCGATCGCGGTCACCGACCACAACGTCATCTCCGGTGCCCTCGAGGCGCAGCGGAAGGCGGCCGAGTTCGGCGTGAAGGTGATCGTGGGCGAGGAGGTCAAGACGGCCTCGCAGGGGGAGGTCATCGGGCTCTTCCTCACCGAGCAGATCCCGCGCGGCATGACGATGGCCGAGACGGTCGCCGAGATCCGGCGCCAGGGGGGCCTGGTCTACGTCCCCCACCCGTTCGACCGGATGCACGCCGTCCCGGACTACGAGCACCTGCTCGCGATGGTGGACGACGTCGACGCGATCGAGGTCTACAACCCGCGCGTCGCCATCGGCTCGTTCAACGAGGAAGCCGAGCGCTTCGCCGCCAAGTACCGGATCGTGGCGGGCGCCGGCTCGGACGCGCATGTCGCCCCCGGGCTGGGCTCCGTGCGCAACCGCATGCCCGACTTCGACGGGCCCGAGGAGTTCCTGGAGGCGCTGCGGGTGGCGGAGATCCACACCAAGCCGAGCTCGCTGCTCTACGTCCAGGCGCTGAAGTTCCTCGAGACGAAGGCCACCCCGTCCGGCGCCCGCCGCGCCCGGCGCGACCGGCGGGTGCGGCGGGCGACGCGCAAGGCGTGATGCACGCGCAGGGGAACGAACCCAGGCGGCCGAATCTGCCTGCGATGCCCGCCACCGACGACGAGATCCGCGAGAAGTACCTGGAGCGGGCGATCCGGGAGCTGAACCACCTGACGCACGAGATCCAGGACTGCGACGCCTGCCCGCGCGGCAGCCTGATGCCGGTCCTCGGATCCGGCCACCCGCAGGCCGACATCATGCTGCTCAAGTGGGGCCCGTCGCTCGCGGAGATCGAGGAGGGCGTCGCGTTCTACGGGCGCGCCGGGACCGCGCTGATGAAGTCGCTCCAGCGCCTCGGCATCGACCCGCTCGCGGTCTACGGCACGCTCTGCGCGAAGTGCCCCGTCAGCGACGCCTCGTTCGCCGACCCGGCCTGCGTGGCCCGCGTCGCGGTGGAGATCGCGATCGTGCAGCCCAAGGTGGTGGTGGTGATGGGCGACGACGCCCTCGCCGCCCTCAACGACCTCGCCCTGCCGATGGCCCGCGAGGTCGTCCCCCGACCGGGTGAGCTCCAGTCGCTCACCCCGTCCATCGATGCGCTCTTCACCCCGGACATCGACGGCGCCCTCGACGAGGAGTCGGCCAAGCGCGCGTTCTGGGTGGCGTTCCGCGTGCTCGGCGACTGGTGGGCCGAGCTGCCGCCGTACTAGGGCGCGCCCCGGCGCCGGTGCGCCGGCGGCCGCTCGCGCTCGTCCCCGTCGTGCTCGCCGCACTGGCGGGCGGCTTGCTCACGGGGACGCTCGACGCCGGCGGCCTGCAGCTCGGGGCCACGCCCGCCGAGGCGCTGCTCGCGGCGGCCGGCGGCGTGCTGTTCGCCCGCGTCTTCTCCGCGGCCGCGCTCGTGCTCGCCGTCCCCGTACTGCTCGCCGGCCTGGAGCTCGCCACGGGTGCCGGCGGGCCGACCTCGCCCGCGGCGGGCGGCGACGCGCTGACGCTCGGCCTGCCGGGGGGGCACCGCCTCGAGCTGCTCGTCGTGGTGTGGGCCGCCGCTTACGCCGCCTGGGCGCACGACGCGGGGCTGCGCCGCGGGGTGACCTGGCCGGCCCTCGCCGCCGTCCTGCTCGCGGTCGCGGCGCGGGACGGGAACCTGCCCGCGGTCACGCTGCTCGGCGTCGCGCTAGTGGCGCCGAACCTCGATCGGCTCGCCGCGGGGCTGCGGGCCTAGGAGAGCTCGAGGACGACCTTGCCAAGCTTGCCGCCCGCCTCGAAGCGCGCGTAGGCGTCGGCCACGGCGTCGAGCGCGAAGGTGTCCGCGATCGGCACGGAGAGCGACCCGTCGGCGAAGCCCGTGAGCACCTGCGCCTCGAGGGCACGCGCGGTCAGCGCCTTCTCCTCGAGCGGGCGGGCGCGCAGCGTCGACGCGCGCAGCGTCGCGCGCTTCTGCATCAGCGCGAGCAGGTTCAGCTCCGCCTTGGCGCCCGCGCCCACGCCGATGACCACGATGCGGCCGCCCGTGCGCAGCGCCTTGAGGTTCCCGGAAAGGTTCGGCGCGCCGACGAGCTCGAGGACGACGTCGAACGGACCCTGCTCCTCGAAGCCCTCCGGGTCGATGACGTCGTGCGCGCCGAGCGCCGCCACGCCGTCCCGGCGCTCCGCGTCGCGCACGGTGGCGGTGACGTGAGCCCCGGCGCGGGCGCCGAGCTGGACCGCGGCGGTCCCGACGCCACCCGCGGCGCCGTGGACCAGGAGGCGCTCGCCGGCCTTCAGGCCGCCCTGCGTGAACAGCGCGTCGTGCGCGGTGGTGAACACCTCGGGCAGCCCGCCGGCCGCGGGCCAGCCGAGGCCCTCGGGGACCGGCATCGCCTGGCGCTCGTGGACCACGGCCAGCTCCCCCTGCCCCCCACCGCCGACGATGGCCATGACGCGGTCGCCCTCGGCGAAGCGCACCGCGCCGGGGCCGCAGGCGACGACCTCGCCGGCGAGCTCCAGGCCCGGGATGTCCGGCGGCGAGCCGGGCGGTGCGGGGTACATGCCCTTGCGCTGCATGACGTCCGCGCCGTTCAGGCCGGCCGCCCGGACGCGGACGAGCAGCTCGCCGTGGCCCGCCTCGGGGTCGGGGTGCTCCTCCACGCCAACTTCGCCGTCACGGATCGTCGCTGCGCGCATCCGGCCAGCCTATGGGTAGGCGACGGGCATGGCCGACGACAAGGAGTTCGGGAAGGGCGACGCGGTGACGTGGTCGTCCCACGGCAACACCGTCGAGGGGAAGGTCGAGAAGAAGCTGACGTCGGACGGCGACTCCAAGGAGGCCGGGCGCACGGTGAAGGCCTCCGAGGACGATCCGCAGTACCTCGTCAAGAGCGACAAGTCCGGGGGCGAGGCGGCGCACAAGCCGGAAGCGCTGAAGAAGGCGTGACGAGGGTGTGACGGCGGCCCCGAGAGGCCGTCGGTGGCTCGGCCCCGAGCTAGGCTGTCGGCATGTTCTTGTTCGGGAAGAAGACCGAGATGATCGCGCCGGAGGACGCCCTCGCCGGGCGGTCCGAGCCGCTGCCGCTGACCGACCGCCACGCCGTGCTGGGGACGCCGCTCAAGGGCCCGTTCCCCGACGGCCTGGAGGTCGCGGAGTTCGGCATGGGCTGCTTCTGGGGCGCCGAGCGCGTGTTCTGGGGCATTCCGGGCGTCTACACGACCGCCGTGGGCTACTCCGGGGGCTACACCCCGAACCCGACCTACGAGGAGACCTGCACGAACAAGACGGGCCACGCGGAGACCGTGCTCGTGGTCTTCGACCCGGCCAAGGTCTCCTACGAGGATCTGCTCAAGGCGTTCTGGGAGGCCCACGACCCGACGCAGCACATGCGTCAGGGCAACGACGTCGGCACGACCTACCGCTCGGCGATCTACACCCACTCCGACGCGCAGGGCGCCGCGGCCGCGAGCTCACGCGACATGTACCAGGAGCGCCTCACGGCGGCGCACCTCGGCGACATCGCGACGGAGATCAAGCCCGCGGGCGACTTCTACTACGCCGAGGACCACCACCAGCAGTACCTGCACAAGGTTCCGAACGGCTACTGCTCGATGAGCGGGACCGGCGTGTCCTGCCCGATCGGGCTCGCGGCCGCCTAGCCGCGGCGCTTCCGTCAGGCGTCCGTGGCGAGCCCGCCGCCGCGGATGCCGCGCTCGCCCGCGTCGCCCGGCTCGTCGTCGTTCGCCGGATCGGGCGCGGCCCCGTCGGCCAGCCCGTCGCCGCGGATGCCGCCCTCACCGAGCTGCTCGGCGTCGTCGCGCGGCCCACTGCTCGATGCCGCGTCGTCGGCCAGCAAGTCGCCGCGGATGCCCTTGCCCTGCTCGTCGTCGGTTGCGCTCATGGGGCGCTTCTGCCCGTCGCGCTTCCCGTTCATGCCGCGGTCAGGGCGCTGGAGCCACCGGCATGGCCTGCATGGCGTCCATCCCGCCGTTCCCGGGGAGCGTGAGGCCGGGGATCACCTCGGGGGCGGCAACGAGCGCCACCGCCCCGGCCAGCAGCAGCGCGGCGGTCACGTACGTGACCGCCCGCCGCCACGGAAGCGTCTTCTCGAGCCCGATCAGCGCGGCGACCACGGCCATCCAGACGAGGCTCATGATCCCGAGGGCGAACAGCGCCGCCATCAGCCCCCAACAGCATCCGACGCACCAGGCGCCGTGCTTCGCGCCCATCCTCAGCGCACCCCTGGCCCCGTCGCGCCAGGCGCCCAAGAGGAAGGCGAGCGGGCTGCGGCACCGCGTCAGGCAGGCGTCCTTGTACGGCGTGAGCTCGTAGGCGGCCGCGACCGCGAGCGTGCCGCCGGCGACCCAACGCCCCGCGCCCGACCAGGTCAGCTGGTCGCCGAGCGCCGCGCGGCCCAGCGCGAAGAGCCCGTAAGCGGCGACGCCCGCCGCCGCCCAAGTCACGAGGTAACCCGCGCAGAAGGCGAGCGGCGCGAGAGGGGACTTGCGGCGCGTCATCCGCGCGTGCAGCGCCACGGTCGGGGCGACCGACGGCAGCATCATCGCCGCCATCATCACCACCCAGACCCCGACGAACCAGCCCAATGCGCCGAGGTCGCTGCCCGGGCCGTCGTCCATCCCGCGCATGCGGTCCGTCGTCGACACCCAGGCGATCGCCGCCAGCGCCAGCAGCAGCGCGATCAGCCCTAGGCGGGCGCGGGCGGCACGGAACGCCGCCACGATCTCCCCGCCCTCCCGGCGCGCCGCCGGCAGGGAGCCGGCGGTGGCCACCTCAGGCAGCCCAGGCGAACGGCGCAGCGAACCCTGACCCGCCGTCGAAGCTGACGCCGAACACGTCGATGTCCGAGCGGGTCGCCTTGGAGATCGTCAGCTCCGATCCGGCAGGGTGGAACACCCCCGTCAGGCGCGCGGGCTCACCCGTCTCGACGCCGAACGGGACGACGTCCTCGATCTCGAAGTCGATCGCGCCCTCGACCTTGATGCTGTGGCGCAGGCCGTCCTCGTGCACCTCCACGGGCGCGCGCAGCACGCCGAGATTCTCGGCGACCATCGGCCCCAGCGCCTCCATGGGTCCGCCGAGCGCCCCGCCGAACACCGAGCCGAGCTTCTCGGCCTGCTCGTCCGAGGCCGCGCTGTCGATTACCACGCCCATGCGCCAGTTCCCATCGGACATCACCTTCGGGGTGTCGAGCACCGCCACGACGGTGGTCCCACTCACGTCCGTGCCCTCCACCTCTCCGTCGGCGACGTGGAAGACCAGCGCCGCGCGGCAGTAGTCGAGGTCCGCGCCGAGCGCGAAGGACGCGGTGCAGGGGCAGACGACGTCGCAGGAGCACGTCTCGAAGTACGTGCCAGCGAGCTTCCAGGCCATGGGGATCTCAGTTCGGTTCGGAGGTGGGGTTGCGTCGATGCTGCTCCTCCTGCGCCGCGCCGTCAAGCCCCGCAGTTCCCCGCCGCGGCGCCGTGGCTCAGGGGCCGCGTTCGAGCAGCGCGACGCACTCGATATGCGGCGTCTGCGGGAACATGTCGACGGGGCGCACGCGCTTGAGCACGTAGCCGGCCTCGACGAGCTGCGCCGCGTTCGGTGCGAGCGTCGTCGGGTTGCAGGAGACGTAGACGATCCGCTTCGGGCCCGCCTCGATGATGCGCCGCACGACCTTCTGCGAGAGGCCGGCCCGCGGCGGGTCGACGACGAGGACGTCGGGGCGCCCGGCCGTCTCGACGAGCTCGCGCAGGGCGATCCGTACGTCGCCCGCGAAGAAGCGGGCGTTCTCGATCTCGTTGAGGCGCGCGTTCGCGATCGCGTCGGCGATCGCCGGCTCGACGATCTCCAGGCCCCACACCTCGCCGGCTCGCCGCGCGAGCGAGAGGCCGATCGTCCCGATGCCGCAGAACAGGTCGTAGACCCGCTCCCACCCCTGGAGGCCCGCGTACTCGCGGGCCACGCCGTAGAGCTCTTCGGCCATCTCGGTGTTCGTCTGGAAGAACGCCTCGGGAGAGATCTTGAACTGCAGGCCGCCGAGCTCCTCGGTGATCGTCTCGCGTCCGTCGACCAGCTCGGAGAACCCGCCCAGGGTCGTCTCGCCGACCTGGTCGAGCTGGGTCCAGACCAGCGAGGTCGCGTCGACCGCCGCGGCAAATGCGGCGGTGTCGAGCTCCCCGCGCGACGTCACCAGGCGCACCTGCAGCTCGCCGGTGCGGCGCGCCTCGCGCAGCACGAGGTTGCGCAGGAAGCCGTGCTGGGCGCGGCGGTCGTAGGCGTCCAGTCGCTGGGCGCGGCAGAACGCGAGCACCTGTTCGCGGGCGGCGGCGAGGCGGTCGGAGCCGAGCAGCGACACGCCGTCGACGATGTCCTCCCACGAGCCCGCGGCGTGGAAGCCACAGACGAGGCCGCCGGCGTCATCGGTGCCGAAGGAGTACTCGAGCTTGTTGCGGTAGCCCCACTGCTCCTTCGCAGGGACGATCGGCTCGAAGGCGAAGCCCTCGAGGTGGCCGATGCGCGTGAGCGCGTCCTCGACCTGCTGCGTCTTGATCTCGAGCTGCTTGGCGTAGGGCAGGACCTGCCAGGCGACTCCGGGATGGGACGCGACGGGGTCGATGCGGTCCGGGCTGGGGGTGACGACCTCGAGGACCCGTGCCTCGCCGTAGGCGCGCTTGCGCTTGGTGACCTGCACCCGCACCCGGTCGCCCGGCAACGTCCCGGGGACGAAGAGCACGTAGCCCTCGTGGCGTGCGACCCCGTTGCCGCCGTAGGCGAGGCGGTCGACGGTGACCTCGACCTCCTGGCCCCGCTCGACGCGGGTCCGCGTCGCTGCGGGTGCCGCGGCGTCGGGCTCGGGGTCGGTGGCGGGGACGGCGGGCTCCATGCCCCAAGGATGGCAGGGCCGTGTGCGCCCTCCCGCTGGGAGGCGCGACGGATGCGGTTCTAGGAGAGCGCCTTGTCGATCGCCTTGAGGATCGTCGCGCGCCCGTCGTTTCTGCGCTCGTGGTCGCGAACCTTGCGCAGCTCGGCCGGCGTGAGCTCGGCGAGGCGCCCGCGGACCTGGGCGACGGTGAGCTCGTCGTAGGCGAGGATCGGGAACGCCCGGCCGAGGCCGGCGGCGCGGCGCGCCTTGTCGACCTCGCGCAGAACGCGGTCGCTCGAGCCCTTGACCGCGCCCTTGGTGATCGCGCGTGCCGACGTCAGGTCGCTGCGGCCGCGGCCGAGCAGCTGCTCGAGGTCGGCGAGGAGGTCGGCGGTCTGCTGACGCCCGGCCGACAGGAGGCCCGTCGCGAGCTCCTCCGCGTCCCGGCGGGTCATGCGCCCGCGCGCAACGGCCTCGTCGACCGACTCCTGCAGGCGCTGGGCGGTCAGCACGACCCCGCCCGCGAGCAGGTCGCGAAGCGACGCGAGATTCGCGCGGAGCGCTTCGTCGCGAGCGGCGACCGAGGTGGGCGCCGGTGCCGGGGCCGGCTTCGCGGCGGGACGCGTCAACTTGGCGCCGCTGCGGGCGGACGCCTTGGACGACGGCTTCGCGGCCTTGCCGGGCGCCGCCTTGGCGGCCGCGCGCTTGCCCGGCGCGGCCTTCTTCGCCACGGCCTGGCCGGCGCTCGTGCCCGGGGCCTTGGCGCGCGCCGGACTCGCCGTCGCGTCCCCGCGAACCGGGGCCTTGGGGGTGTTGGACGACTGCTTCGGCTGCGGCATCTCGGGGACCGTACCCCACCCTCGTCGCGCTACGCTGGGAGTCCGACGAGGCCCAACTCGGTGGCGCAAGCCACCGGGATTTTCTCATCGCCCAGGCAACAAATTCAGTCCTGGGACTTTGTCAGCGATGGTGGTCTCCGATCGGGCAGTGGTGGGCCGGCGCAGCAAGGGCCGGCCTTAGCTGTTTGAGGGGCCGTCCCCGTTCGCGAGCAGCCACTCCAGCAGCGCCTTCTGCGCGTGCCGACGGTTCTCCGCCTGGTCCCAGATGCGCTGGCGCGGCCCGTAGAGGACCGCCTCGGAGATCTCCTCCCCCGGGTGCGCGGGGAGGCAGTGCAAGGCGATCGCGCCCGGCGCCGCACGGTCGAGCAGGGCGTCGTCGATGCGGTACGGCGCCAGCGCCGCGCGCCGCGCCTCCGCGGTGGCCTCGTCGCCCATCGACACCCACACGTCGGTGTAGACGGCGTGCGCGCCCTCCACGGCCTCGGCGGCGTCGCGCACCAGGCGCGCGCCGCGCAGGTCCTCGCCGTCGGCGCCGAGCGCGTAGCCCTCCGGGGAGGCCACCACGACCTCGACGCCCGCCAGCGCGCCGACGATGGCCAGCGACCGCGCCACGTTGTTGCCATCCCCGACGTAGGCCAGGCGCAGTCCCTCGAGGGTGCCGAACGCCTCTCGCATCGTCAGCAGGTCGGCGAGCGCCTGGCACGGGTGGTGACCAGCGGAGAGCATGTTGAAGACCGGGATGGTGCCCTCGGCCGCCAGCTCCTCGAGCAGGGCGTCGGGTCCGGTGCGGACGCCGACCGCCTGGACGTGGCCGCTCAGGATGCGCGCCGTGTCCTTCACCGACTCCCCGCGGGAGAGCTGCATCTCCCCCGGGCGCAGGATCAGCGGGTGCCCACCGAGCTCGGCGACGCCGGCCTCGAACGAGAGCCGGGTGCGCGTCGAGGGCTTCTCGAACATCAGCGCGACGCAGGCGTGCTCCAGGGCGTGCGACGAGCGCGGCGCGGCCTTCAGCTCGAGGGCGCGGTCTAGCAAGCGGTGCAGCTCGGCGGGGCTGAGCTCCTCGCCCGTGAGGAAGTGCCGGGTCAAGCGGGGAAGACTACGGGGATGCGCGTGCTCACCTGGAACCTTTTCCACGGCCGCAGCCGTCCTCCGGCGGGACGCGACCTGCAAGATGCCTTCGCCTCGGCGATCGCGGGCTGGGAGTGGGACGTCGCCCTGCTGCAGGAGGTCCCGCCGTGGTGGGGCCCGGCGCTCGGCACGACGGCGGGCGCAAGCGCGCGCACCGCGCTGACCTCGCGCAACGCCGGGCTGCCGCTGCGCCGTGCGATCGCGACCCGCGTCCCGGACTTCATCAAGTCCAACGGCGGTGGGGCGAACGTGATCCTCGTCCGCGGCGCGCCCGTCCTCGAGCACCGGCGCGCGACGCTGCGCCTGCGCCCCGAGCGGCGCGTCGTCCACGCCGTGCGCACCGTGGACGGCTGGTGGGGGAACGTCCACGCCCAGGTCCACTCCGAG
>JBBQZE010000099.1:0-10824 GCA_038207985.1 Solirubrobacterales bacterium
GTCGAGGCGGCGCAGCTTCCGGAGCATGCGCGAAAGCAGGCGGACCGCGAGCTTGGCCGTCTCGAGCGACTGCCTCCGGCCGCGGCCGAGCACGGCGTCATCCGCACCTACCTCGAGTGGATGGCCTCGCTGCCTTGGGACCACGCCACGGAGGATCGCCTCGACCTCGCCCACGCCCGCGCGGTGCTCGACGAGGATCACTACGGCATCGAGCAGGTCAAGGAGCGGATCCTCGAGTTCCTCGCGGTGCGCAAGCTGAAGCCGGACGCCAGGGGCTCGATCCTCTGCTTCGTCGGGCCGCCCGGCGTCGGCAAGACCTCGCTGGGCCGTTCGATCGCCCGCGCGCTCGGACGCGAGTTCGAGCGCATCTCCGCGGGCGGCGTGCGCGACGAGGCCGAGATCCGCGGCCACCGGCGCACCTACATCGGCGCGATGCCGGGCACGATCATCCGTGCGCTGCGCGACGCGGGGTCGAACAACCCGCTGCTGATGATCGACGAGATCGACAAGATGAGCGCGGGGTACGGCGGTGGCGGCGGGCCGGAGTCGGCGATGCTCGAGGTGCTCGACCCGGAGCAGAACGGCGCCTTCCGCGACCACTACCTCGACGTGCCGTTCGACCTCTCGAACGTCATGTTCATCACGACGGCGAACACCCTCGACACTGTCCCCGGCCCGCTGCGCGACCGCATGGAGGTCATCCAGCTCGCGGGCTACACCCAGGACGACAAGCTGCACATCGCCCGGGAGTACCTCGTTCCCCGGCAGGTCGAGCGCAACGGCCTGCGGAAGTCCTGGGTGACGATCACCGACGCCGCGCTGGCGGTGGTGATCGCCGACTACACCCGCGAGGCGGGCGTTCGCGGGCTCGAGCGCGAGATCGGCACGCTGTGCCGCAAGGTGGCCGTCGAGGTCGCCAACCGCGACGGCGCTCGAGGGCGCGTCAAGCGCACGACGATCGGGCCGGCGCGCGTCCGCGCGCTGCTCGGCCGCCAGAAGTTCTTCGCGGAAGCCCCGCGCCGCACCCGCCAGCCCGGCGTGGTCACCGGCCTCGCGTGGACGCCGGTCGGCGGCGACGTGCTCTTCGTCGAGGCCACGGCGATGCCGGGCACCGGCAAGCTGCAGATCACCGGCCAGCTCGGCGACGTCATGAAGGAGAGCGCCCAGGCCGCCCTCTCCTACGTGCGCGGCCACGTGGACACGCTCGCGCCGGAGCTGGACGACGACTTCTTCGCGGTCCACGACCTCCACATCCACGTCCCCGCGGGGGCGATCCCGAAGGACGGCCCCTCGGCCGGCGTCACGATGACGACGGCCCTGGTGTCGCTGCTGACCGGGCGGCCCGTCCGCGAGGCGGTCGCGATGACCGGCGAGGTGACCCTGACCGGCCAGGTGCTGCCGATCGGCGGGCTCAAGGAGAAGGTCCTGGCCGCCCAGCGACACGGCATCACGACGATCGTCGCTCCCCTGCGCAACGAGGGCGACGTCGATGAGGTGCCCGAGACGCTGCGCTCCCAGCTGAGCTTCCGCTGGGTCGAGGAGGTCGACGAGGTGCTCGAGGTGGCCCTCGAGGTCGGCGGTAGCCCGACGGCCGCGTGGGTATAGGCTCGAAGAGCACTGCACTCGACCCCCTCCCAAGAGGTGAACTGGAAGCTATGAGCAAGAAGAAGAAGGCGGCCGCCGCCGGCGCCACCGCAGCCCAAACGGTCGACGCGGTGAAGTCGAACCCGTACGTGCAGAAGGTCGCGACCGACGGTGACCTGCACGACAACGTGCGCGTCGCCTACGAGTCGGCCCGCCACGCCTACGACCGCCTCTCCTCCGGGAAGTCACCGTCGAAGGCGGTGCTCGAGGACAAGAAGCTCCACGCCGACCTCGCCACGGCTGCGGCTGCGCTGAAAGACGTGGGTTACGCCCTGGCCGACAAGAAGCCGCCGAAGCAGAAGAAGCGCGGTGGTGGCCTCGGCCGCAAGCTGCTGATCCTGATCGTCGGCGCCGGCGTCGCGGTCGCCGTGTCGGCCGACGTGCGCAACAAGCTCCTGGACCTCCTCTTCGGCGCCGAGGAGGAGTTCGACTACACGTCGACCACCGCCCCGGCGACGCCCGCGCCGTCGCCGGCCCCCGGCGCGCCCGCGGCCTGAGCTACAGGTTCACCCGTCGCAGGTCCGAGGGGCGCCGCAAGGCGCCCCTCGTCGTTGCCGCGACGCCGGCCGCACGACGCGCGTAGGGTGGCGCGGCCGGGTCAAGGAGGACGACGAGGGAGCGCGGATGACGCATCGAGCAAGGAAGCTGTGCATCGTGGTGGCGACAGTGGTGGGAAGCCTCGCGGTCGGGGCCGCGCCCGCCGCGGCGGAGAGCCTGCGCACCGTCACCGTCAAGACGCTGCACTTCGCCACCGTCGTCGGTCCGAACGACGACGTGAAGTGCGACATCGTGGCCGACCTCTACCGCCCGGACAACGCGACCCAGGCGACGCCGCAGCCCGCGATCCTCACCACGAACGGCTTCGGGGGCTCGAAGGACGATCAGGCGAAGTCCGCGCGCGCCTACGCCGAGCGCGGCTACGTGGTGCTGAGCTACTCCGGCCTCGGCTTCGGCGGCTCGGGCTGCAAGATCACCCTCGACGACCGCGACTTCGACGGCAAGGCCGGCTCGCAGCTCGTCTCCTTCCTCGGCGGCAGCAAGAAGGCCACCGACGGCACCTCCGTGGACTACGTCGCGCTCGACGCGACCGGGCACGATGGCAAGGCCCGCTCGGACGATCCCCGCGTCGGCATGGTGGGCGGCTCCTACGGCGGTCAGATCCAGTTCGCGGTGGCGGGGATCGATCCCCGCGTCGACGCGATCATCCCGATCATCACGTGGAACGACCTGTCGTATTCGCTGGCGCCGAACAACACCTCGCAGACCACGGGGGTCACCTACCAGACGCCCGGCGTCGAGAAGTTCGGCTGGGTGAGCCTCTTCTTCGCGCTGGGCCAGCAGCAGGGGATCGCCCACGCCGACGTCGACCCGTCCCGGCTGGTCGGCCTGTGCCCGAACTTCGACGACCGCGCGTGTACGGCGAAGGCGCAGATGGACGCCACCGGCGCCCCGGACGCGGCGACGACGACGTTCGCACGGCACGCCTCGGTCGCCTCCTTCCTCGACCAGATCCGCATCCCGACGCTCCTGGCCCAGGGGCAGGCCGACACGCTCTTCAACCTCCAGGAGTCCGTCGCGACCTACGACGCGCTGCGCGCCCGGCACGTGCCGGTGAAGCTGCTGTGGCAGTCTTGGGGCCACTCGAGCAGCAAGCCGGCCCCGGGCGAGCTCGACGACGCGCAGCCCCAGGACAGCTACGAGGGCCGCACCTTCCTCGCCTGGTTCGACCACTACCTCAAGGACGTGCCGGCAGCGCCGTCGTTGGACTTCACGTTCTTCCGCGACTGGCAGCCCTACACCGGAGACGCCGCCCCGGCCTACGGGCGCACGCCGAGCTACCCGGCGGTGGCGACGCCGCAGCGGCTCCTGCTTTCGGGAACCGACGCACTCGTCGCTGCCCCCGGGGACGTGAAGCCGGGCAGCGCCGCGCTGCTGACGCCGGCGGCGGGTGCGCCGACGAGCTACACCGAGACCTCCGCGCTCGACCAGTCCGCCCCGGTGACCGACCCGCCCGGCTCGACGGTGCGCTTCACCTCCGCGCCGCTCGCCGAGGACTCGGATGTCGTCGGCGTGCCGACGGCGGACGTGCGTGTCGCGATCCCCGCCGCCCTGCCGTTCGGCAACGCGGCGGATGCAACGGCGCTGGTGCTGTTCTTCAAGCTCTACGACGTCGCGCCCGACGGCACGGTCGTCCTGGCCCACCGGCTGATCTCGCCCGTGCGGATCGCCGATCCCGGGCAGCCCGTGCACGTCGAGCTGCCGGGCATCGTGCACCGGTTTGCCAAGGGCCATCGCTTCGCCTTGGCGATCTCCGGCAGCGACGCGGCATACCGCGGCGGCGCCGCGCCGACCCCTGTCCAGATCCTCACCGACCCCTTGAAGCCCGGTGTGCTGCGCCTGCCGATCGCCGCGGCGAGCAGCTACGGCACGGTCGTCGAGGCGAGCGCGCCCGCGACCCCCGCGGCCCCTGTTACCCCCACCGCCAAGTCGTGCGGCAGCCGCCGGGCCTTCACGGTGCACGTGCGCAAGCAGTACCGCAAGAAGCTCCTTGCGACGACGGTGCGGGTGGACGGCAAGGTGCTCGCCCGCCTCGGCCGCAAGCTGAGCAAGCGCATCTCGCTGAAGGGGCGCCCGCGCGCGACCGTCACCGTGCAGCTCGTCATGACGCTCAAGGGCGGCCGTCGGGTCACCGACACCCGCCACTACCGGACCTGCACGAGGCGCTAGGCGAAGACCTTCGCCAGGCGCGGGAGCAGGCGCAGGTTCCCGCGGACACGCAGGCGCCGGCGGAGCGCGAGCCTGAGCGGGTCGGCGCGCCCGCCGGCGACGTCGATCCAGTCCTCGAGCGTGACGCCGAGCGTTAGGTCCGGGGCGGCCGCCGCGCCGCGGACGGCGCACGCTCCGCCGGCGTCGAGGACGAGGTGCCAGGGCTCCTGGTCGGTGAACGTCCACTGGATCGTCGTCCCGGCCGGCATCGCCGCGGCGTCCGCGGCGCGCCGCATCCCGTCGAAGTAGATCGCGAGGTGGTCGTCGGACGCGTCGAGTGCGCCCCCCGGGCCGATCAGGTTGGCCTGCATGAGCGCCATGCCGCGCTCGGCGCGCTCGCGCGGGGGCAGCTCCCAGGCCATGCCCGTCCGCAGCGACTCCGGCTTGATGCCGATCGCGCGGATCTTCTGCTCGAGTGAGCGGGCGCCCTCCTCGCCGAGCTCCTCGAGGGTGAAGCCGAAGCACTCGGTGTAGGAGCGGTCCCAGCCCGGAGGCGCCGCGACGCCGGTGGTCAGCGGCAGCACGTCGCGCAGGACCTCGCCGATCGCGTCGGCCACCGGCTCCCCGAGCTCTGCGTAGAGGTCGGCCAGCAGCTTGACGCCGAAGCCGATGTGGCGCTGCTCGTCCATGGCGATGTTCTTCATGCCCTGGCGGAAGCCAGGGAGGACGTCGTAGGTCTCGAGGTAGTCCTCGATCATGTGCTGCCCGGGCTGGGCCAGCGAGGCCTCGACGACGACGTGGTAGAGGGTCAGCGCCTTGGCGAGCTGGAGCTTCGACGGGTCCGCCCGCAGCTCGGCGGCCATCGTGTCGAGGCGCTCGAACACCTGCCGGTGGCCCCAGGTGAGCTCGCCCGCGGTCGCCGCGAGGGTGGAGGCCACGGTGTCGCCGCCGAGCCCGACGACCTCGTGCATGAAGCGGTGGAAGAAGACGGCGTGGCGCGCCTCGTCGACCTGCTGCGTCGTGAGGAAGTACGTCTGCTCCTCGCTCGGCGCCGCGTCGATGTAGGGCGAGAGGTTGTCGGCCACGGAGTCCTCGCCATGGAAGAAGAGCGTGTAGAGCCAGAGGGCGCTGCGGCGCTGCTGCTCGGTGAGCTTCTCGTGCCAGTCGACCTTGTCCTGGCTGAAGTCGATGTCCATCGCACTCCAGTTGCCCTTCTCCCACCGCGCGTACAGGTCGGTGTAGGAGATCGCGTCGGTGGGCGAGGAGGACGGACGCTGCTCGACGGTGGCCATGGCGCGATGGTACTGACCGATCGGTCAGTTGGCGATTGTCGGCGCGACCCCCAACTGCGATCGCGACTGCGACTGCAACTGCAGCTGCATCGGGGGTAGGGCGGCGGATCGTTGGCGTCTATGGATCCGTGGGGGATCCATACGCGCCACACATCCCCCCGCCCCCCTTCCCCGATGCAGGTCGAGCGGCGCTCACCCCAGTTTCGGTGAGCTCCACGGCTGCGCGAGGCGCGCCGCCAACAGGCCCGGGAGCTCGTCGGCGGCGACGCGCTCCTGGGTGAGCGAGTCGCGATCGCGCAGGGTGACGGTGCGGTCCTCGATCGACTGGTGGTCGACGGTGACGCAGTAGGGGGTGCCGATCTCGTCCTGGCGGCGGTAGCGCTTGCCGATCGAGCCGCCCTCGTCGAGCTCGGCCTGCATCGTTCCGCGCAGCGCGCCGAAGAGCTCGCGGGCGAGCTCGGGCTGGCCGTCCTTGCGGACGAGCGGGAGCACCGCGACCTTCACGGGCGCCAGGCGCGGGTGCAGCTTGAGCACCGTGCGCGTCTCGCCGCCATCGACGACCTCCTCCTCGTAGGCGTCGGCCAGGAACGCGAGCGTCGCGCGGTCGGCGCCGGCGGCGGGCTCGATCACGTGGGGCACGTAGCGCTCGCCCGTCGGCTGGTCGAAGTACTCGAGCTTCTCGCCGGAGAACTCGGCGTGCTGGGTGAGGTCGTAGTCGCCGCGGTTGGCGACGCCCTCGAGCTCGGACCAGCCGATGGGGAACAGGTACTCCACGTCGGCGGTGCCGCTGGAGTAGTGCGACAACTCGTCGGCGTCGTGCTCGCGCAGGCGCAGGTGGTCCGGGCGGATGCCAAGGCGCTGGTACCAGTCGAAGCGGATCTGCTTCCACTCCTGATACCAGCGCTCCGCGTCGGCGGGCGGCACGAAGAACTCCATCTCCATCTGCTCGAACTCGCGCGTGCGGAAGATGAAGTTGCCCGGGGTGATCTCGTTGCGGAAGGACTTGCCGACCTGGGCGATGCCGAACGGCGGCTTCTTGCGCGAGAACTGCAGGACGTTCTTGAAGTTGATGAAGATCCCCTGCGCGGTCTCGGGGCGCAGGTAGGCGACCGACGACGTCGACTCCACCGCGCCGACCTGGGTCTTGAACATGAGGTTGAAGTCACGCGCCTCGGTGAGGTCGCAGTCCGGGCCCTCGCCCGGGGGCTTCGAGGGCTTGCGCGGGCACACGAGCCCGGGCGCGCGCTCGGCGAGATGGTCGGCCCGGAAGCGCTCCTTGCAGGTCCGGCAGTCGACCATCGGGTCGGTGAAGCCCGCGAGGTGGCCGCTGGCCTCCCACACCCGCGGGTGCTGCAGGATCGCGGAGTCGAGCGCTACGACGTCGTCGCGCTCGGCCAGCATCGAGCGCCACCACTCGTTCTTGACGTTGGTCTTCAACAGGACGCCGTAGTGCCCGTAGTCGTAGGTCGAGCCGAGGCCGCCGTAGATCTCCGAGGAGGCGAAGATGAAGCCGCGCCGCTTGCAGAGCGCGACGATCTTGTCCATGGTCACGACATCGGCGGCGGGCACGCGCGGAGGGTAGTGCCCACCCCGGCCTTGGCACTCTACGGTTGAGAGTGCCAAAGCCCTGGGCTACAGTGTGAGGCGATGCCGATCTACGAGTACCGCCGCCCCGATGGCACCACGTTCGACGTCATGCAGAGCTTCGCCGACGACGCCCTGACGCACGATCCGGAGACCGGCGAGCCGCTGCAGCGCGTGTTCCACGCGCCCGCGATCCACTTCAAGGGCAAGGGCTTCCACAACACCGACTACGGCACCCGCCGTCGCAACCGCGAGCTCGAGAAGTCGGCGGAGAGCGGCGCGAACGACCACGCGGACAAGTCGAAGGAGAAGGCCGACAAGGCAAAGTCGGACTCGTCATCCTCCGCGTCGTCCTCGGACACCTCCTCGTCGTCGTCGAGCTCGTCCGGCTCCGACACGAAGCCCAAGGCCGACGTGGCGAAGCCGAAGGCCGACGCCAAGAAGGTCGCCTGAGCGACGTCAGCCGGCGAGGAAGCGCCGCACCGCCCGCCGCTTCGCGGCGTCGGTGACGGTCAGCGCCTGCTCGCCACCCGGCAGCGTCACCGTCCCGGTCGGGCGCAGGACCCGGGTCGGGGGGGTGCCCGAGGTCGCCAGGGAGGCGAAGACGCCGAGCAGCGTGGGGCCGCCCATGTCCGATCGCAGGGACTTCGGCGCTGCCCAGGAGATGATCGGCAGGCGGACGAACGCCGCCGGTGACAACAGGCGCGCTTTCATCGCGGAGAAGAGCTTCTGCTGGCGGCGCGCGCGAGAGAGGTCTGATTCCCGCGGGTTGCAGTCGTTGTGCCGCGTGCGCGCCAGGGCGAGCGCCTGCTTGCCGGAGATGTGCGTCGAGCCGCTCTTCAGCCGCAGCGTCGTGCCGCCGTTGCGCGCCCCGCCGTTGATGCGCGAGACCACGCAGCTGCCGGTGTAGGTGACGCCGCCCATGGCGTCGATCAGCGTCGGGAAGTTCGTGAAGCTGACCTCGACGACGTGGTTGACCTCGACGCCGAAGTTGGCCTGGATCGTGCGCGCCATGAGCCCGGCACCGCCGAAGGCGAACGCGGCGTTGATCTTCGTGCGGCCGTGCCCGGGGATGTCCACGACGGTGTCGCGCGGGATCGAGAGGCGGGCCCCGTGCCCGCCGCCGAGGCGCATCAGCAGGATCGAGTCGGCGCGCGACGGGCCGCTCGAGGCCCCCGGCTCCTTGGAGCCCTTGGGCCTCGCGTCGGAGCCGAGCACCAGGACCGTGCTCGTCCCGAACGGCGGGTAGCCGCCGGCGCCCAGCACGGTGCCGGGATCGTCGCGGTGCACCACCGCGGACACGAGGAAGATGACGCCGCTGAGCACGACCCACGCGACGAGGGCGAGCAGCACGCGGAGCGCGATGCGTCCCGGCGACACGCGCGGGCGGTCCCCGCGCCCGCGCAGGCCCCGCAGCCGGCCACCGAGGCCGGCGCCTGGGCTCTTCGCGCCACCCGCGCGGTGCACCGTGTAGGGCCGCTGATCGCCTTCGCCCGCCCGCGGGGCACCCTCCGGGCGCGCCGACGGCAGCTCGTCGTCGCCGCCGCGCCGGAAGGGGCGACGGCCGGCGCGGTACTTCGTGTAGGCCGGTGGCTCGCGACGGGAGCCGTCGGCCGGCGGGGGCTCGGGCGGATCGGGCACGCCTCCGGAAGTATGGCCGGTCGCCGGGCGATGGCTCACCGGGGCCGGGCGAGCCCCGCCGGGTATGGTGCCCCGGTGGCCGGCGGGTGCGTCATCGGCGTCGACCTCGGGGGCACCAAGCTGCTCGCGGGTGCCGTCGACACGGCCCTCGAAGTGCATCACCGCGCACACCGCCTCGCGCCGGCGGGCGGGACGGCCGCCGTGCTCGACGCGGTCGCGGCGGCCATCGACGAGGTGCGCCAGGCCACGGGCGACGTGCGCGGGGTGGGCATCGGCATCCCGTCGCTCTTCGACCGTGACCGCGGCGTGGCGGTGAGCACCGTGCACCTCCCGATCCGCGACGTCCCCTTCCGCGACCTCATGACGGAGCGGCTCGGCCTCCCGGTGTGGGTGGACAACGACGCGAACGCCGCGATGCTCGCCGAGCACCGCTTCGGCGCGGCCCAGGGCGCCGACCACGCGCTGCTGCTCACGCTGGGGACCGGCATCGGCGGCGGGATCGTGGTCGACGGCAAGCTCGTGCGTGGCGCTGTCGGCTCGGCAGGCGAGCTCGGCCACATGGTCGTCGACATGGACGGTCCGCGCTGCCAGGGCAACTGCCCCGGTCGCGGCTGCCTCGAGGCGGTGGCGAGCGGGACGGCCCTGGGCCGCGACGCCCTGGCCGCGGCCCACGACCACCCCGGCAGCGCGCTGGGCGAGGCGCTGCGGGAGGGCCGCGCGATCACCGGCGCGCTCGTCACCGAGCTCGCCCACGACGGCGACGAGGTGGCGGTCGCCGTCGTGCGGCGCATCGGCGAGCACCTCGGCGTGGGGATCGCCTCGCTCGTGAACGTCTTCAACCCGTCGGTGGTCGTCGTCGGCGGCGGGGTGATCGCGGCGGGCGATCTGCTGCTCGACCCGGCGCGGGAGGTGCTCGCCGCCCGGGCGCTGTCGCCGTCCCGCGAGACCGCCCGGATCGTCCCCGCGCGCTTCGGGGCCGAGAGCGGGATGCTCGGCGCGGCGACCCTGGCGCTCGACGGCCTCGGCCTGCTCGAGGAGGCGGGAGGGTGAGCGCGGGTGCCGGGCGCCTCGTCGTCTGCGCGACGCCGATCGGCAACCTCGACGACGTCTCGCTGCGCCTGCTCGAGGTGCTGCGCGCCGCCGACGTCGTCGCCTGCGAGGACACGCGGCACACCGCGGGCCTGCTCAAGCGCCACGGCATCACCGCGAAGCTCGTGAGCGCGCACGAGCACAACGAGGCGCGGCGGGCCCCCGAGCTGGTGGCCCGCATCGAGGCGGGCGAGGTGGTCGCCCTGGTCTCCGACGCGGGGATGCCGCTCGTCTCCGACCCGGGGCACCTGCTGGTCGCAGCGGCGGTTGCGGCCGGCGTGCGCGTCGAGGTGCTGCCCGGGCCCAGCGCGGTGCTGACGGCCCTCGTGCTCAGCGCGCTCCCCGCGCCGACCTGGCGCTTCGTCGGCTTCCTCCCGCGGAAGGCAGGCGAGCTGTCGTCGCTGTTCGGGGGGCTCGTGGAGACGACCGTGGCCTTCGAGTCGCCGCACCGGACCGCCGCGTCGCTCGCGGCCCTCGCCGCGCTGGACCCCGGCCGACCCGTGGCGGTCTGCCGTGAGCTCACCAAGCTGCACGAGGAGGTCGTGCGCGGGACGGCCGCGGAGCTCGCCGCACGCTACGCGGAGGCGGAGCCCCGCGGCGAGGTGGTGCTCGTGATCGGCGCGCCCCGGGAGGCCGAGCCCGACCTGGGCGCGGCCGTCGGCGCGCTCGAGCGCCTGGTGGCGGCGGGAGCCAAGTCGCGCCCGGCCGCGCAGGTGGTGGCAGAGCTCACCGGCGCCCCTGCCAATGAGCTCTACCAGGCCCTCCTCGCGCGCAAGTAGGCGGCGGGTGCGCCACTAGCCTCATCCGAGCCGATGTCCTTCACCGTCACCACGCCGATCTACTACGTCAACGGCGCCCCGCACCTGGG
>JBBQZE010000100.1:0-10818 GCA_038207985.1 Solirubrobacterales bacterium
GTGATGGCGATCCACAGGGGCTGGCGACGGGCTGGGGCGGTGGGCCTCGCGTGCGCCGGGCTCGGTGCCGCGGGCACCGCCGCCGCGCCGCGGGCGCCCCGACCCGCCGCCGTGCCGGCGGACGCCGCGACGGGCTGCGCGCACCGCACCGGCGCGCCGCAGGTCCGGCGCGGGTCGAGCGGCCGCCGCGTCGTGGCGCTCACCTTCGACGACGGCCCGGCGCCCGCGACGTCCCGCATCCTGCGCATCCTCGAGCAAGCGCGCGTCCGCGCGACCTTCTTCGTCGTCGGGGCGAACGTGGTCGGCCGAGAGGCGCTGCTGCGACGGATGCTCGCCGACGGCGACATGATCGGCAACCACTCGTTCGACCACGTGAGCCTCGCCGCGGCGGACGACGACGCCGCCGCGCAGATCCGCGACACGCAGGCGGCCGTCGCGGGCGCGACGGGCTTCCGGCCCTGCCTGCTGCGGCCGCCCTCGGGGCTGAGCAGCAAGGCGCTCGTCGCGCTCGCAGGCCGTGAGGGGCTCACGAGCGTGCTCTGGTCGGTCAACCCGCAGGACTTCCGCCGCCCGGGCAGCGCGGTCATCCGTTCCCGGGTGCTCAAGGGCGCGCGGCCGGGGTCGATCGTCCTCAACCACGACGGCAACGGGCGGCGCGGGCCCGACGACCGGGGCCAGACCGTCGCGGCGCTGCCGGGCATCATCCGCGTGCTCAAGGCGCGCGGCTACCGCTTCGTGACCGTGACCGAGCTGCTCGGCTTGGAGCTCACCGGCGGCGCTTGAGCGCAACATCCGCCCGCGTGACTCGTTGGCCCACCATGCAACGCCTGCTTTTGACCTTCGCCACCGCCGCGGCCGTGCTGCTCTCGAGCGGCAGCGCCCACGCCGCGGGCCTGCGGTGCAACCACACCCACGGCACCGAGCTCGCCCACAGCACCGTCGTGAAGGTCTACAAGGTGAAGGTCAAGGGGACGACCTCGCGCTACTACGGCTGCGCCCGGCCGCGCGGCCTGGTCACCGCGCTCACCAAGCCGTTCAAGGGCGGCGCCGTGCGCCTCGTCGCCGCGAAGGCCGCCTACGTGGCCTTCACCAGGACCCTGGGCGGGCAGCAGACCATCTCGGTCGTCGACGCCCGCACGGGGCGCCAGCAGCACGGGCTCTATCCGCCGGACATCGAGTTCGACACGGATCCCGCGACGCCCCAGATCGGCAAGGTCCGCCTCAACGCGCAGGGCGAGTTGGCGGTCACCTACATCGGCCTCGGGGACGGCAGCACGACCGACTCGACCACCTACGTCTACGCCTTCGACCGCCGCGGGGACGAGCAGCTGCTCGACAGCGGCCCGAGCCGCGACCTCCCTCCCGCGTCGGTCCAGCTCACCGGCGAGGCGGTGAGCTGGACCCACAGCGGCACCGCGCACACCGTCAAGATCGGGGAGGTGGCGCTGACGGTCTCCGCCGCGGGCACCAACCTCACCGCCGGTGACGTCACGACCTCGCCCGAGGGAGGCCTGGCCTGCCATGTCTCGCAGCAGGGCCTCGCCGGCACGTGCCTCGGCTTCTTCACCCCGAACACGCAGGTGACGGTCACCGCGACCGGCCCGGCCAACAGCACGGTGACGATCAGCGGGGCCTGCTCCGCGGTGCACGCGCCGGTGGCCGGTCAGGCCACGAGCGTCGCCACGTGCCAGGTGTCGATGACGAAGGCCCGCGCGGTGTCGGTCGGCTTCAACTGACGCCCGCCTGGCGCCGACGCCGGATTGGGCCCACGGGGTGGGCTCGATCCGGCACTCGGCGTCCGGGCGCGTCCGGCCTCTGCGGCTACTCGAGGACCTCGAAGCCCGACTCGTCGGGCGGTCCAGCGAAGCCCCCCTCGATGCCCGCCTGCATCTTCGGCATCAGGACCGTGTCGCGGAACGTCTCCCAGCTCTCCCGGGAATCGTGGGTCGCGACGATCATCCAGCCGTCCTGAGACGGCCCCGCGATGTGCGTCAACTGGCCTGCGGGCAGCCCGTCACCCGGGTGCACCGCCGCCCGCGTCGCCTGGTACTGCTCCTTGGTGCCACCGGCGAACCGGTGCACGACTGCGTACGCCATGTCCTGCTCCTTTCGGTTGGACGACGGCTCGCGCGTCGGCGCCCCCTCCCGTGGGCGACCCAAGGCTACGCCCGTCCGCCGGCCGGCGGGGGAAGCCTGAGGCGCCGCCCGCGTCAGGCGTGCGCGAGCGCGAGGTCGAGGGAGCGCAGGAGGCGCTCGGCGAGCTCGGGGCGGTGCGGAACCATGATCCGCACGCGGTCGGGGTCGCCGAGCGGGCCGCCGCCCGCGACCACGACGCCGGTGCGCTCCATCCGCGCGGCGAGCTCGGCGCCGGGCAGTCCCGCGGCGCGGACCCAGAGGATGTTGGCCTGGGAGGCGGCGACATCGAGGCCGTCACGCTCGGCGAGGGCGTCGAGCAGCGCCGCTCGCGCCAGGGCGACCTGGGCCCCGCGCAGCCCGGCGAGCTCGCCCGTCGTCCGCAGCGCCTCGAGCGCCCCCGCCTGCGCGAGCTCGTCGAGGCCGAGCTCGGGCTCCAGCTGCTCGAGCAGCGGCTCGGCGCCCTCGCCGCCGACGGCGTAGCCCACGCGCAGACCCGCCAGACCCCACGCCTTGGAGAAGGTGCGGAAGACGAGCAGTCGCGGGAACTCGTCCACGAGGCGCAGGGCGTCATCGCGCCTCTCGACGTCGACGAAGTCCCGCAGCGCCTCGTCGAGCAGGACGACGACGCGCTCCGGCAGCGCGCCGAGCAGGCGCCGCAGCTCGCCGACCCGCAGCAGCTCGCCCGTCGGGTCGTTCGGGTTGGCCAGCGCGACGAGCCGCGTGCGCGGGTTGACCGCGGACAGCAGCCCGTCCACCGAGAAGCCGGGGACCGGGACGGCGTGCCCGCGGGCGCGCCGCGCCATCAGGGGGTACAGCGCGTAGGAGGGCCACGGGGTGATGAGCTCGTCGTCCGGCTCGAGGAGCGCGTGCGCGGCGCCCGAGAGCAGCTGGGCGGAACCGTCGCCGACGACGAGGCGGCCGGCGGGGACGCCGTGCCGGAGGGCGAGCTCGGCCCGGAGCGCCGTCGCGTGGCGGTCGATGTAGCGGTGGAGCCCGCGGCGGGCCGCGTAGGTGATGGCGCTGACGATGACCGGCGGGGGGTACTCGGGCCACGTCGTGCGTGCGAGGTCCAGCGGGTCGACGCGCGCGAGCTCCTTGGCGCGGCGCTCGGCGGCCTCCGCCCGCTTGCCGACGTTGACCTCCTGCTCGCTCAGCCCCTCGAACTGGCGGTAGTGCTTGAACAGCGGCAAGGGTGGTCGGCGACTGGCCTAGTGGGTCGGGGCGAGCGTGGGGCCGAGGCCTGCGAAGCCGAGCAGCCACACCGTGAAGCAGACGACCCCGATCGCGCAGGTGATCGCGAAAACGGTGCTCAGGACGCCCGTGCGCTGGTCGTAGCCCGCGGCGCGGCGGACGAGCACCCAGATGCGGTCGATGCGCTTGAGCACCACGAGGCCGCCGAGCAGCGCCGCGAGGATGACCGCGAAGCCGACGACGAGCGCCAGCCCGATGTTCTGGGTGCGGTACTGGACCTGGGCGGCCACCCAGAGGCCGCCCGCCGGGATCGGGCCCCAGAAGAGGAGGTTGAGCAGCACCATGCAGACGAGGACGACGTTCGCGACGGCCTTGTCGAACGTGCGGCGCCTCGCGCCCCCCGGCTTGGGCAGCGCGCGGTAGCGCACCGGCGCGGTGCCGGGGCGCCGCCCGACGAACATGCCGCCGTTGTCGGTGGGGTCGGTGCGCACGCGCCAAGCGTAGCCCGGATCGGCCGTCAGCCCGCCGGACCGCCGTACAGCGCGTCGAACTCTCCCGCGTACTTGTCGTAGACCACGTTGCGCTTGACCTTAAGGGTCGGCGTGAGCTCGCCGGTCTCCTGCGTGAGGTCGTGGTCGAGCACGAAGAACTTCTTGACCTGCTCGACCTGCGCGTACTTGGCGTTGGCCTTGTCGAGCGCCTCCTGCACCAGCGCGAGCACCTTGGGCTCGTGCGCGAGCGCGCCCGGCGAGGTGTCCTCGATGCCCTCACCCTGCGCCCAGGGCCCGACCTCCTCCTCGTCGAGCGTGATCAGCATCACCGGGTACGGCCGGCGGTCGCCGTGCATGACGGCCTGGCTGACCCAGCGGCTCTGCTTCATGTCGTTCTCGAGGTTGGCCGGGGTGAGGTTCTTGCCGCCGGCGGTGATGATGATGTCCTTCTTGCGGCCGGTGATCGAGAGGTAGCCGTCGTCGTCCACCGAGCCGAGGTCGCCCGTGTGCAGCCAGCCGTCGACCACGGCGCCGAACGACGCGTCGGCGTTCTTGTGGTAGCCCTCGAAGATGTTCGCGCCGCGCAGCAGCACCTCGCCGTCCTCGCCGATGCGGATGTCGACACCCGGTAGCGCGCGGCCGACGGTGCCGAAGCGGTGCGTGCCCGGTGCCTGCGAGGTTGCGACCGTCGAGGTCTCCGTCATCCCGTAGCCCTCCATCACCGGGACGCCGCACGCCCAGAAGAACTCGAGGATCTCGTGCGCGATGGGAGCCGCGCCGGTGCTGGCCTGCGTGAGACGCCCGCCGAAGGCGCCGCGCACGTTCGCGAACAGCTTCTCGTCGAACTGGTCGTAGGCCGCCTGGAGCTCCGCGCCGACCGGCTCGCCGGCCATGCGCAGGTCCTGCACCTGCTTGCCGACGGTCACCGCCTGGGTCAGCAGCGCTTCCTCCACGTTGCCCGTCACCAGCGTGTAGACCTTCTCGAAGATGCGCGGGACCGACGGCAGGTAGGTCGGCCGCGTCTGCACGAGCTCGGCCACGATCTGCTTCGTGTCGCCGCCGTAGTACGCGATCGTCGCGCCGACGTCGACGGCCACGAGCTGGATGAGCAGCGCGTAGGAGTGCGCGAGCGGGAGGTAGAGGTAGACGACCTCCTCCGCCTGGGTGCCCATGGTCCCGAGGGCCAGGACCTTGTCGACCACGGCGCGGTAGTTGCCGTGCGTGAGGACGCAGCCCTTCGGCGGGCCGGTGGTGCCCGACGTGTAGATGAACGTGAACGGGTCTTGAGGGCGGACGGCCGCGGTCCGCGCCTCGAGCTCGGCGACGTCCCGCCCGCGACCGCGCTCGCGCAGCTCGTCGATGGTCACGCAGCCCTCTGGGGCGCCCTCGGCCTCCATCACCACGATGGTCTCCAGCGCGGGGAGCGCGCCGCGCACCTCGTGGACCTTGGCGACCTGGGCGGCGTCCTCGCAGACGACGATCCGCGCGTCGGAGTTCGCGATGACGTACTGGCACTCCGACGGCGAGTTGGTCTGGTAGATCGGTACGACGACGACGCCGTTCGCGGCGAGGGCGAAGTCCGTGTAGCTCCATTCGGGGCGGGTGCCCGAGAGGATGCAGGCGCGGTCGCCCGGCTCCAACCCGAGGTCGAGGAAGCCGCGGCCGAGCTCGGAGACGATCACGCCCACCTCCGCGTAGGTCGTCTCCCGCCACTCCTCGCCGACCTTGCGCAGTACCGCGACCTTGTCCGCGTGGACCTCCGCGGCGCGGGTCAGCATGTCCGCGATGGTGGTCGAATGGGTGGTGACGGGGGCGGTTCCGGCTTCCATCGGCCGATGCTACCCCGCGGCCCTCAGATGGGGTTGGGGACCTCGCAGAAGCGGTGCTCGACGCCGTGCTCGGCCGCCAGAAGCTCACCAAGGCGCTGCACGCCGAGGCGCTCCGTGGCGTGATGGCCGGCGGCCAGGAAGTGGATGCCGTGCTCGCGGGCGATCGCCATGCACCGCTCCGCGGGCTCGCCCGTCAGGAAGGCGTCGAGGCCGAGCGCCACGGCCGCCGGCAGGTCGTCGGCCGCGGCGCCGCAGCAGATGCCGAGGCTGCGCACGACCTCGGGGCCGTCGAGGAAGGCGAGCACGTCGTCGCGGAGGGTCACCTCACGCACGCGCTGCAGCAGCTCGGCGGCCGGGACCCCGTCGCCGCCGAACCGTGCGGCGACGCCGATCGGCGCGCCGGCATGCGGGAAGGCGGGCTCCCAGGACTCGGCGCCCAGGGCGGCGGCGAGCCGCGCGTTGTTGCCGTGGACGGGGTGCGCGTCCAGGGGCAGGTGGTACGCGGCCAGCGCGACGTCGTGCTCGAAGAGCAGCCGCAGGCGGCGGTGCTGCACCCGGTCGATGCCGAGCGGCTGCCCGCGCCAGAAGAGGCCGTGGTGGACGAGCACGAGGTCCGCGTCGACGGCGATCGCCTGTTCGAAGAGCTCGAGGTGGGCCGACACCCCCGTCACGACGCGGCGCACCTCCTCGCCCCCCGGGACCTGCAGCCCGTTCGGGGCGTAGTCCTCCCAGCGCGCGGGGGCGAGGAGCTCGTCGAGGTGGTCGATGATCCGGGTCAGCGAGGCCATGCGCACGAGCCTGCGGGCGGTTGCCGCCGGGGTTGGCGGACGGTAGCCTCGGGCATCACTGCAGGAACAGCCCGATCCTACGCGATGGCCACTTCCTCACCCCCAGCGTCCACGGCACCGGCACCCGTGCGCAGCGCAGAGGCCTCTTCGGACGCCGAGTTGGTCGTCGCCCTCCGGCGCGGCGAGCCCCGCGCGTTCGAGGAGCTGTACGCCCGGTACCACGAGCGGATCGTGGCCTTCGTCAACGCGCGGGTGGGCGACCACGGGCGGGCGGAGGAGATCACCCAGGACGTCTTCCTCTCCGCTCTGCGCCGCATGCGCGACACGGAGCGGCCGATCGCGTTCAAGCCGTGGATCTACGAGATCGCGAAGAACGCCTGCATCGACCAGTTCCGCCGCTCGCGGCGGGCCGACGTGGTCTCCTACGACACCGACGCGGGCCTCGGGGCGGCGGAGAGCATCCACCTCGCCGCGCGCACCCCGGCTCCCGACGCGGTGGCCGAGCGCCGGCAGTCGCTGGACGACCTCCTCGGCGCCTTCGGCGGGCTGAGCCGCCAGCACCACGACGTCCTTGTGATGCGGGAGCTCGAGGGCCGCAGCTACGAGGAGATCGCCGAGCGCCTCGACATGACCCGGTCGGGGGTGGAGTCCACGCTCTTCCGCGCCCGGCGGCGCCTGGGCGAGGAGTACCAGGAGCTCGTCTCGGGCGAGCGCTGCCTGCGCGTGCAGGACCTCATCGCGACGACGCAGCTCCGCGCCTTCGGCGCCCGCGATCGCCGCCGCCTGAGCGCCCACCTCTCTCACTGCCAGCCCTGCCGCCGTGAGGCCCACAGCGCCGGCCTGCCCGTCTCCGCCCTGGCTCCGCGCGGTGTCCGCGCGAAGATCGCCGCGCTCGTCCCCCTCCCCGCCTTCCTGCACCGCCGCTGGTCCGGCGGGGGCGGCGGGGGTGGCGACGCGGCGCTGGCCCAGTGGGCGCCGCAGCTCGGCAGCGCCACGGATCCGGCGCTCGCGTCGTGGGCCCGCGCCGCGGGGGCGGCGGTGGCACTGGCCGCCGCCGGCGTCGCCGGAGGGCACGCGGTCCGCGACCGGATCGCGCCGTCGACGCCGTCGGCCCCGCCGATCGCGGTGCCGCACGCGGTCGTCGCGGCCCGCCGCGCCCCCGTGACCGGTGGTCCTGCCGCCACGGCGCGCACGCCGCGGACCGCCACGGTGGCCCCGACCTACTCTCGCGCGGCGACGAGCCGCCGGAGCCGCACCGGGCGGCGCGGCGCGACTGCGGGCTCGACGCCCCCGGCGGGCGGCGCGGGCACGCCGTCCGCGACCACCCAGGCGGCCCCGGCTCCCGCCACCGTCCCGGCCGTCACCGGCCCGGCGCCGACCGCCGTCACGGCGGTGGTGAAGGGCACGCCGCTCGCCAACCCGGGGATCCCGGTGGACGGCGCCGCGATCCTGCAGGCACCCGTGCGCGTTCCGGCCGCGGCCGCCGAGGTGACGCGTCAGGTCCAGGCGGCCGCGACGCAGGCCGCCCGGACGGCCGCCGCCTCGGAGGCCGCCGTGGTCGCCGCACACGACGCCGCGGCCGCGCTGCCGGGCGGCTAGGCAGTGGCCCGCGCGTCCGAGGGCTTCCTCGACAGCCTCACCGACACCGGGCTCTACTCGATCGGCGCCTACTTCTGCGACCAGCACCCCGAGCTCGTCGACGAGGTCCTCGCGCAGAGCGGGGCGATCGAGGCGCTCGGCCTCGAGCGCTGGGCCCGCGAGGACGGCTCGGAGCTCGAGCCGGCCTACCAGACGCTGATGACCGGGCTCGCCATCCGGTACTTCAAAGCCGTCGCGGGCGCCTCGACCTGAGGGTCGGGCGCGACGCCGCCGCGCGCCGGTCGCTGTCATACTGGAGGTACATCGGGGCGTGGCGCAGCCTGGTAGCGCGCGCCGTTCGGGTCGGCGAGGTCGGAGGTTCAAATCCTCTCGCCCCGATTGCAGCTCCACCCGACCGAAGGGGTCCGCGCGCGCGGGCCCCTTCTGCGTTCCGGGCCCGGACGCCCGGCCGTGGGTTCAGAGATCGCCGAACGGCCACTTCAGGGCACGCTACGCGTCGAGGTGTCTAGGCGGGGTCAAGTCCTGGCCCGAATCGGCCGAAGCCTTGGGGGTGCGATCGCGCCCCCAAGCGAGGCCGGCGGGACGAGTCCCCGAGACCGACGACGCAGACCTCGCCGCGCGCTACCGCGCGACGGCGATCGCCGCGGGCGCGCTCAGCACCGAGCCCTTCCTGCAGGAGGCGCTGCGCCACCTCGGCCGCCTCTCGGGCGCCGAGCGCTGCGCGATCCTCCTCGTCGAGGACGGCCGCCTGCGCCCGGGCGCCACCGAGGGCCTGCCGGAGCACTTCGCCGCGCTCGTGGACGGCATGCTCGTCGCGCCGACCGGCGGCGCCTGCGGCTCCGCGGCGGCCACGGGTCGTCCCTGCTTCGTCCCCGACGTGCTCAGCGACCAGAACTGGGACCAGTTCCGCGCCGCCGCCACCGCGGAGTCCGTGCGCTCCTGCTGGGCGGTCCCGGTCGCGCTCCCCGACGGTCGCGTGCTCGGCGTCTTCGCGAGCTACGGCGAGCAGGCGGGCCGCCCCGCCGACGCCGCGCTGACCGCGGTCCAGGAGTACGCGCCCATCGTCGCGCTCGGCCTGGAGAGCATCCGCCGCCAGTGCGAGCTCGCCCGCAACTACGAGTCGATCGTCCTGGCGCTGACCTCGGCGCTCGACAGCCGCGACGAGTACACCGCCGCCCACTCCTCGCAGACCGCCGAGATCACCGCCCGGGTCGGGCGCCGGCTCGGGCTCTCGCCCGCCGAGCTCGAGTCGCTCGAGCGTGTGGCGATGCTGCACGACATCGGCAAGCTCGGGATCCCGACGGAGATCCTCGGCAAGACGGGCCCGCTCACCCCGCAGGAGTGGGAGGTGATGCGCCGCCACCCGGTCATCGGGGAGCGCATCCTGGCCCGTGTGCCGTTCCTGGAGGACGTCGCCAAGGCGGTCCGCCACGAGCACGAGCGCTGGGACGGGACGGGCTACCCCGACGGGCTGTCGGGAGGGCGGATCCCGCTCGCCAGCCGCATCGTCTACGTCTGCGACAGCTACCACGCCATGACCTCCGACCGGCCCTACCGCGCCGCGATGGACCCCGACGCCGCGCAGGCCGAGATGCTCGAGCACGCTGGCGCGCAGTTCGATCCCGCGGTCGTCGCGGCGCTGCTCGCCGAGCTCGGGGTCGCGACGCCGGAGCCCGAGGTGACCGGGCAGGACATGAGCGCGCAGGTGCGCGGCCACGCGCTGACCGCACTCGCCGATCAGCTCGGTGCGCGCGACGTGCTCGTGCTGCGCCCGTCCGGCGTCGACCGCTGGTCCCACGTCGACGGCGTCGGCCGGGGCAGCGGCTGGGCCGGGAACCTCGAGCTTCACACCGCCCAAGAGCCATCGCTGCGCGAGGCGCTCCGGGTCACAGCCCCTGTCCTGATCGACGCGCCGGAGCCCGTCCGCGTCATCGGCCCCTATTACGCGCGCGGTGCCGCGCTCGTCCGCACTCCTCAGGGCGAGGTTGTCGTCTTCGGCTCGGTGTCCCGGTCGCTGGCCGCGTTGCCGGCCGATCGCCTGGCGGCCCTGGCCGAGCGGGCAGCGCACGCCGTAGGCGAGGTTCCGCAGGCCAAGCGGCTCGAGGACGAGCTCGAGGTGCTCGACGCGGTGCGTGCGGTCACGACGGTCTCCGCCGAGGCGCTGCCGGCCGCCCTCGACGCGGTCGCGGGGTGCGCCGCGGCCGCGCTGTCGTGCGAGTTCGCAGCGGTCGCCACCGTGCCCGGCGACGGCGCCGAGCCCGTCCTCGGCTGGGCCGGCCCGGGGTGGTCGCCGGCCCGCGAGGCCCAGGTGCGCCAGGCGATGGCCGCCCTCGCCGTACGGCGGCGCGAGCTGCCGCTGCTCGTGCAGGACACCACCGCGGCGGCGCCCACCCTCGTCCTAGACGGCTTCGGCGCGGCGGACGGCATCGCGTCGCTGCAGGCCCTCCCCGTCGGCCCGGATGCGGTCGCGGTGCTGCTCGTGGCCCACGCGAGCACCACGCCACGCGGCTTCACCTCCCTGTGCCGCCGCGTGGCGGTCGCGATGGCCGACGCGGCCGAGGCCGTCGTCCGCCGCGCCATGGCCCAGGAGCGCCTGGCCGAGGAGAACGCGGAGCTCGCCCGCCGCGTCGCCACCGACGCGCTCACGGGAACCGCGAGCCGCGGCTGGTGGGAGGAGCGCCTGGCCCAGCACCTCGAGGTGGGCGGCACGGAGCGCGACTGGGCGGTCGTCGTCGTCGACGTGGACGGCCTGAAGGCGATCAACGACTCACGGGGCCACGCCGT
>JBBQZE010000101.1:0-10748 GCA_038207985.1 Solirubrobacterales bacterium
AGGCCATCGAGGAGATCTGGGGCGCCGCGGCGGTCGAGAACGTCGTCGACCGCTACGTGGCCAACCTCCGCCGCAAACTCGGGGAGCCCGCGCTCATCCGGACGGTCCGCGGCGTCGGCTTCGTCATCGATCCGTGAGGCGCCTTGCGCTCAGCACGCGGGTCGCCCTCGCGGCCGCCGGCGCGGTCTTCTTGGCCGTGGCGCTCCTGGGCGGCGCGAGCCAGCTGCTGATCTCCCACGAGCTGCGCTCCTCGCTGGACCGGGGGCTGCGCAGCCGGGCGGGGGACGTCGCCCGGCTGAGCGTCTCGGCCCCCGCCCTGCTGACCGCTCCCGCCGCCCTGGATGCGCCCGTCGGCGGCCGCGACCTGCTCGTGGAGATCCTCGACGACCGGCGGCGCATCGTCGCGCGCTCGTCGGCGCTCGGCGGGCGGCTGCTGCCGGCCGACGCGCTGGTCACGGCCGCGATCGCGCGCGGCAGGACGGGCTACGGGCGCGTGCGGCTCTCCGGCGAGGAGGTGCGCGTGTTCGTCGCGCCGCTGCCGGCCGGCGGCGCGGCCGGGGGCGGCGCCGTGGTGGTCGGCTCCTCCACGGCCGAGCTCGACCGCACGCGCGCCCGCCTCGCGCGGCTCCTGCTCGCCAGCGCGCTGGCGGCGGCGGCCCTCGGCGCGCTCGGCGCGGCGGCGCTGACCGTGCGCGGACTGCGGCCGCTGCGGCGGCTCAGCGCGGGGGCGAGCGAGATCTCGCGGACCGGGGACGCGGCGCGGCGGCTGCCGCCGGGCGGCAGCGGCGAGATCGCCGCGCTGGCACGGACGCTCAACGGGATGCTCGACGCGCTCGACCACGCGCGGGCCACGGAGCGACGCTTCCTGGCCGACGCGTCGCACGAGCTGCGCACCCCCGTGACGGCGCTCGTGGGCAACGTCGCCTACCTCGCCCGCCATGGCGCCGACGACGGGGTGCTCGCCGACCTGCAAGCCGACGCCGCCCGGCTCGCGCGGCTGATCGACGACCTGCTGACGCTCGAGCGCGAAGAGACCGCCAGCGGCCACCCGGTGCCCGTCGACGCCGGGCAGCTCGCGCGTGAGGTCGCCGGGGCGCACCCTGGCGTCGAGGTGGAGATCGTCCGCGACGCGGCCGTCGAAGGCGACCCGCGAGCGCTCGCGCGCGCCCTGGACAACCTCGTCGTCAACGCCTGCGTGCACGGCGCGCCGCCGGTGGTGGTGCGGGTCGACGCCGTGCGCGGCCGGGTGCGCCTCGCGGTCACCGACGCGGGGCCGGGACTCGACGCGGCGCATGCCGAGATGGCGTTCACGCGCTTCTGGCGCGGCCCTCAGGCCTCGGGGCGGCCGGGCTCCGGGCTCGGCCTGGCGATCGTCCGCGACATCGCACAGGCCCACGGCGGGGACGTCGAGGTCGCGGGCGCCAGCTTCACGCTCGACCTGCCCGCATCGCCGATCGTCACGAACCCTTCAAGGTCGAGCCCTACCGTCGATCCCATGTCCAGCGAAGGGTCCTCCTCATGAACCGCACACGCACGATCGCCGCCACGAGCGCCGTCGTCCTCGCCGGTGGCGTGGCCGCTGCGGCCGGAGCCTTCGCCGGCGCGCCGACGGTCCCCCCGGCCAAGCCGTTGGCGACCGCGGTGCACGACGCGCTCGTGGCCCCCGCCGTCAAGGGCATCACCGCACGCATCACCTTCACCAACAAGCTGATCGACGCCTCGAGCCTGACGGGCGGCGGACCGCTGCTGGCCGGCGCCAAGGGCCGTCTCTGGCTCGCCGACGACGGCCGCGCACGCCTCGAGCTGCAGTCCGACCGCGGCGACGCGCAGGTCATGACCGACGGCAAGAAGGTCACGGTCTACGACGCCAGCTCGAACACCGCCTACGAAGCGACGCTGCCCGCGGACACCGGCGCGAAGGCCGACGCTCACGCCACCGACTCCCCGCCGAGCGTCGCCAAGATCCAGGACGCGATCGCCAAGCTCGCGAAGTCCGCCGACATCGCGGGCCCCACCGGGACGAACGTCGCGGGCCGCCCGGCCTACTCCGTGCGCTTGAGCCCGCGCCACGACGGCGGGCTGATCGGCGCGGGCGAGCTCGCCTGGGACGCCGCCAAGGGGACCCCGCTGCGTGCGGGCATCTACGCCGCGGGCTCCTCGTCGCCGGTGCTCGAACTCGCCGCGACCCGCATCTCCTACGGCGCGGTCGACCCCGCCGCGCTCACCGCTGCGGTCCCCGCCGGCGCGAAGGTCGTAAAGCTCGACCTGGCCGGCGGCGGCAAGGACGCAGCGGGCAAGGACGCACCGCCGGTCACGGGGGCCACAGCGGTCGCCAAGGCCGTCCCGTTCACCCTGGCCGCGCCGGACACCCTCGTCGGCCTCCCGCGTCACGAGGTGCGCCTGGTCACGATGGGCGACAAGCCCGGCGCCCTGGTGACCTACGGCGCGCAGCTCGGCGGGATCGTGGTGCTCGAGCAGGTCGCCGACCCGGCCGCCACCGCACCGCCCGCGGGCAAGGACAAGGGCCAGGGCGGCGCCCAGCTGCAGCTGCCCAAGGTCTCCATCGACGGCGCCCCGGGCGACGAGCTGTCCACCGCGCTCGGCACGCTCGTGCGCTTCCAACGGGGCGGTGTGCAGTACACGGTGCTCGGCTCGGTTCCTGCCGCCGCGGCGGAGGCAGCCGCCCGTGGCCTCTAGCCCGGTCGAGGTCCGCGACCTGGTCAAGACCTACGGCGACGTGACCGCCGTCGCCGGCGTCGACCTCACGGTCGAGGCCGGCGACGTATACGGCTACCTCGGGCCCAACGGCGCGGGCAAGACGACGGTGCTGCGCATGCTGCTCGGCCTCATCCGGCCGACCAGCGGGCAGGTGCGGGTCTTCGGCCGCGACCCTCAGCACGACCCGGTCGGCGCGCTGAAGGGCGTCGCGGGCTTCGTCGAGGCGCCGCGCTTCTACCCGTACCTCACGGGCCGCAAGAACCTCGAGCTGCTCGCCGCGCTCGACGGCGGCGAGGCGGCGGGGCGGATCGACATGGCGCTCGACGTGGTCGAGCTGGCCGACCGCGCCAAGCACAAGGTCGGCGGCTACTCCCACGGCATGCGCCAGCGCCTCGGCGTCGCGGGCGCGCTGCTGCGCGACCCGCAGCTGCTGCTGCTCGACGAGCCGGCCACCGGCCTGGACCCGGCGGGCATGCGCGACATGCGCGCGCTGGTCGCGCGGCTGTCGCAGGCGGGGACCACCGTGCTCCTCTCCAGCCACCTGCTCAACGAGGTCGAGGAGCTCTGCAACCGCGTGGCGATCGTGCGGACGGGGAGCATCGTCTACGAGGGACGGCTGAGCGACCTCAAGGCGACGGTCGGCGGCGAGTGGCGCCTGCGCACGACCGACGACGCCCGTGCGCTCGAGGTCTGCCGCGCGCAACGCGGGCTGACCGACGTGCGCCGCGACGGGCTCGAGCTCCGGTTCGCCGCCCCGGAGGCGGCGGCCGAGCAGCTCTCGGTCGCGCTGGTCGAGTCGGGCCTGGCGATCCGGGCGCTCGCCCCCCACGCTGCTGCGCTCGAGGACCTGTTCTTCCGCCTCACCGAGGGAGAGGCCGCGCCCGCGCCCGAGCTCGTCCCCGACGCGGCGGGGGTGTCCTGATGGTCGCACTGCGCACGGTCTACGCCTGGGAGCTGCGCAAGCTCGCACACCAGAAGCGCACCTACCTGGGCCTCGCCGTCTCGCTCCTGGTGCCGATCATCTTCGTGGTCGCGCTCGCGGTGCAGACCGGCCAGCCCGAGGACGTCGCCTTCGGCCGCTACGTCCGCCAGTCCGGCCTGGCCATCCCCCCCGTGATCCTGATCTTCGGGTCCTACTGGCTCTTCCCGCTGGTCACGGCGCTCGTCGCCGGCGACATCGTGGCCGCCGAGGACCACAACGGGACGCTGAAGACGATCCTCACGCGCTCCTCGGGTCGGGGCCGCATCTTCACCGCCAAGCTGCTCGCAGCCTTCACCTACGCCCTGGTCGCCCGGGTCGTGATGGGGCTGACGGCGATCATCGCCGGCGTCCTGAAGTCGGGCTTCAACCCGCTGGTGACGCTCTCGGGCGACACCGTCAGCGCCGGGCGCGGGCTCGAGCTCATCGCGGTGAGCCTCGCGGTCTACGCGCTGCCGCTGTTCGCCATCGCCTCGATCGCGCTGCTGCTTTCGACGGTGACCCACAACTCCGCGGCGGCGGTGGTCGGCGCGCTGATGATCTCGCTGATGCTCCAGCTGCTGACGATCCTCCCGGGGCTCAGCGGCCTGCAGCCATACCTCTTGCCCACGCAGTTCAACGCCTGGCAGGGCCTGCTGCGCACCCCCGTCGACTGGGCGCCGATCGTCCGCGCCGCCTGGGTGTGCGCGGCCTACTCCCTGCCCTGCCTGGCCGCCGCGTACGTGAGCTTCACCCGGCGCGACGTCGCGGGCGGGTAGCGCCGCCTCCTCGCCCGTGGTTGCCCGCAGGCGGGAGCGCACTTTCCACGGAAGCCGGAAGGGTGCGGCGGGCGTACCGTCGCTTCCATGAGCCTCCTGCACCTCGTCGGCCACGACGGAACCTCCTGCGGCGACGACGCCCTGGCGTTGTCGCGCGTGCTGGCTCCCCAGGACGGCGTGCGGCGTGTCGTGGTCCACGTCGTCGAGCCCCCCGGGCCGGGGGCGGCGCTGGGCGCCGATGCTCGTGGTGCGAAGCGCGACGAGGCCGGAGACCGCCTCGCACCACTGCGCGCAAGCCTGCACGCAGGCGAGGAGCTCCGACTCGTCGACGCGCCGTCGGTGGCGCACGGGCTCCACGGCATGGCCGAGCACGAAGGCGCCGCGCTGGTGGTGGTCGGCTCGAGCCATCGGGGCGCGGCCGGGCTGGCCCTCCTCGGGACGGTGGCCGATCGCCTGCTGCACGGCAGTCCCTGCCCGGTCGCGATGGCCGCCCTCGGGTTCGCCGGTGCAGGTCGGGCCGTCGACCGCGTGCTGCTGGCCTACGACGGGTCCGCCGAGGCCGAGGGCGCCCTGGCGTGGGCTGACGCAGTCGCCCACGCGACCCGGTCCACGGTCGACGTCATCAGCGTGCAGACGCCACCCGCGTACTTCGACCACGCGGGGCTCGGAAATCTGCCGCCGGCGCTCTTCGTCGAACCGGCGGAGCGCGCTGCGGCCTTCGTGGCGCGAGCGGTGGAAGTGCTCGGGGACAACGCCATCGGCGCCACGCTGGCCCCGCTCTGGCCGACGGGCAAGGCGATCGTCGCGGCGTCGGAGGCGGTCGACCTGATCGTGTGCGGATCCCGGGCCTACGGGCCGCTCCGCCACGTGCTGCTGGGCAGCACCGGCCACTTCGTGCTCCACCATGCCGCCTGCTCGGTGGTCATCGTGCCGCGGGCCGAAGCGTCCGACGCGGCGCCGAGCTTCGCCGCCGGCGACGTGTCGGGTGTGACCGCTTGACGGACGCTGCGTCGAAGCGCCGTCGCTCACGCTTCCCCAGCGCGTGAGCTCGATCTAGCCCGACGCCCGCAGCGACGGTTCCGGGGTGCGCGTGGCGGCGCGCTCGACCCGTGCCCGGACGTCGACGGCGAGGGCGCCGTCCGGCGAGACGATGAGCGGGTTGCACTCGATCTCGGCGATCTCGTGGTGGGCCTCCATCAACGCGCTCATCCGCAGCAGCACCTGCTCGACCGCCGCGACGTCCGCAGTCTTCGCGCCGCGGTATCCGTCGAGCAGCGGGAAGGTCGTGAGTTCGCGGACGACGTCGTGGGCGTCGCGGTCGGTCAGCGGTGTCAGGCGCAGCGCCGTGTCGCCCAGCAGCTCGGCCGCCGTCCCGCCCGCGGCGACGGCGACGACCGGCCCGAACGTCGGGTCGGCCACCGCTCCCACCAGCAGCTCGACGCCCCGGGGCGCCATCTCCTGGACGAGGAATCCGGTGGGCTCATACCCCGCCGCCTGCATGCGGGCAGTCATGGCTTCGGCGGCGCGTTCGATCGTGCGGGCGCCCGCCAGGCCGGCTTCGACCGCGCCGGCGTCGCTGCGATGGACGAGCCCGTCGGCGATCCCCTTCAACGCGATCGGGCGGCGCCAGCGGCGGGCCAGCGCTGCGGCCGCCGCGCCGTCGGCCACGACCGCGTACCCCGGCTGGGTGACGCCGTAGCAGTCCAGGAGCGCGATGGCCTCCTGCGGCGCCAGCCACCCGGGGCCGCGGCCGAGCGCCCGCGCGATGATGGCCGCCGCTGCCGCGTCGTCGACCTCGAGGGCGGGGATGCGTCCGGTCGGCGCGCTGCGCCACGCCCCGTAGCGCGCGGCGCGCCCGAGCGCCCGAGCGGCGTCCTCGGGGAAGCGAAAGCAGGGCAGGCCGCGCACGGGCTCGGGCGCCTGCGGCATCGCGAAGACGGCGATCACCGGGATCGGGGCCCGGTCCGCGGCCTCGCGCACCGCGACGGCGATCGCCTCGGGGTCGGTGACGAGCGGGGGCACGTAGAGCACGATGATCGAGTCCACCGCACCGCTCGCGGCGAGGTCGTCGACGGCCAGCGCGAACTGCGCGGCGGACGCGCTGGCCAGCAGGTCGAGCGGGTTGGCGACCGCCGCGCCCGCCGGGAGCCCGACGCGGAGCGCGTGCTGCACGGCGTCCGGCGTGGCAACGACGTCGAGCCCGGCGGCCTCGCAGGCGTCGGCGCAGAGGATGCCGAGGCCGCCGCCGTTGGTCACGACCCCGACGCGCGGCCCGGCGGGGGGCGGCTGCGCGGCGAGCAGCCCGGCGACGTCGAAGAGCTCGCCGAGCGTCTCGGTGCGCACGACCCCTGCCTGCGCGAAGAGCGCGTCGACGGTCGCGTCCGACGCGGCCAGCAGCGCGCCGGTGTGGGAGCCTGCGGCCCGCGCCCCGACGGGTGAGCGCCCGCCCTTGACCGCCACGATCGGCTTCCGCGACGCGACGTCGCGCGCGACGCGGGAGAACCGGCGCGGGTTCCCGAAGGACTCGAGGTAGAGCAGGATCACGTCGGTCTCGGCATCGCGATCCCAGTAGGCGAGCAGGTCGTTGCCCGACAGGTCGGCCTTGTTGCCGACGGAGACGAACGACGAGAGCCCGATGCCCTCCTCCTGCAGCGCGTCGACGATGGCGATGCCGAGCGCGCCGCTCTGCGACATGAAGGCGACCCGCCCGCGCGGCGGCTGGACCGGGCCGAAGGTCGCGTTCAGGCCGATCGCGGGATCGGTGTTCATCACGCCGAGGCAGTTCGGTCCGACCAGGCGCATGCCGGCGGCGCGGCAGACGGACAGCAGCTCACGCTGGCGCCCGCGGCCCTCCGCGCCCGTCTCGCCGAAGCCGGCCGACACGACGACGAGGGCGCGGACGCCCTTGGCCGCGCAGTCGCGGGCGACCCCGAGGACTGCGTCCGCGGGGACGGCGATGACCGCGAGGTCCAGCTCGCCGGGCACGTCGCGCACCGAGCGCTGCGCCGTGATGCCCTCCGGCGCTCCCCCGCGGGTGCTGACCGCATGGACCTCGCCGGTGAAGCCCGCGGCCAGGACGTTGCGCAGGATCGCGCCGCCGACCGAGCCGGCGCGGGCCGACGCGCCCACCACCGCGACCGAACGCGGGCGCAGCACGCGGGCGACGGCTGCAGCGGCTGCCTCCGCATCGCGCTCGTCGTAGCGGCGCTGCGCCCCCGCCTCGAGCTCCGTCGGCATCGAGAAGATCAGCGCGCCGGGTTCGGCGGAGACGGTGACCTCGAAGCCGCTTTCGCGAAAGACGCCGACCATGCGGTGGTTCTCCGGCAGCACGTCGGCGACGAAGCGCTCGATCCCCTCTGCGCGGGCGGCCTGAGCGAGGTGCGCGAGCATCGTCGTCGCGATGCCCTCACCTTGCAGCGCGCCGGCCACGGCGAAGGCCACCTCGGCGCCGTCGCCGCCGTCGCGGGCGTACATCCCGTGCGCGAGGATCGTCGCGCCGTCGCCTGTGACGGCGACGATCCCGTAGCTGTCGGCGTAGTCGACGTCGGTCGCCCAGCGGGCGGCGGCGCGCAGGTCGGCGCCCGCCGTGAAGAAGCGGAACGCCCGCGCCTCCACCGACAGGCCGGAGAGGAACGCGAGCATCCCGGCCTCGTCCTCCGAGCGGATCGGCCGCAGCCGGATCGACGCGCCGCTCCGCAGCACGACGTCGGCCTCGCGATGCGCGGGATAGGCACGAGCCCGCTCCTTCCCGGGCTGAACGGGCGACGCCTTGCTCACGCCGTGGCCTCGACGCTGACGAGCACCTGCTCGGGGCCGAGGTCGGAGATGGGGACGTCCCCGACGAGCGGCTGGTCGAAGCTGTGGGCGACTGCGGCCTTCATGGCGTGACCTCGCGATGGGGGGACGGGGGGTCCAGACGGTCGCAGCGCGACGGCCGCGCGCCATCGGGGAGTCCTGCGGAACGCGCTCCGTAGTTCCCCGTGGCGGGATCCCCGCGTCGGACCGTCGATCCGACGGTGTGTGCTCCGATCGCTCCATCACAACGTTTGGAGCACACACCGCCACGGGTTGAGGTCGGCCAGTCCGGGCGCTCGAGGTCTGCGTCCTGCGAGCCCGCGCGGGTCGCGGTCGTGGCCGCATTCTCCCGCAACGTCCTCCGTAGTCCCTGCGGATGCGCGGGGCGGGGACCCGGCCTAGCGTCGGCGCATGCCCATTCGTGTCGCCATCAACGGACTCGGCCGGACCGGCCGAGCCTTCCTGCGCTCCGCCTGGTACGACAACGAGTGGGGCTGCTCGTCCCGGCTCGTCGATTTCGCCGAACGCGTGCTCGTCCCAGTCGCCGCCGGCGCGAGCGGTGGCCGCTCATGACCGCGACGCCGATCGTTCCCGTCCCGCCCGTCGTCGCACCGGTCCGGCGCTTCGACGCGCTCTCGCGCGCCGACGTCCTGTTCGCCGGCGGCAAGGGCGCGAACCTCGGGGAGCTCACCGCCGCAGGCCTACCGGTGCCCTCCGGCTTCGTCGTCGGCGCGCCCGCCTACGCGGCGTTCTGCGACCAGTCGGGCCTGCGCGAGCAGCTCGCCGAGGAGCTCGACGGGCTCGACGTCGAGGACACCGCCGCACTGGAGGCCGCAGCCGGCCGGGCGCAGGCGCTCGTCGCCGACGCGGAGATGCCGCCGTGGCTGCACGACGCGATCGCCACCGCCTACGCGGAGTGCGACGGCGACGCCGAGCACGACCACGACGACGTCCCGGTCGCCGTGCGCTCGTCGGCCACCGCCGAGGACACGGAGTCGGCCTCGTTCGCGGGGATGAACGAGACGTACCTCAACGTGCGCGGCGAGGAGGACGTCGTCGACGCGGTCCGTCGCTGCTGGGTCTCGCTCTTCGGGGCGCGCACCGTCTTCTATCGCGCCAAGCGCGGGTTCTCGCAGGCCGGCATGGACATCGCCGTCGTCGTCCAGCGCCAGGTCCACTCGACGCGCGCCGGCGTGATGTTCACGCTCGACCCGGCCTCCGGCCGCACCGACCGGATCGTCGTCGAGGGCGCCTTCGGGCTCGGTGAGAGCGTCGTCTCCGGCAGCGTCACCCCGGATCGCTACGTCATCGACAAGCCGACGCTGGCGCTGGTCGCGCACGAGGTGGGGCGCAAGGAGCTCGTGATCGAGGGGCGGCCCGAGGGCGGGACGATCACCCGCGAGGTCACGGGCGAGGAGGCGCTGCGGCGCGTGCTCACCGACGCGGAGGTCCACACCTTGGCCGAGCTCGCCGTCCGCATCGAGGGCCACTACGGCACGTCCCAGGACACCGAGTGGGCCTTCGACCCCGCCGGCGACGTCTGGATGCTCCAGTCGCGACCGGTGACCACCGCCGGCGACGCCGAGCCCGGTGCCCACGTCTCGGCGAGCAGCGAGCCTCTCGTGCGCGGCCTCGGCGCGGCGCCCGGCAGCGCGTCGGGCGTCGTGCGCCAGGTCGCCGATCACGCCGACGCCGCCGCCTTCGCGGCGGGCGACGTCCTGGTGACGCACATGACGTCCCCCGACTGGGTTCCGCTGATGCGACGCGCCGCGGCGATCGTCACGGACTCCGGCGGCATGACCTGCCACGCCGCGATCGTCTCGCGGGAGCTCGGCGTCCCCTGCGTCGTCGGGACCGGCGACGCGACCACCAAGCTCCGCGACGGCGAGCTCGTGACCGTCGACGCCACGCGCGGCTCGGTCGTGGCCGGCCGCGTCGACCGCGCCCCGGTCGTCGCCGGCGCGTCGTCGGTCGGCCCGTCGGCGGCGGCGCGCCCCGTGACGGCCACGAAGCTGCTCGTCAACCTCTCCGAGCCCTCGCAGGTGGACCGCGCGGCGGCGCTGGACGTCGACGGCGTCGGCCTGCTGCGGGCGGAGCTCATGGTGCTCGAGGCGCTCGAGGGCGTCCACCCGAGCCTCCTGCTCGAGCAGGGGCGTGGCGCCGAGGTCTCCGAGCGGATGGCCGCGGCACTCGAGACGTTCGCGGCCGCCTTCGCGCCGCGCGACATCACCTACCGCACGATCGACTTCCGCACCAACGAGTTCCGCGGGCTGGAAGGCGGGGAGCGCTTCGAGCCGGAGGAGGCGAACCCGATGATCGGGTTCCGCGGCGCGCTGCGCTACACCCACGACCCAGCGATCCTGAAGCTGGAGCTCGACGCGCTGACGACGGTCTGGGACCACGGCTACACGAACCTCCACGTCATGCTGCCGTTCGTCCGCACCGTGCGCGAGCTCGTGCAGTGCCGCGCCCTGTTCGCCGAGAGCGGCCTGCTCGAC
>JBBQZE010000102.1:0-10731 GCA_038207985.1 Solirubrobacterales bacterium
CGAGCGACGAGCCGATGCACAGCAGCACGTCGGCGCCCGCGGCGAGCGCGTAGGCCTCCTGCAGCGCGCCCTCGGGCAGGAACTCGCCGAAGAGGACGACGTCGGGCTTCAGCGCCGGCCCGCAGGCGCAGCGCGGCACCCCGTCAGGCGCGGCGGCAAGCCGCGCGCGGACCTCGGCCAGCGGCTCGCGCGCGCCGCAGGCCAGGCACGAGCTGTGCCCGATCGTCCCGTGCACCTCGACGACCCGCGTCGACCCCGCCTTGCGGTGCAGCCGGTCGATGTTCTGCGTGATCACGGCGTCCAGGAGGCCCCGGCCCTCGAGCGCGACGAGCGCCTCGTGGGCGCCGTTGGGGCGCTTGCCCTCCAGCGCGGCGAAGCGATCGCCGTAGAAGCGCCAGAAGCGCTCCGGATCGCGCCGCCAGGCGTCGATGTGCGCGACCTCCATCGGGTCGACGCCCTCCCACAGGCCGGTGCCCGGCGACCGGAAGTCCGGGATGCCGGACGGCACCGAGATGCCGGCGCCCGTGAGCGCCACGACGGAGCGGGCCCCGCGCAGCCGTCGCGCGAGGCCCGCGACGTCGCGGCTCACCTCACTTGCCCTGCCACTGCGGCTTGCGCTTGCCCAGGAAGGCCGAGATGCCCTCCTTGCCGTCCTCGGAGCCGAAGACCGCGGCGAAGCCGGCCTTCTCGGCGGCGATGCCGTCGTCGAGGTCCCCCTGGCCCGAGACGCGCTTGATCTGCTCGACCGCCAGCGGCGCCTGCTCGGCGAGCTTGCGCGCCCACGACAGCGCGGTGTCCAGCAGCTCGTGGTCGGCCACAACGCGGTTGACCAGCCCGAACTCGTAGGCCTCCTGGGCGGAGACCGCGTCGCCCGTGAGGTTCATCTCCAGCGCCTTGTTCGTGCCGACCAGACGCGGGAGGCGCTGGGTGCCACCGAAGCCGGGGATGATCCCCAGCTTGATCTCGGGCTGGCCGAAGAGCGCCGACTGGGCGGCGATGCGGACGTCGCAGGCCATCGCGAGCTCGCAGCCGCCGCCGAAGGCGAGGCCGTTGACAGCCGCGATCGTGGCGATCGAGCCCTGCTCGAAGGAGCGCAGGAGCCCGTGGGCCTCGTCGAGCAGCCGCTTCCCGCCGGCCTCGTCCATCTGGGTGAACGCCTTGATGTCGGCCCCCGCGGAGAACAGCAGCGGGTTGCTCGAGGCGATGACGAGCGCGCGCAGCCCCTTCGCCTGGGCGGCCGCGTGGACCCTGCCGAGGTCCGAGATGACCGTCGGGGCGATCGAGTTCATCTGGCCGTTGGCCAGCCAGGCGATGCCGATCTCGCCGCGGGTCTCGAGCTTGACGACCTCGCCCACCGGGTCCTCGTCGAACTGCGGCCAGGCGTAGAAGCCCTGACCGCTCTTCTGCCCGAGCCGGCCCTGGGCCACTAGGCGGCGCAGGATCGTCGGGGGCGCGAAGCGCTCTCCGTGCCGCTCCTCGGCGGCCTCGAGGCGCTCGAGGATCCCGTCGAGCCCCTCCATGTCGGCCTTCATGAACGGCGGGAAGAGGCCGCGGCGCGGGTCGAGCCCGGCGCCGGCCATCATCCCGACGTCGATGTCGCGGTGGGTCGTTACGCCCTCCTCGAGGACGAGCGCCGCCTCGACGAAGGTCTTCAGGACGAGCATCTCGACGAGCTCGGCGACGTCGGGCTCGGCGTCGCCCGCGATGTTCGCGTTGCCCTCGGGGTCGTAGAAGCCGTCGCCGCCGGTCTTGGCCCCGAGCTTGCCCTCGGCGACGAGCCGGGACATGCCCTCGGGCACGTAGAAGCGGCCGGTCTCCCCTTCGAGGTCGTAGGAGGCGTGGAGGTGCTCGGCGACGTGCAGCACCGTGTCCAGCCCGAGCAGGCTGATGAGGAAGTACGGCCCCATCGGGACGACGCCGGCCGCGCCGACCCCCTCGTCGATCTTCTTGATCGAGAGCCCCTTGGCCTCCTGCTCGCGCCAGATCTCCGCGATGCCGGAGTTGAGGATGCGGTTGACCACGAAGCCCGGGACCTCGGCGCAGGTGATCGGGTTCTTCTTGATCGCCTGGGCGAAGTTCACGGCCGCCTGGGTGGTCTCGCCCGAGGTCTCCTCCCCCTCGACGACCTCGATCAGCGGCATGACCGAGGCGGGGTAGAAGTAGTGGAAGCCGACGACCTTCTCCGGGCGCAACGTCGCGTCGGCGATCTCCGAGATCGAGAGCGACGAGGTGTTCGAGGCGAGGATCGCGTGGCCCGGCGTGACGGCGTCGAGCTCGGCGAACACCGCCTGCTTGATGTCCATGCGCTCCGGGACGGCCTCGATGACGAAGTCGACGTCGCCGAATCCCGAGTAGTCGAGCGCTCCGGTGATCCGCCCCATGACCTCCTCGACCTGCGCGGCGCCCTGCTCCTCGGTCGCCTTGCCCTTCTTCACGAGCTTACCGATCGCGCCCTCGGTGACCGACCGGGCCTCGGCGAGCCCGTGGTCCACGAGCTCCTGGCGGATGTCCTTGAGGACGACGGGGATCCCCGCGGCGGCGATGGTCTGGGCGATCTGTCCGCCCATGGTCCCGGCACCGACGACGGCTGCTTTGAAGACGAACATGCCCCGCAGCCTATGGAGCCGTGGCCTGCAGCGCCCGCTCGTCGTCGAGGTCTGCGAGGCGCTCGATCCGATAGCGCACGAGCGTGCGGCGCAGGGACTCCCCCATCGCGCGCCGGACCCACACCCAGTCGACGACCGGGTTGCCCTCCTTCAGCGTCCAAGCCAGCCGCACGGCGACGTGGACCGACCCGTCGGGGTTCGGGGAGAACGTCGTCGTCTGCGTGCCGCGCAGCTTCTCGTCCTCCAGCCGGACCTCTTGCCCCTCGCGCCACTCGAAGGCGGCGACCGACTCGGCGACGCGGCCGCGGCCGCCCCGCGGACCGTCCCAGAGGACCCGGGCGCCGGCCTCGGGCCAGGGACCTTCGACCTTGACGACGCGCCCGAAGCCGTCGACGTAGCCCGGGCGCCGCCGCAGGTCGTACCAGAGGTCCTCGGCGGCGCTGATCGGCCCCGGGAGGTCGACGTGACGGGTGATGCTCGCCACGTCAGCCCCCCAGCTCGGCCCGGATGGCGGCGACGCCGGCGGCGACCGCGTCCAGGCGCGGGGCGAGTTCGGCGGCCAGCCGCTCGCCCTCCGCGGTCCCTTCTGGGGTCACGCGGTAGAAGCGCCGGGAGCGGCGCTCGGGGTGCTCCCATTCGCCCTGGACGAAGCCGTCCGCCTCCAGGCGGCGCAGCAACGGGTACATCGTGTTCGGGTTGACCGCCAGCAGCCCGTCCGTCGCGGCCCCCACGCGCTCCATCAGCGCGTTGCCGTAGCTCGGCGCGTCGCGCAGGAAGTGCAGGACGAGCGCGGGCAGCAGCCCGGCGCGCCGCAGCTCGGAGACGAGCGGGTCGCCGGAGCCCGAGCCCCGCCCGCCGGCCGCGGCGCGCGCGACCGCGAGCGGCGCGGCGTCGGCGACGGCCTCCTCGGTTGCACGCGGCCCCATACCTCCATTGTGCCGCGCCCCGAAGCGAACTGACCCGTGTTGCCGTTGCTGGGCATGCGCAACACGGGTCAGAAGGTGCGTACCGGCTTCGCCGGTGGACTTCGCACCGCCGAGGCGGCGGTCACGTTTCGACTGACGACGTCAGATGCGGTGGACTTCGCACCGCCGAGGCGGCGCTCACGTTTCGACTGACGACGTCAGGCAGCCGCTTCCACGCGGCGCGGCAGCAGCGTCTCGCGGGCGATGACGAGGCGCTGGATCTGCGACGTGCCTTCGTAGAGCTGCATGATCTTCGCGTCGCGCATGAGCTTCTCTACGGGGTACTCCTTGATGAACCCGTATCCGCCGTAGACCTGCACCGCGTCCGTGGCGACCTCCATGGCGGAGTCCGAGGCGAAGCGCTTGGCGTGCGAGGACTCGAGGGTGTTGCGGCCGCCCTGGTCGAGCAGCACCGCGGAGTTCCAGGTCGCCAGGCGCGAAAGGTGCACCTTGGTGGCCATGTCGGCGATCATGAACTGGATCGCCTGGTGCATCGCGATCGGCACGCCGAACTGGACGCGCTCCTTGGAGTAGTCGCGGGCGAACTCGAAGGCGGCGCGGGCGATGCCCGTGGCCATGGCGGCGACGCCGGGCCGGGTGCGGTCCAGGGTCATCATCGCGAGCTTGAAGCCCTTGTTCTCCTCACCGAGGAGGTACTTCTCGTGGACCTCGGTGCCGTTGAACGTGATGGTCGCGGTGTTCGACGCCCGCTGGCCCATCTTGTCCTCCTTCTTGTCCACGATGACCGTGTCGTCCTTGCGGACCAGGAAGGCGGAGATGCCGCGGTGGCCGGCGTCCGGATCGGTCTTGGCGTAGACCGTGTACCAGTCGGCGTAGCCGCCGTTGGTGATGAAGCACTTCGAGCCGTTCAGGACGTACGTGTCGCCGTTCTTGACCGCGCGGGTGCGCATGCCGGAGACGTCGGAGCCCGCGTCCGGCTCGGTCAGGCAGAAGGAGGCGAACTTGAGCGACTCGGTGAGCTCGCCGAAGAACTCGGCCTGCACCTCGTCGGAGCCGCCGAGGGCGACCGGCGCCGAGGCCAGGCCGTTGCAGCCCAGCGAGGTCTGGATGCCGGAGCAGCCCCAGGCGAGCTCCTCCTCGATGAGGCAGCCGTCGAGGTACCCCAGCCCGGCGCCCCCGAACTTCTCGGGCGCGTGGGTGTTCATGAGCCCGACCTCGTGGGCCTTCTTGAGCACGTCGATGGGCCACGTGCCCTCGCGGTCGTACTCCCAGGCCACGGGGCGGATCTCGCCCTCGGCGAAGTCGTGGGCGAGCGCGCGCAGGCTCTTCTGCTCGTCGGTGGGGGTGAAGTCGACCACGGTGTTCTCCTTGAGCGGACTTGAGGAAACGGGGCGATTGACTGGTCAGTCAACCGCGTGCCCGCTGCATGGTACGGGTCGCGCGCGGAAGTGCAACCGCGGTTCTCAGCCCAGGAGGACGTACGCGACCGCGGCGATGCCGAGTGCGATGGCCAGCACCGTCACGAGGAGCAGCCCGACCTGCTCCGGGAAGACCGCAGGGCGGGCGGGTGCGAAGGTCTTGCGCCGCAGCCTGCGCCACATGGCGCCCATGCTACGGACCGGATGGGCCAGACTGCGTGGATGCAGGAGCTCTTCGGGTGGGTGATCGTCGGCGTGACCCTCGTCGCGGCGGTCGTCGGCGTCCTGACGCTGGCCTCCTCCCGGAAGGCCTACGACCAGATCGGGGCCGACGGCCTGAACGACGGCAGCGACCGCCCCGCGCACGAGCCGACGAGCGGCGCCGGCTTCGCCGCCGTGCGCGACGACGAGATCCGCCAGATGCTCGACGCACGCAATGCCCGCCGCGTGCGCCAGGGCAAGACCCCGCTCGACGTGCAGGCCGAGGTCGACCGCCTGGCCTCCGCGCCCGTGCCCGCCGACCCCGGCCTCACCGCCGAGGTGCGGGAGCTCGTCCTGGCCCGCAACCGCCGCCGCGCCAAGCAGGGCAAGGAGCCCCTCGACGTCGAGGCCGAGGTCGCCCGGCAGCTCCGCGAGCTCGGCTGACCCCGCACCGGTGTTGTCCCCGTCCGCAGGGTGGGATACAAAGGGGGGGATGGCCACCCCTCGCCGCTTCGACCTGGAGGACGCCGTCCAGCGCCCCGGGACCTACTTCAACCCCACGACGGAGATCCTCCTGGTGGTCGACGACTCTGCGGCCATCGATCGCGAGCTCTTCGCCGACGCCGACGTCGACGCCGCCGACTGGGTGCTGGTCGCCGACGAGGTCCCGGTGGACGACACCGTCCGCGACGAGTCGATCGAGCGCTTCGAGACGCGCTACCACGGCGGTGCCTCCGGGGCGATCTCCGCCGACCACGACGACGAGGACGAGGTCGACACCCTCGAGCCCGACCCGGACGAGGACGACGGCCCCCCGGCGCTCACGGCCTTCTAGCGCTCAGCCTGTGCCGGCGGCGAAGAACGTGGCGCCGAGCACGAAGTAGACCGCGAGGAGCTGCACGCCCTCGAACCACGTCGACTCGCCCTCGCTGGTCACCGAGTTCGCGATCAGGATCGCCAGCAGCACGGCGCCGATCTCGAAGCCGTTGAACACCAGGGCCATCGGGTGGGGACCGAGCACGTAGGACGCGAGCACCAGCACCGGGGCCACGAACAGCGCGACTTGGGCGCTCGAGCCGATCGCGATGTTGACCGCGAGGTCCATCTTGTCCTTGTAGGCGACGAGCACCGCGACCCAGTGCTCCGCGGCGTTGCCGACGATCGCGACGATGATCGCGCCGACGAAGAACTCCGACAGGCCGATGCTCGACGAAGCTTCGGAGATGGAGCCGACGAGGATCTCGGACATGCCGCCCACCGCGACACCCGCGAGCGCGAGCGCGGTCACCGACCGTCGGACGGTCCAGGGCTCGCCGTGGCCCTCCTCGTCCGCGCCGCCGGCCTGCGGGTTGAACAGATCGCGGTGGGTCTTCAGGGAGAACAGCAGCCCGAGCACGTAGGTCACGATCAGCACGACCGCGACGGCGACCGAGAGGAGCTCCACGGCCCCGTCGTAGTTGATGCGCTCGTCCCCCGCCCCCGGCAGGCCCTGCCCCTGGACGAGCTCGAAGATCGCCGGCATCACGAGGGCGACGGCGGCGAGCAGGAGCATCGAGCTCTGGACCCCGGCCGCGGTGCGGTCGAAGAACTGGCGATCGCGGCCGATCCCGCCGACCACCATGGCGGCACCCATCACCAGCAGGATGTTGCCGAGGATCGAGCCGATGATCGACGCCTTGACGACCTCATGGAGGCCCGCGTTCAGCGCGAACAGGGCGATGATCAGCTCGGGCGCGTTGCCGAAGGTGACGTTCAGCAGGCCGCCGATGCCGGGCCCTGAGCGCTCGGCGAGCTCCTCCGTCGCGCGCCCCATCAGCGCTGCCGTGGGCACGATGCCCAGCGCCGAGACGAGGAAGACGAGCACCGGGCTCGCGTGGGCGACGTCCAGCGCGATCGCGATCGGGATGAACGGGACCAGAAAGGTGGACCACCCGATCGTGGACGTGAGCGACCGCAGCGACATCGCGGGGGACCGTAGCGGCCGGGAGTGGCTAGGCCGTGGCCTTGCGCAAGTCGCGCTCGGCGTCGATGCCCCAGCGCTCCCCCGCCGCGACGAGCTCCGGGGCGAGCGGCCAGCGATCGGCCAGGACGTCATCGGAGTCGTGATCCGGGGTCGCACCCTTGAGCAGCATCGAGCCCGTGTTGTCTCCCAGCGCCCGTAACGCGGCGACCTCGTCCGCGGAGAGCAGGACCTCGGCGGGGGTCGCGGCCAGCTCGGCGCGCTTGTCCTCGATCGGCCGGGCACCGGGCCCGACCTCCTGGATCAGCGTTGGCGCCACGCACCGAACCGCCGGATGCGCCAGGTCCCACTGCGCGGCGAGCTGCAGCAGGGTGAGCCCGTGGCGCTCGGCGACCGGGCGGGCCTGCTCGAGCTTCTCCATCCCCCGCTCGATCCACGGCCCGGGCCGGTGGAGGCGATGGTCGCGCGGCCCGAAGGCGTGGCCGGGGCGCACGTCGTCCCAGAAGAGCCCGCCGTAGTCGACCACGCGCGCGATGACGTCGACTCCGTGCGCGGCGCAGGCGTCAAGCGAGAGCTCGCCGGGCCAGGGCTCGAACGGGTTGAGGATCAGCATCGCCCAGTCCAGGCGGTCGCCGTAGCGCTCGAGGCAGTCGATGAGGTCGAGCGTGAACCCGTTCGCGGGGCCGGGGGCGATCCCGATGGCGTGCGCGAGGCCGTCGTCGCGCAGGGCCGCCATCGCGTCCCAGACCGCCGGCGACGTGTAGCCCGTCCGGTCGGGGTTGTGCAGGAGCAGGACGTCGAAGGCGTCGACGCCGCAGCGCTCCAGGGAGCGCTCCGTCGCGCGCCGCAGGTATCCTGCGTGGTCCTCCGGACCGCGCAGGCGCGCGTCCGTGAAGCGCGGGAAGCCCTTCGCCCCCTCGCGCTCGCCGTCGTAGAAGTCGTGCCCGACGGCGCCCACGAGCTGGAAGGCGTCGCGCGGCAGCCCGGCGACCGCGCGCCCGACGAGAGCGTCTGCCTCGCCGGCGCCGTAGGCGTCGGCGGTGATGACCGCGCTGACGTCGTCACCGGGCCGCAGCAGCGCCTCGAGGCGCTCCTCGGCGATCGCCTCGCCGTAGCCGAGGTAGCGCCCCCCGCTCCAGGCGCCGAGCGCGACGTGCGGGAGGCTCATCCGCCGTTGAGCAGCGGTGCGCAGGCCTGCACCTTGGCGATGTCCCCGCCTGCGGACGACAGGCACTTCGAGTACCGCGCGTCGGCGGAGCTCGGGGCGGCGCTGGTGCCGGAGGACGCTTGCGGCGCCGCGCCCGTGGCGCCCGTGGCGCCGATGGCCTGGTTCAGGTCCGACAGCGGGCGCGCCCCGGACGGGGGCTTGATGTCCTGCGCCTGGTTGAGGTCGGCGATGACGAGGTCGAGCCCGAAGGTGCCGGTGGTGAGCCCGCCCGCGGTCTTTCGCAGGTCGGCCGGCACGTCGAAGGTGACGTTGATGTTCAGCCGGCGCAGGGTGCCGTCGGCCTTGCCGGCGAACACGTCGAGGTTCGTGGCCTTCACGGAGCGCTCGATGGCGGAGCGCTGCGCGTCGGTGAGCTTGGTCGGCACGGCCTGCCCGGCCGCGGCGCCCGCGGCGGCCGACGCGCCTGAGGTGCCCGCGCGGCCGAGGAGCTTGTTGATGTCCTCGAGGAACGCGGGGACGTCGACCGCGGAGGTCACGTGGACCGTGTCCGTCCCGCCCACGGGCTCGTCGGCGGCCTTCTTCGGGGACTGCAGCCAGCGCGTCGGATCGACGCCGAGGGTCTGGAACGTCGGGTTCTTCGTGGTCTTCGTGCGCTTCTGGTCCCGCTCGTAGAGCGCCTTGAAGCGCTGGAACGTCGCGTCGCCGATGTCGAAGGTGCTCCCCGCGAACTTCAGGTAGCCCTTGTCCCCCGTCGAGATCGCGCCGGCGCGGACCGCCTGCCCGGAGAGGTTGAAGTCGAGGTCGAAGTCGAAGGCCGGCAGCGTCCGCCCGCCCTTGGACTGGAACGGCCCCTGGAGCTCGAGCCGCAGCGGGCCCTGGAGGCTCGGCAGGCCCTTCGCGTTGAACGCGACGGTGAGGTCGAGCTTGCCGCTCTTGACCGGCTTGTTGGGCCCGAACGTCTCCTTGAGCACGTCCTGCGCGGACTTCGAGCCGATGTCGTCGCCGCCGCACGCAGCCAGCGCGCCGACGAGCGGGACGGAGACGAGGACGGCGAGGAGGAGGCGGAGCAGGCGGTGCAAGGCGGTGTGCGGCCGGAGCAGGACGGCGAGCGTAGCATCGGTCTGGTGCCCCGGACGCTGGTCCACGCGCCGCTCCTGGCGGCCCTGACGGCCCTCGCCCTGCTGCCCGCCGGGGTGGCGCGCGGGCAGGTACAGGCGCCCGACGGCACCCCTACGCCACCCGCCACGGCCCCGGTCCCCGCTCCCCCGCCTCCCAAGCCCGCGCCGGTCCCGGCCGAGCCCCACCTGCGCACGGTCGGGGCGCAGCTCGACGAGCTGGCCGACCGCGGGCTGCTCACAGCGGCCGCGCATGACCGTGCACGGGGCCGCTACACCGCGGCCCGCGCGGCGGCCGGCCGCCTGACGGGCCGTCGCCGCACCGAGCTGCGCGCCGTGCTCACGACCCTGCAGGCCGTGACCCGCCGCGGCGAGCTGTCGAGCGGACGCGTCCCGCTGGCCTTCGAGACGCTCGAGCGCAACCGGCAGTGGTGGACGACGCGGCCCCTGCTGGGGTACGGCGCGCGGGTCGGCTTCGCGGGCTCCGAGCTCGTCTGGCAGAGCTACCCCGGCCAGGGCATCCAGGTGCAGTGGCTTGCGAGCTGGGGCAAGGCGAACGCGCTGCTGACGGACCACCGCTACGACGACCGGCTGCGTCGACTGCTGGCCGAGGCGACCGCCCTCGCGGCTCCGCGGGCCGGCGGCGTGGCCTGGGAGTCCTGGTTCAGCTTCGACGGCGGCCGCCCGCCCTGGGTCAGCGGTTTCTCGGCGGCGACCGCCGTGCAAGCGCTGAGCCGTGCCGCGACGCACTTCCACGTCGCCGCGTATCGCGCCACCGCGCGGGCGGGGCTCGGGATCTTCGGCGCCGCGCCCCCCTCGGGCGTCCGGATCCGGACGACGGCGGGCGCCCACTACCTGCAGTACTCGTCGCTGGCGAAGCTGCGGGTGCTCAACGGCTTCGTGCAGACGCTGAACGCGCTGCACGACTTCGCGAGCCTCACCCACGACGCCATCGGGCAGGACCTCTTCGCCGCGGGTGAGGCCGAGCTGCGCCGCGAGCTGCCGCGCGCGGACACGGGGGCGTGGTCGCGGTACGCCGTCGGTGGCAAGGAGTCCGACCTGGGCTACCACCGGCTGCTGCGGGACTTCCTGCGCGGTCTGTGCCGACGCACCTCGCTGGAGCTGTACTGCGCGACGGCGACCCGCTTCACCGCCGACCTGACGCGCCGGCCGGCGCTCGCGCTGGTGGCGCCGCCGACCGCCCGCGTCGGCCGCCGCGCCCGCCTCACGTTCACCCTCGACAAGATCTCCTCTGTCGCGCTCGTCGTCACGCGCGCCGGGAAGGTCGTGCACCGCGCCACCGTCCGCTTCGCCCGAGGGCGCCATGCCTTCACCCT
>JBBQZE010000103.1:0-10714 GCA_038207985.1 Solirubrobacterales bacterium
AAGGCCCAGCTCGGCCAGGCGACGCCGCAGCAGCTCTTCGACTACTACCTCGGCTGGATCGGCAACGCCGACGCGCCGGCCGACCACTTCAAGCCGGTGACCGATGCCGATGCGGCGTACGCCCGCGACTGGGGCATGCGCACGACCGTGCAGGACCTCCATCGCGTCGTCGCGCTCGCCAGGAAGGGCGGCCGCAAGGTCGTGCTCGGCGGGCACTCGCTGGGCGGGACGATCACGACGGCCTACGCGACTTGGGACTTCAACGGGCGGGCCGGCGCGAAGGACCTCTCGGGCCTGGTCTTCATCGACGGCGGTAGTGGCGGCAGCGACCCGGTGACCGCGGCCGACGCGACGACGCAGCTCGCGGACATCGCCGCCAAGTCGCCGTTCCTGGACCTCACGGGCCTCGGCCTGCCGTGGTCGGCCGGGGTCTTCAACGCCGTGGGCTCGACGCTGGTGCTCAAGGCGCCCCACGCGCCCTCGCTGCTGCAGGCCTGGAAGTTCCTACCCCCCTACCTCAAGCCACCGGTCACCGCGACGAACACCGCGGCGTACGGCTACGCGCTCGACACGCAGACGGGCCCGAAGAGCCTCGCGCTCGTCCAGATGCACCTCGGCGAGCTCGCGGCCTCCGGTGATCCGCGCGGCTTCGTCGAGGGCGGCCTGGCGACGGTCTCACGCGCCGCGACCGTCTTCTCGGGCATCCCGGGGATGGACGGCTCCTCCTGGTACCACCCGCGCCGCCTGTCGCTCGACGGCGGAGCGGTCAACAACGGGCTGGTCACCCCCGCCCAGTCCCTGCTCGGCCTCCGCACGACGCACGGGCGGGACGTGAAGCTGCCGATCTACGCGTTTGCGACCTCGCTCGGCAACACCCGTGTGCTCGATGGCGCGCGGACGCTGGCCAAGCAGTCCGACGTGCCCGCGCGCAAGATCAAGCTCGTCAACCGGTCGAAGACCTACGCGCACCTCGACCCGCTGGCAGCCACCCCGTCGAAGAACGACTTCGTCAAGACGGTGGTGCCGTTCCTGAAGGGGATCCGCTGAGCCCCGCGGCGCGGTCTAGAAGCGCGTGACCGCGCCGACGCCCCCGGCCGCCGTGAGCTCCGGCGCCGCGGCCGGGAGCAGCACCTCGGCGGCCTGCTCGTAGGCGAGGGCGATCGCGGCGCCGACGACATCGGGCAGGGATTCCATCGGTGTGCCGTCCGCCGGGCAGTCCTGCACGCTCAGCAGGAGGGTGCCGCAGGTCGGGCACCGCGCGCCTGCGCTCGTGAGCGCCGGGTCGAGCACCAGCACCTCGACCCGCCGCTCGGAGAGCGCCCCGAGCGTCGTGCGCAGGCCGGCCACCGCGTGGCCACCCGGCGTCGCGGTCCCCTGGGCCAGGCGCGCGAGCACATCCTGCTCGTGCGCGCGGCGGGCCTCCTGGATGACCGGCAGCGCCGCCGTCAGCACCTCCGACGGTCCCGCCGAGGAGAGGTCGAGGTCGACCCAGCCCTCGAGGCGGTCGCGGACCGGCGGGTCGAGGCGGGCCTCGAGCTCCTTGCGGATCGTGTGCTGGCCCGCGAGCACCAAACGGTCGTAGCGCTGCTCCTGCAGCGAGAGGCGCAGAGCCCCCGCGACGTGGTGCAGGTGCGAGGCGACCTCGTTCTCGATGGAGCGCTCGTAGCGCCCGTAGCTCCAGCCACCCTGGCGGCGCTGGCCGTGGACGTCGTCCTCGAGGGTGCCGCTGAGCGGGAGCCCGTCCTCGTCGCCGAGGTGGAAGCGGGCGACGCTGCGGTCCACCAGAGCGACGCACCACCGGGCGCGGTCGGCCAGCCGGAGGAGCGGTTCGACGCAGGGGCTGCCGTCGAGCACCACCCGCGTCGGCACGGCGGCGGGCAGCCGGAGCACCTCCACCGCGTCCTGCGGGCCCGGGACGAACACGGCCAGCCCGCGGGCGCCGTCGATCGGCAGCGCGCCCGGGGCGAGGCGGTCGGACAGCGCGGCGAGCGCGTCGCGCATGCGCCCGCGGGCCGCATGGTCGAGCCCCGCGTCCTCGACCGCGCGGCGCGCGTCGTGCAGGAGCGAGTCCACGGCCGACTGGCGCGCCGGCGCGGTCGGGACGCTGCTCGGGTCGAGGTCGAGGAAGAGCGACAGCACGGCTCCGTCGCGGTGGGCGGCGAGGCGCCGCAGTCGGTCCTGGGAGACGTCGTTGACCATGGCGGTCCGCTACCCGCCAGGCGGCCCGCCGACGCCCGCCGGCGGTGCCGCCGTCAACCGACCGTGGCCACGACCGCGCTCGCGGCGGCGAGGACCACGCAGATCAGCAGCATCCCGCCTGCCAGCGTCTGGATGACCCGGTCCTCGTCGCCCAGGTCGGCGCCGGCGAGGCGGCGGACCGCCGTGCGCTGCACAAGCCCCGCGAGGACGACGACGACGGCCAGGGTGATCAGCGGCCCGAGGCTCCCGCCGAGGACGATGATCCCCGAGAGCGTGAGCACGCCCACCACGACCGCCGCGACGAGGTAGAGCGCGAGCGTCCGCCGGGCGGGGCCGAGCGTCCCGCGTTCCCCCGGCGCGAGGCGCGGCGCCTTTGGGCGCTCCGGGCGCGGGAGGCCGGCGACGTGCGCGCGGGTGCGGGAGCGTCGGCCCATGGCGCCGGACGGTAGCGCCGGGGGCTGCTCAGGCGGGGCGGTCGGGCACCGTGAAGCACGCCCGGCAGCGCGCCTCGTAGCTCTCCGCGCCGCCCACCTCGATCAACGGCCCGTCCTGCCAGGGTGCGGGCTCGCCGTCGACGAGCAGCTGCGAGCGCGAGGCGTCCGCGCCGCAGACCATGCAGACCGCGCTCAGCTTCGTGACCTGCTCCGCCTCGCAGGCCAGGGCGGCCATCGGGCCGAACGGGCGGCCGAGCGCGTCGAGGTCGAGCCCGGCGCAGACCACGCGGACGCCGCCGTCGACGAGCCGGCGCACGACGTCGACCAGGCCCTGGTCGAAGAACTGGGCCTCCTCGATGCCGAGGACCTGCGGCTCGTGCTCCGCGGCGACCCGGGCCACCTCCTCGGCGTCGGTGACGGTCAGGCAGGGCCACTGCCGCCCGGCGTGGGAGGCGATCGCGGCCGCGTGGTAGCGGCGGTCGATCGCCGGCTTGACGGCCACGACGCGCTGGCGGCCGATGTCAGCGCGCACGAGGCGGCGGATGAGCTCCTCGGACTTCCCGGAGAACATGCACCCGCAGACGACCTCCAGGCGGGCGGAGCCGAGCGAGACGGGGCCGCGCAGAACGGCGCGCTCGTGGTCGACCAGCGTCATCTCACCGGACGCTAGCGCGGCCCCCGGACGCCGGGAGCCGCTCAGCCGACGGAGGCGACGGCGGCGCTCGGGTGCTCGAGCGCGCGCGGGACGAGCAGGCAGGGCACACCGCCGATGACGAGCTGCACAGTGGCTCCGGGGGCGAAGTCGCCCCCCGGGACCGGTGCCTCGGGATCGGGCGCCCGCAGGCCCATCAGTCGATGGCCGACGCGGGCCGCGTGGCGGCGCACGGCGCGCTCGGCGACCCGACGCGAGGAGTGCCAGCCCGTGGCGATGAGGTGGGCGCCGTGCCACAGCTCCCAGCGCCAGCGGGTGAACCCCCAGCGGCCGGGCTGCAGCGGGTGCAGCGCGTACTCGAACTGGAGCCCCTGAACGGTCGGCACGGATCCGAGGCTAGCGGCGGCCGGGCCTCGCCGGAGCGGGTCGCCTCGCCGCCCGGGATCTGCCGCCGATTGCTCTACCCTGAGGGGGCGATGGTCTACTCGGTCGACGCCACGCCTCCGTGCCCGCACGCCCCCCGCGTGCTGTTCGGTCGCCCGTGCGCGCGTTCGGGTTCCAGGTCAGCACTTCGCTGAGGCGACCCGCGCTCCACGGACGCCCTCGTCCCAGAGCCGGTCGCCTGCCGCGGCACGCGTGCTGCGCCTCCCCCGAATCGCCCCCGCCCCACTTCGAAGAGAAAGCATCGTCATGAGCCGTCAGATCTCCCTCGCCCGCACCCGCAACATCGGCATCTCCGCCCACGTCGACAGTGGCAAGACCACCACGACGGAGCGCATCCTCTACTACACCGGCAAGGTCCACAAGATGGGCGAGGTCCACGAGGGCGCCGCCCAGATGGACTGGCTGGATCAGGAGCAGGAGCGCGGCATCACGATCATGTCGGCGGCTACGACGTGCTTCTGGGCGCCGTCGAACGTCGAGGACGCGCCGACCCACCGCATCAACATCATCGACACGCCGGGCCACGTCGACTTCCAGGCCGAGGTCGAGCGCTCCCTGCGTGTGCTCGACGGCGCCATCGCGCTGTTCGACTCGGTCGCCGGCGTCGAGCCGCAGTCCGAGACGGTCTGGCGGATGATGAACAAGTACACCGTCCCGCGGATCTGCTTCGTCAACAAGATGGATCGCCAGGGCGCGGACTTCGCCAAGGCGATCCGCACGATGAAGGACCGCCTGGGCGCCAACGCGGTCCCGGTCCAGCTGCCGATCGGCGCGGAGGAGCACTTCCGCGGCGTCGTCGACCTCGTGAACATGAAGGCCATCACCTACGCCGCCGACGACGGCATGGAGTACGAGGTCGGGGACATCCCGGCGGACATGGTCGACGCGGCCCACGTCGCCCACCACGAGCTCATCGACGCGGTCGCCGAGTATCACGAGCCGCTGATGGAGGCCTATCTCGAGGACGAGAACTCCGCCACCGCCGAGATGATCGTGGAGGGCGTCCGTGCCGCGACGCTGGCCAACGCGGTGCAGCCCGTCATGTGCGGCTCGGCGATCAAGAACAAGGGCATCCAGCCGCTGCTCGACGGGATCCTCTCCTACCTGCCCTCTCCGCTCGACCGGGGCGAGGTCACCGCGGCGGACTCCGACGAGACCCGCCCCCCGGACGACGAGGCGCCGTTCGCCGCGCTCGCGTTCAAGATCCAGCGCGACCCGCAGGCCGGCCCGCTGACGTACTTCCGGGTCTACTCCGGGACGCTCAAGGCCGGGGACAAGATCCTCAACGCCACCACGGGCAAGACCGAGCGCATCGGCCGCCTGCTGATGATGCACGCGAACGATCGCGAGGACGTCACCGAGGTCTTCTCGGGCGACATCGCCGTGGCCATCGGCCTGAAGAACGCCACGACCGGCGACACCTTGTGCGACCCGGCCCAGCCGGTGCAGCTGGAGAACATCCACTTCGCGCCGCCCGTGGTCCACGTGTCGATCGAGCCGGCCTCGCGCCCGGACCAGGAGAAGCTGGCCGTCGCGCTGGCCTACCTCGTGCGCGAGGACCCGTCCCTGCAGATGCGCACGGACGACGAGACGGGCCAGACCGTGCTCTCGGGCATGGGCGAGCTCCACCTCGAGGTGACCGTCGAGCGCCTCAAGCGCGAGTACAAGGTCAACGCCAACACGGGCCGCCCGCAGGTCGCCTACCGCGAGACGATCACCGCCTCCGCGGAGAAGATCGAGGGCAAGTTCATCAAGCAGACCGGTGGCTCCGGCCAGTACGGCGTCGTCTACATCAACATGGAGCCGAACCCCGGCAAGGGCTTCGAGTTCGAGTCCAAGGTCCGCGGCGGCAACGTCCCGACGGAGTACATCCCGGCCGTCGGCAAGGGCTGCGAGCTCGGCATGGGCGCCGGCGTCGTGGCCGGCTACCCGATGGAGGACGTCAAGGTGACGCTCACCGACGGCAAGTCGCACGACACCGACTCCTCGGAGATCGCCTTCCAGATGGCGGGCAACGCCGCCTTCAAGGAGGCCTGCCGCCGCTGCAAGCCGGTCATCCTCGAGCCGATCATGCTCGTCGAGGTCACGGTGCCCGAGGACGGCCTGGGCTGGGTCATGGGCGACATCGCCCGGCGCCGCGGCCTGGTCGGCGAGCGCGAGTCCCGCCCCGGCGGCATCGTCTCGGTGATGTCCGAAGTGCCGCTGAGCGAGATGTTCGGCTACGCCAACGACATCCGCTCGGCGACCCAGGGCCGTGGCTCCTACTCCATGGAGTTCCACTCCTACCGCATCCTCCCCGCCGGCCTGGCCGAGGCGATGCGCGAGGGCGCAGGCGCGACGGCCTAGCCGCCTGCTCCCGCGCTGGGGGGCGAAGTTCCTTGCTTGGCGCCTATGGATCCACATGGGATCCATGGACGCCAAGCAACGCTGGGCCACCGTCGTCGCCTGGGGTGACTCCCACTTCGACGTGATCTGCGCCAAGGAGATCGCAGCGCTCGGCGTCTCCGCCAGCCAGGTGAAGTCCTGGGTGCGGGGCGGGCGCCTGCACCGCCTTCACGACCGCGTTTGGGCGATCGGCCGGGCGGCGCCTCGTCGCCAGGGGTGGTGGCGCGCCGCGGTGCTCTCCTGCTCGTCGCCGACGGTCCTCAGCCACCACAGCGCCGCGGCCGCCCACGGCATCGTGTGCCCGGTCGTCGCCGGGGTGCACGTGACGACGACCGGGTCGGCGCGTACGACGCCTGGGCGTGCCGTCCACCGCTGTCCCAGCCTGCACCGGGACGACGTCACCACGCGCTGGACCATCCCGGTCACGACGATCGAGCGCACGATCGTAGATCTGGCCGGCGTCCTCACCTACCCCGATCTGCGCGCCGCCCTCGATCAGCTTCGTCACGTCGACCTCGGCCGCTTGGCGGCCGCGCGGGAGCGGGCGGGCAAGCGATTCGGCTCCGCGCAGCTGGCGCACTTGGTCGAGCGCGACGAGCCGCACACGCGCTCCGAGCTCGAGCGGCGGTTCCTACGGTCCGTGCTGGCCCGCGGCCTCGCGCGGCCCGATCACGTGAACACCCGCCTCGGTGGCTTCGAGGTGGACTTCCGCTACGACGCCGCCCGCCTCGTGGTCGAGGTCGACGGGCGCGCCTACCACCAGCGCCGTGACCAGATGCGCACCGACCGGGGCCGCGACGGCGACTTGCTCTTGGCGGGGTGGACTCCCCTGCGGCTGGTGTGGGAGGACCTCGGCCCGTTCGAGACCGAGGCGCTCGACCGGCTCGCCCGCATGCTGGCGCGCGGGCCGGCCCCTACAGGAACAGGTCCAGCGCCAAGTCCTCCTCCTTGCCGGAGTAGAGGTAACGGCTGAGGTCGGTGACGCCGTCCTCGCGCAGGACGTCGTCGTCGATGAAGCAGCTGCCGCTCGAGGTCGCCGCGTCGCGCGCGAGGATCACGTGCGCCGCGTCGGCCACGATCTCGGGGCGGCGGGCGCGGGCCATCGAGGCGTCCCCGCCGAGCAGGTTCTGCACCGCGGCGGTGGCGATGAGCGTCCGCGGCCAGAGGCAGTTCGCGGCGACCCCCTGGTCCTTGAGCTCCTCGGCGATGCCCAGCGTGAGCATGCTCATCCCGTACTTGCTGAGGGTGTAGGCGGCGTGCGGGCCGAGCCACCGCGGGTCGAGGTCGATCGGCGGCGACAGGGTCAGCACGTGGCCGCTGCCCGACGCCTTGAGGTGCGGGATGCACGCCTGCGAGACCACGAACGTCCCCCGCACGTTGATGGCCATCATCAGGTCGAAGCGCTTCGGCGGCAGCTCGCTGAGCGGCGACAGGTTGATCGCGCTGGCGTTGTTCACGCAGATGTCGATGCCTCCGAAGCGCTCGACGCACTGCTCGACCGCGGCGGCCACCGCCGCCTCGTCGCGGATGTCGCCGACGATGCCGAGCGCCTGCCCTCCGGCGGCCTCGATCTCCGCGGCCGCGGTGTGGACGGTCCCCTCCAGCTTGGGCTGCGGCTGGTCGGTCTTGGCCATCAGGGCGACGTTCGCGCCGTCGCGGGCGGCCCGCAGCGCGATGGCCAGACCGATGCCGCGGCTGCCCCCGGACATGAAGATGGTCTTGCCGGCGAGGGAAGCGGAGCTCATCTCCCGACCCTATCGCCGGGGCTCACGCCGACCGGCGCTGCAGCGGGTCGAGCGCGCGGAGCACGAGATCGACCACCAGGTTGGCCACGACGACGAGCACGGCGATCTCCAGCACGATGCCCAGGAGCGTGTTGACGTCCGTGTTCCCCACCACGTCGGCGAAGTCGCGGAAGGCGCCCGGGACGCCGAAGACGGGCTCGAGCAGCACGAGGTTCAGCAGGGTCTGGTTGGTCGCCGCGCCCGCGAGGGTCAGCGTCGGGAACAGCCCGGACGGCGCGGCGTGGCGCAGGACGACCCGTCGCGAGGTGAGGCCCTTCGCCCGCGCCGTCTGCAGGTACGGCTCGCCGAGAGCCCCCACCGTGGTCTGCGCCATCACCCGGAAGCAGAGGCCGGCGAGCGGCAGGCCGAGGACGAACCAGGGGACGAGGTGCGCGCCGACCCAGCGCGACGGGCTCGTCCCCCACTCCACGTACTGCAACGGGATCCCCACCCCGAGGTCGATCAGCGCGATGTCCGAGCCGAACAGCAGGAGGAGCCCGAGCCCGACGACGTAGACGGGCGCGGCGAAGGCCACCAGCGCGAGCGCCTCCGCCGCCCGCGCCGCGAGGCTGCGGGGGCGCAGTGCGGCCAGCGCGCCCCCGCCCACCCCGAGCGCGACGCCCACCACGACGCCGCCGAGGAGCAGCGCGAGGTCTGCGGGCAGGCCGGTGCGCAGCTGCTCGGCCACCCGCGGGCTGCCGGGACCGATGGCCTGCCCGAGGTCGAAGTGCAGGAACACCCGCCCGAGGTAGCCCGTGAGCTGGCGAAGCACCGGGGAGCCGTCGTCGATGAGGCTGGGCCGCAGGACCCAGAGGGTCATCCACGTCAGCGCCACGACCCCGACCACGACCGCTGCGCCCGAGACGACCCGGCCCAGCAGCAGGCGCCCGAGGGACTGCCCCACCGCCCCGCCGCCTCAGCCGAGCAGGATGACGAGCACGAGCACGAGGACCAGGACGCCGAGGCCGGCGAAGCCGAACCGGGCCGTGCGCTGGCGCCACCAGAAGTCCGGTCGTGCCCGGTCGCGCGTGTGGTGCCCCTCGGGAGGGGTGCCCACCCAGTCGTCGTCGTCGTACGCCATGTCCCCGAACCTACCCGGGCGGCCGGGCTACTCCTCGGGCAGCGGGCGCGGGCCCGGGATGTTCCGGAAGGCGAAGGGCGCCGCGGGGCGCCCGTTCTGCACCCACCAGCACTCCCCCGTCCCCTCGCCCTCGAGGACCGAGACGACGACGTCGGCCACGACGCCGGTCTCGATGATCGGCAGCCCGCTCTCCAGCAGCTGCTCCCGGATCGGCGCGACGATCTCCGACTCGGTGAAGCCCGGGCAGACTGCGTTGAGGCGGACCCCGTCGAGCGCCAGCGCCGGGGCGGCGGAGCGCACCAGCCCGACGACCCCGTGCTTGTTGGCGGCGTAGAACGGGTCCATCGGAACCGCGGTCAGGCCCGCCAGCGAGGCCGTCGCCACCGCCGAGCCCTTTGCGGCACGCAACGCCGGGAGCGCGGCCTGGAGGCCGTAGACGACGCCGTCGAGGTTCACCGCCATCGCGCGCCGGTAGGTGTCGAGGTCGAAGTCGTCGCCGAGCGTGGTCCCCGTGGAGATCCCGGCGTTCAGGAACGCGTGGTCCAGCCGCCCGCCCTGCTCCACGGCGAACGCCACGGCCGCCTGGTTGGCCGCGTAGTCGGTGACGTCGAGCGCGAAGGCGTGCCCGCCGACCTCGTCGGCGACCGCGCGGGCCCCCGGCTCGTCGACGTCGGCGACGACCACCAGGTGGTCGCGGGCGGCGAGCGCGCGGCACACGGCGCGGCCGATGCCGCTCGCGCCGCCGGTGATCAGGGCAACCGGGCGGTCCATGGCGGGCGACCCTACTCAGGCCAGCCGGGCGAGCGCCGCGCGGACGTCGTCGGGGATCGGGACGGGCCGCCGGTCGTCGCGACCCACGAAGACGTGCACGAACCAGCCTTCGGCCGCAGGCGCGTCGCTGCCGTCCCGGAAGATCCCCAGCTCGTAGCGCACGCTCGAGCGCCCCAACTTGCTGACCCGGAGGCCGACCTCGACCTCCTCGGGGAACGCCACCGCGGCCTTGAAGGCGCAGTGCGACTCGACGCAGAGCCCGATCGTCGCGCCCCCGTGGATGTCGAGGCCACCCTCGCGGATCAGGTGGGCGTTGATGGCGGTGTCGAACCACGCGTAGTACTCGACGTTGTTGACGTGCCCGTAGACGTCGTTGTCGGCCCACCGCGTCGCGAGCCGATGGTGGTGCGGATACTCGTCGCGGGTCACCAGTTGGCCATCGAGTCGCGGAGGAGCTGCGCGAGATCGTCCGCGTCGGGCTCGCGGGGCGCCAGCACCAGCAGTCGCTGCTGGCGCAGCGCGCCCTCGACCAGCGCCGGGATGTCCTCCTCGCCGTAGCCCAGCGCCGCGATCCCGCTCGGCGCGCCGACGTCGCGCATCAGCGCGTTCAGCGCGTCGGGGAGCGCGTCCGGACCCGGCTCGACCGGCCCGCCCGTCAGGAGCTCGGCGACCCGGTGGTGGCGCTCCGGATCAGCCTCGTAGGTGAAGCGGAACGCCGCGGGGGCGGTGACGATGACGGAGTGTCCGTGCGGCACGAAGGGGTGGTCGGCCGGGTAGCCCGGCGGCACCCACTCGTGCTTGAGGCCGGCGATCGGGTAGGCGCAGGCATGCGGGATGTGGACGCCGGCCGAGCCGAAGCCCACGCCGGCCATCGTCGCGGCGAGCATCATCGCGCCGCGGGCCTCCAGGTCGGAGGCGTCGGCGACCGCGCGGCGCAGGTAGCGCCCGCCGCGCTCCAGCGCCT
>JBBQZE010000104.1:0-10657 GCA_038207985.1 Solirubrobacterales bacterium
TGGGAGGGGGAGCACCCCGTCGACGCGATCGCCCGCACCGGCGCCCGAGACGTGTTCCTGTCGGGCTGGCACGGCCACGACGCGCTGCCCCGCTTCCTCAACGCATCCGACGCGCTCGTCCTGGCCTCCGTGCGCGAGCAGTTCGGCCTTGTGCTCGTCGAGGCGATGGCCTGCGGGCGCCCGTGCATCGCCGTCGACGCGTTCGGCCCGGCGGAGATCGTCGAGGACGGCGTGACCGGGTGGCTCGTGCCAGGCGACGACCGCGCCGCGCTGGCGGCCGCGCTGGTGGCAGCGCTGGACGACGACGACGAGCGCGAGCGGCGCGGTGCCCAGGCCCGGGAGGTCGCCCTCGAGCGCTACGCGTGGCCCGCCATCGCCGAACGGGTCGCCGGCGTCCTCGAGGATGCGGCTGATACCCGACCCGGGGCCCGAATGCTTGACAACCTCAACCATTGAGGGCTACACTCATCGGCTCTGGACGACCTGACGCCACAGCCCTCGCAGCTCCGCCGCATCCTCGCGCTCTTCGCGCCGTACAAGCGGCGTTTGGTGACCGTGCTGGCGCTGATCGCGCTGTCCGCGGGCCTCGGGATGGTCTCGCCGTTCCTGCTGCGCGCCGTGCTCGACACCGCGATCCCGCAGAACGACACGGGCTTGCTCACGCTGCTGGTGGGCGGGATGATCGCCATCTCCGTCGCCACGGGCGCCTTGGGCGTCGCGCAGACGTGGCTGTCGAACGTGGTCGGCCAGCGGGTCATGCACGACCTGCGGGCGCGCGTCTACCGCCACCTGCAGCGGCTCTCGCTCGCGTTCTTCACGCGGCCGCGGACGGGCGAGGTCCAGGCCCGCATCTCGTCGGACATCGGCGGCGTGCAGAACGTCGTCACCTCGACCGCGACCTCGATCGTCTCGAACGTCACCACGGTGCTCGCCACCGTCGTCGCGATGGTCATCCTCGACTGGCGCCTGGCGGCGTTCTCGCTCTTCCTGCTGCCGTTCTTCGTCTGGCTCACGCGCCGCGTCGGCTCCGAGCGCAAGAAGATCACCGCCCAGCGCCAAGGGCGCGTCGCCGACATGGGCGCGCTGATCTCGGAATCGCTGTCGGTCAGCGGGATACTGCTCGGCAAGACGATGGGCCGATCGGCCGAGCTCGCGGAGCGCTTCACGCAGGAGAGCTCGGACCTCGCCGACCTCGAAGTGCGCTCGCGGATGGCGGGACGGTGGCGCATGGCCACCGTGCAGATGAGCTTCGCGGTGATGCCGGCGCTCGTCTACTGGTTCGCCGGCCAGTCGCTCGCGAGCGGCTCGGCCACGATCTCGATCGGGACCCTGGTCGCCTTCACGCAGCTGCAGACCCGCGTCTTCTTCCCGATCCAGTCGCTGCTCGGCGTCCAGATCGACCTGCAGACCTCCACGGCGCTGTTCCAGCGGATCTTCGAGTACCTCGACCTGCCGGTCGACATCGAGGAGCAGCCGGGCGCGGTGCACCTGACCCCCGGGGAGGTCCGGGGCGACGTGCGCTTCGAGGACGTGAGCTTCGGCTACGACGCGGACACCGCACCGACGATCGATGGCGTCGACCTCGACGTGCCGGCCGGCACGACCCTGGCCATCGTGGGCGAGACGGGTTCGGGGAAGACCACGCTCGGCTACCTGGTCGCGCGGCTCTACGACACCACGGCGGGCCGGGTGACGATCGACGGCGTCGACGTGCGCGAGCTGAGCTTCGCCTCGCTGTCGCAGACCGTCGGCATGGTCTCCCAGGAGACCTACCTCTTCCACGCGACGATCCGCGAGAACCTGCGCTTCGCGAAACCCACCGCGTCCGACCACGAGCTCGAGCAGGCGGCGCGCGCCGCGCAGGTTCACGGGCTCATCACGTCGCTGCCCGAGGGCTACGACACGGTGGTCGGGGAGCGCGGTTACCGGTTCTCGGGCGGGGAGAAGCAGCGCATCGCGATCGCCCGCACGGTGCTGCGCAACCCGCCGGTCCTGCTGCTCGACGAGGCGACCAGCGCGCTGGACAACGAGACCGAGCGCGCGGTGCAGGAGGCCCTGGACCGGCTCGCCGAGGGCCGCACGACGATCGCGATCGCCCATCGGTTGAGCACCGTCCGCGACGCGGACCAGATCGCCGTCCTCGACCGGGGGCGGGTGATCGAGCGGGGCACCCACGCCGAGCTCGTCGCCCAGGGTGGCAAGTACGCCCACCTGGCCGCCGAGGCCGGCATGGCGCCTGCCTGACGGAAGGAGGCGCTCGCGTAGGATCCGGCGGCGTGCCCGGCCCCGCCGTCGTCGCCCTGGACATCGCCGGCCCGTCGGAGCCGTGGGTGGCGCTGGGGCTGACGGTCGCCGACGGCATCGCGCAGGTCGGCGCGACGACCCTGCGCTTCGGCGCAGAGGGCGACGGGATCGTGGGCTGGTCGCTGTCCGGGGTGGGGGAGGAGGCGCTCGACGGCGTGCCCACCCAGTGGCTGCCGCAGCCCGTGCTCCCGAGCCACCCGGTTGACCACCCCGCCACCGCCGTCGCAGTCGACCACGTGGTCGTCGCGACGCCCGATCCCGCGCGGACGTTCGCGGCCTTCGAGGCGGTCGGGATGGTGCTGCGCCGAGAGGCGACCGGCGGGAGCCCGGAGCACCCGCTGCGCCAGGGCTTCTTCCGCCACGGCGAGGCGGTGGTGGAGGTCGTCGGCCCCCCGGAGGCGGACGGCGACGGCCCGGCGCGGCTGTGGGGCCTCACGCTCGTCGTCGCCGATTTCGACGCGGCGCGCCGCGCCTCGGGCGACCACCTGGCCCCGGCGAAGGATGCCGTGCAGCCGGGCCGCCGCATCGCGACCCTGCGCCGCAGCGCCGGCCTCCCGGTCCCCGTGGCGCTGATGAGCGCCGCCCCGGTGAACTGACCCGTGTTGGCGTCGCAGGAGCGACATCAACACGGGTCAGTTCACCCTGGGGGGTCTAGAGGCCTGCCGGGTGGCGGGCCACGTAGCCCGCCGTGGAGCGGGAGGTGCGCTGCCAGCGCGAGCCGGACTGGTTCTGGCCGCTCGTGTCGAAGCGCCGGCCGCGGATGACCATGAAGGCGTGGCCAGGGTTCGTGTACACCGTGATGTAGCGCCCGCGACCCGGGACGCCCCAAGAGGCGAACGCGCCCGAGTCGAGCGGGCGGCCCAGGAGGCCGGCGCCGTGCAATGCGTAGGAGATCGACCCGGAGCAGTCGTAGCCGGAGTCACGGAACGAGCCGTGCCCGCCGCCGTAGCGGTAGGGCAGCGTCGCGATGCGGTTACCGGCGGCGATCGCCCGCCAGACCGCGACGGGGATGCTCGAGCCGGAGCCGCCCGCGTGCCCGCGCTTCAGGACGGGCTGGCCGCCGTGGACGCCGAGAGCGGCCCACGTGCCCGGGCCGACGATCCCGTCGGCGACCATCCCGTGAGCGCGCTGGAAGCTGCGGACGGCTCGGGCGGTGCCGGGCCCGAAGACGCCGTCGGCGGTGATGCCGAGCTGGCGCTGGGCGAGGCGCACCGCGGCACCCTTGGACGTAACGCGCGGCCGGGCGGAGCTGGTCGTGCCCGAGCGGCGGTGGGCGGCCCGGGCCCGCCGGATCATCTGCCAGGTCGCGGCGCCGACGATGCCGTCGGCGTGCAAGCGGTGGCGGCGCTGGAAGCGCTTGACGGCGCGCCGGGTGCCCGGGCCGAAGACACCGTCCGCCTTGAGGTGCAGCGCCTGCTGGAGGCGCACCACCCGCGGGCCGTGGGCCCCTGACTTCAGCGGCTTGGCCTCGGCGGAGGCGGCGGGCAGCGCCACGGCCAGGACGGCGGCGGCAAGGAGGGAGGAGAGGCGCTTGGGCATGGGGGAGGGCGCCTGGGAGGCGAGCGTGGGGAAGAGCGGCGAGCCGGGGCTCCGCGGACAGGGGCCGCGCGCACGGTCACGGCGACCGCGTCCACCCCGGTGGGCAAGCTGGCCACTCGGGTCCCCCGCCCGCCGACCACTCGGACAACGGCTCGGCGCGGTGACCAAGCTACCAATCGAGAATGGCCCCACTTGCAGGATGTCTTGCAGGAGCAGGAACCGCACGCGGGCTTGCGACGCCGCTAGCCTCGCCGCATGTCCGACGCCCCCGGGGGGAGCCACCCGATCGACCGCGTCGACCGCGACGACCTCGCCAGGACCCTCCGGGAGCTGGCGCCGATCGATCGCGCGCCTTGCTCCGAGGGCGAGCACGAGGCGGCGCGGTGGATCGCCGCCCGCCTCGGCGCGCTGGGCTGCGAGGTCGCCGTCGAGGAGGGAGAGGCCTTCCCGAGCTACGCGCCGGCGCTCGCGCAGCTGTCGGCGCTCGGCCTCGCCTCGGCGGCGCTCGCGCTGCTCGGCGCGCGGCGCCTGGCGACCGCGGTCGGCGCCGCGGCCACGGCCGCGATCGCCGACGACGTGTCCAACGGCTCCCGCGCCTTCCGCCGCGCCACCATGCGCACGCGGCCGACCTGGAACGTCGTCGCGCGGTCCGGCGACGAGGCCGCGCCGCGGACGCTCGTGGTCCTGGCCCACCACGACGCCGCCCCGACCGGCGCGATCTTCGACCCGGCGCTGCAGCGCGCGCTCTCCGAGCGCTTCCCGGGGCTCATCGAGCGCATCGACACGTCGCCCCCGGTGTGGTTCCCGGTCGCGGCCGGCCCCGCCCTGGTGGCCTGGGGCGCGCGCCGTGGCTCCACGCGCATGCTCGCCGCGGGAGCCGCGCTGAGCGCGGGATCGACCGCCGCCTTCGCCGACATCGCCCGCTCGCCGACGACCCCTGGGGCGAACGACAACCTTACCGCCGTCGCGGCGCTGGTCGCGCTGGCCGCCGCGCTCGCCGAGCGCCCGATCCCCGGCCTGCGGGTGCTGCTCGTCTCCGCCGGGTCCGAGGAGGCGCTGCAGGGCGGGATGCGCGCCTTCGCCGCCCGGCACTTCGGTGCGCTCGACCGCGACCGCACGTTCTTCCTCAACCTCGAGACGCTCGGCTCCCCGAGGCTGGCGATGCTCGAGGGGGAGGGGCCGCTGGTCATGGAGGACTACGCCCGGCTGGAGTACCGCGACCTCGTGGCGCGCTGCGCCGCGGACGCCGGTATCCCGCTGCGGCGCGGCCTGCGCTCGCGTGCCTCGACGGACGCCGTCATCGCCTCGCGGGCGGGCTACCCGACGACGACGCTCATCTCGATCGACCGCCACAAGGCCCTGTCGAACTACCACGCCATGACCGACACGCCCGAACGCGTGGACCTGGGGACGGTCGCCTCCGCGGTCGCCCTGACCGAGGCGGTCGCCCGCACGCTGGCGACCGCCCGCTGGCCCGACCGCTAGCGGCGCGCGGCGAGCGGGCCGACGAGCCGCAACAGCAGGCCGGGTGGCCCGGCGAGGCGGAACTCGGCCCGGTGGCGCCAGGCGGCCGACAGGCGCGACAGCGCCGTCGCGTGCGGGTCGCAGACCGCGGTGAGGAACGCCTCGGTCGCCAGCGCCGGGCGGACCTCCCAGCGCACGCGAGCGTCACCGTGCATCGCGTGGCGCGTCCCGGCGGGCAGCTCGAGGACCTCACCGGCACCGAGCGTCCGGCGCGTGCGCCCATGGCGGACGTGCAGCTCACCTTCCAGCACCTCGAAGCGCTCGTCCTGGGCGGGGTGGAAGTGCAGCGGCGGCCGGCCGCGCGACTCGACGTAGGTGCTCTCGAGCTCGAGGAGGGCCCCGTCGGTCTGCGCGGCCGTGCGCACGAAGGTGATGCGCTGGCCCGACGTGGGGTCGGTGAGCGTGAGCCCGGGGCGTGCCATCGGCGCGACCCTAGCCTGGAGGCCGTGAAGCAGCAGCTGCGCCCCCTCTTCGATCGCATCGTCATCAAGGAGCTCGACCCCGACCGCCTGCGTCGCTCCGGGCTGCTGGTGCCGCCGGGGTCCAACGAGCCGCCACCCCAGCACGGGATCGTGCTTGCCGTGGGGCCCGGCCTCGACTGGTGGGCGCAGGCGGGCGTGCACATGCCCGTGGCGCCCGGCGACCACGTCGTGTTCCCGGCGGCCGCCGGCGCGTGGGTGGAGATCGACGAGGAGCGCCTGCTCGTCTGCCGGGTCGTCGAGATCCTCGGCGTCCTCTCCAGCCCGGACCGGTAGCCCGATCAGGGAGCCGCGGCGGGCTGCGCCTCGCGGCGCGCGACCTCGTCGCGGACGAGCGGTGCAACCTGGGTGCCGAAGCGCTCCATCGAGCGCAGCACCTCGGCGTGGGGGACCGCACCCAGGCTCATCTGCGCCATGTAGCGCTGATGGCCGAAGAGCTCGTGCTCGAAGAGGAGCTTCTCGGCGACCTGCTCCGGGTCGCCGGCCGCGAGCGCCCCACGGGGCGAGCGCAGCGCCTGGTACTGCGCGGCGCCGGAGGGCGGCCACCCGCGCTCGCGCCCCACCCGGTTCATGCTCGCGAGGTAGGGGGCGGCGAAGGCCGCGTCGGCCTGCTTCGAGGTCTCCCCGACGAACCCGTGCGTGTTGATCGCGACCCGGAGCGTCGCCGGGTCGTGGCCCGCGCGGCGCCCGGCCTCGCGGTAGAGGTCCACGAGACCGACGAAGCGCTCCGGCTCGCCCCCGATGATCGCGAGCGTGAGCGGGAGCCCGAGCGTCCCGGCGCGCACCGACGACTGCGGCGAGCCGCCCACCGCCACCCAGATCGGCAGCGGGTCCTGCACCGGCCGCGGGAACACGGGCTGGTCGACCAGCGGGGCGCGGTGGCGGCCCGTCCACGTCACCCGCTCGTTGTCGCGCAGGGCGATGAGCAGCTCCAGCTTCTCCGCGTAGAGCTCGTCGTAGTCGTCGAGGTCGTAGCCGAAGAGGGGGAAGGACTCGATGAACGATCCGCGCCCGGCGATGATCTCGGCGCGCCCGCCCGACAGCAGGTCGACCTCGGCGAACTGCTGGAAGACGCGCACCGGGTCGTCCGAGCTCAGCACGGTGACCGCGCTGGCCAGGCGGATCCGCTCGGTGCGCATGGCCGCGGCGCCCAGGGCGACGGCGGGGGAGGAGATGAGGTAGTCGGGGCGGTGGTGTTCCCCGATGGCGAAGACGTCGAGGCCGAGCTGATCGGCGAGCTCCGCCTCCTCCATGAGCTGGCGCATCCGCTCCTCGGGCGTGACGCCCGCGTGCAGGTCGGCGAACGTCGCGAGTCCGAGCTCCATGCGCCACAGCGTCGCAGCCCGGATCGCCGGTCCGGCAGGATGTGGGGATGAGGCTCTTCGGCGGCTCACCGGGCTCGTCCTGGCAGACCGACCACCCCTGGGCGGCGGTGTACGACTTCGTGGTCGAGCACGAGCGGGTGGGCCACGGCCTGGCCCGCGTCGGCATGGGGACGGACTTCGGGCTGCTGCTCACCGCCGCGGAGGAGGTCGGCCACCTGCCGGACGGTGCGGCCGTCCTCGACGTCCCTTGCGGCGGCGGCGTGGCGCTCCGGGGGCTGCGCCAGGACCAGGACGTCCGCTACGTGGCGGCGGACATCTCGCCCGCGATGCTCGCGCGAACGCGCCGGGCGGCGGAGCGGCGAGGGCTCGGCCAGGTCGAGCTCGTCGAGGCCGACGTGGGGGCGCTGCCGTTCGCCGACGCGACGTTCGACCTCTGCGTCTCGTTCACCGGCCTGCACTGCTTCCCCGACCCCCAGCGGGCGCTCGCGGAGCTCGGCCGCTGCACGCGGCCCGGCGGCGCGGTGACGGGCAGCGCGTTCCTCGAGGACGCAGGGCTGCGCTACCTGCCGATGCGGATCGGCGGCCGGAGCATGGGCCTGCTCGGGCCGGGCATCACGCTGCCAGAGCTGCGGCGCGGCCTCGCCGGCGCCGGCTTCGAGGGCCTCGTGGTGCGCCGCTCGGGCGGCTTGACGTACTTCCACGCCGAGCGTCGCGGGGGATGAGCGCGGGCCGCGCGCTCGGGCGCGCCGCTCCCGCGGCGTACGTCGTGGCGTTGGGTGTCGTCGTCGCGACGTGGGGCCTGCCGCTGGCCCGAGACCAGCTCTTCTTCTGGCTCGGGCTGGGGCTCGCGGCCTTCAGCGTCCGCGCCTGGCGCACGTGGGGGAGCCTGGTGCTCCACTGGCTGCCGCTGTACGGCCTCCTGGTGGCCTACGACTTCCTGCGCGGAGCCGCCTCGGTCCCCGTCGACCGCGCGCACCTCAGCCCGCAGCTCGACGCCGACGAGGCGATGTTCGGTGCCTCGGGCCCGACGGTGTGGCTGCAGGATCACCTCTGGACGCCGGGCCACCTCCACGCCTGGGACATCGCGGTCTGGGGCGTCTACATGACCCACTTCTTCGCCGTCTGGATCGTCGCGGCGATCCTCTGGCGCGGCCCCCGGGAGCGCTTCCGGCGCTGGGTCCTGCTGGTGGTGCTCGTGACCGTCGGCGCGCTGCTGACGTACTGGCGCTATCCGGCCCAGCCGCCGTGGATGGCCGCGGACCGCGGCGTCCTGCCGCCGATCGACCGGATCGTGCCGGAGGTCTGGGGCCGGCTCGGCGTCCGCACCGTGCAGTCGCTCTATGAGGACGGCCGCCTGGTCAACACGGTCGCGGCGGTCCCGTCGCTGCACGCCGCCTACCCGGCGCTGCTGCTCGCGTTCTTCTGGCCGGCCGGCCGGTGGGTGCGCGCGGGACTGGCCGCCTACGCGCTCGCGATGGCCTTCACGCTCATCTACAGCGGCGAGCACTTCTTCGCCGACGTGCTCGCGGGTTGGGTGCTCGTCGCGGTCGCCTTCGCGCTCGTGGCCGCCGGCGCCCGCGCGGGAGCGCTCGCCGCGCGTCAGGTCGTCAGGAGCCCGCCATCGACCGGGAGCACCACACCCGTGATGTAGGACGACGCCGGCCCCGCGAGGAAGAGCATCGCGCTCGTGAGCTCGTCGGGGTCGCCGACGCGGCCGGTCGGGACGCGCCACATCATCTGCTCGAGGTAGCCGTCCGGGTACTCCTCGGTCATCTCCGTCGGGAAGAAGCCGGGCGCCAACGCGTTGACCCGGATGCCCTTGCGACCCGTCCACTGCTGCGCGAGGTCGCGCGTCAGGCCGATGATCGCCGCCTTGCTCGACGCGTAGGCGGCCTGGGGCAGGCCCGCCGTCGTGAAACCCAGGACGCTGCCCACGTTGACGATGCTCGAGCCCGCCGGCATCACGCGACCGCAGGCCTGGGCCATCCAGTAGCTGCCCATCAGGTTGACATCGACGACCTTGCGGAACGCGTCGGGCTCCTCGCGCGTCGCGGGGACGGCGGACGCGACGCCGGCGGTGTTGACGAGCACGTCGACCTTCCCGTGCGCCTCGACCGCGCGGCGCACGACCTCCGTGCACTGCTCCGGGTCGGTCACGTCGGCCTGCACCGCGGTGCAGGCGGCACCGGCGGCGCGCAGCTCGTCGGCGAGCGCCTCGAGGCGCTCGACGCGGCGCGCGCAGAGGACGACGTCGGCGCCCGCGGCGGCCAGGCCGCGCGCGAACGCGACCCCGAGGCCGGACGAGGCCCCGGTGACGATGGCGGTGCGCCCGTCGAGGCGCAGGTCGAGTACGGCAGGCATGGCCGCGACCCTACGGCTTGCCGCACGTTCCGTCGCCCTCGCCTGACGGAGCTCAGGGGGTTGCGCAAGAGGTGACGTCATGGGTCACCTGCTGCTCAACCCCCTTCTCGTCAATGCTCGATAACACATCTTATGTAATGCAACTGATCAGATCGTCCGCACGGCCACCAAGCAAAGGTCGTCGGCGAGCACCCCGCCGCTGTGCTCCAGCGCCGCCTCTTGGAGCGCGTCGACCAGCTCGCGTGGGCTCGCCGCGGCCCGCGCGGCGACGAGCGCGCGCACGCGGTCGTCGCCGAGGCAGTCGCCTCGCCGGTCGGCGGGCCGCGCCTCGCCGAGCCCGTCCGTGTAGAGCAGCACGCCTTCACCCGTGGTCATCGACACCTCGCTGCGAACGCTGGCGATGTCGCCGGTGATGCCCAGTGCGGTGCCGACCTGCCGGAGCTCGCCGATCGGCTCGCCGGTGCCGAGCGCCAGCGGGATCGGGTGCCCGGCCGACGCCCAGCACAGCAGCCCGGAGGCCGGGTGGTGCGTGACGCACAGCGCCGTGACGAAGTCGGCCGAGGCGCCGGTCTTCTCGATCAGGGCCTCGTTGGCGAGCTCGAGCAGCCGCTGCGGGTCGTCGGTGAAGCGCGCGAAGGTCGCCAGCGTCGCCCGGACGAACGTCGCGCGCCGCGCCGCGGCCAGCCCGTGACCCATCGCGTCGCCGACGACGACCACTGTGGCGTCGCCCGGGCCCGGCGCGACCAGGTGGAAGTCCCCCGAGACGCCCTGTTCGGCGGCTGTGAAGACGGCCGCGATCTCCAGGTTCGGCCGGCTTGGGATCGCCGCCGGCGTCAGTACCTCCTGGAAGATCTCCAGCTCGGTCAGCGCGCGCTCCCGGTCCACTTCGAGCGCCTGGCGGGCTTTGAAGAGCTCGGTCACGTCGTTCTGCACGCCGACGACCTGGACCACGCGGCCGCTTTCGTCGCGGACGGAACTCAAGCGCAGCTCGTTGTAGAACGGCGTGCCGTCCTTGCGGTGGTTTAGCAGGACGACGCGGGCATCGCGGCCTTCTGCCAGCGCAACTGTGAGCTCGGCCACCGCGGACGGGTCGGTGTCGGGACCCTGCAGGAAGCGGCAGTTGCG
>JBBQZE010000105.1:0-10642 GCA_038207985.1 Solirubrobacterales bacterium
CCAGCCGCGGCAGCGTCCAGAAGCGCGGCGGGGCTGCGACCTCCCAGCGCACCTGGACCCCCAGCCGCCCGAGCCGGGCCGACACCACGCGCTGCCAGGCGGCGAAGCGCGCCGCGGCCAGCGCGGTAGCGCAGCGGGTCAGCACCTCGCGCAGGCTACCCGCCGCGTCGAGTCGTCGATCGGCCACCGTGGAAGTGGCAGAGCGACCACTCGATGGGCTCAGGCGGGCCGGACGAGCAGAACCGGGACGCGCTCGGGCGGTGCGAGCGCCCAGGCGGCGTCGAGCGCCGCTTGGTCGGCGAGCCCGTCGGGCAGCCGCCGCGCCTCGACCCAAGTGGCGAGCCGGTCGCCGCGGAACGGCCACGGCGCGACGGCGACGCCGTCCGGGGTGGGCGCCAGATGGAGGACCCCGGCGCCGCGCGTAGCGTCCACGCCGAAGCAGAGCACGAGCGACAGTGTGTCCCAGAGCGCCAGCAGCGAGGTGCCGCGCGCGAGCGCGGCGTCGTCGAAGCGCGCGGGCTCGGTCGCGCGCAGCTCCTCCACGAGCTCGGCGATCCGGAGGCTGATCGCCGCCGCCATCGCCTTCACCGCCGCCTCGTCGTAGCGCGTGTGCAGCCGCTCGGCGTGCCGCAGCACCCACAGCTCGACCTCAGCTCCGAGGGGCGCCGCGACCTCCGGCGCACGCGACCACACCGCCACCCGCTCGGCCGGCTCCAGCTCGAGGAAGCCCTGCGGGCGTCCGGTGCCCGTGCCCAGCGGCGGGTTGGCGTCGCGCTGCGCCCAGACGTCGTCGTGGTGCGTCGCGGCGGCCACCAGCGCGGGCGCCACGTCGTCGTCCCATGCCTGCGCGAGGCGTCCGGCCAGCGCGGCGTGCGCCGGCTGGACGATCGCGAGGACCGTGCCGCCGGACTCCTGGCGGAGCAGCACCCGCGCCGTCCGGGGTCAGCCGCCGGCGACGGCGGGCAGGATCTGCACCTCGCCACCGGGCGGGACGGGCGTGCCGAGGCCCTCGCCGAAGCGGATGTCGTCCCCGTTGACGTAGACGTTGACGAAGCGCCGGAGCGTCCCGTCCTCGTCGGCGATGCGGTCCTTCAGCTCCGGGTGGAGCCCGTACAGCGCATCGAGCACCTCACCGACCGTCTCGCCCTCCACGCCGACCTCGCCGTCGCCGCCCGCGGCCGCGCGCAGCTGGGTGGGCAACTTCACCCTGACGGCCATCAGCGCGCGCCCGCCGCGCCGGCGAACTCCCGCTCGAAGGCATCGAAGGTCGGGGCGATCGTGTGCACCTCGAACGAGTCGCGGACCGCGTCGAGCGTCTTCAGCCCGTCGCCGGTGATCACGAGCACGACGCGCTCCTCCGGGTCGATGTCGCCTTGGTCGGCGAGCTTCTTGAGCGTCGCGGTCGTCACGCCGCCCGCGGTCTCGGTGAACACGCCGGTCGTCTCGGCCAGCAGCCGGATGCCCGCCCGGATCTCGTCGTCGGTGACCTGCTCGATCGAGCCGCCCGTGCGCTTGGCGACGTCCAGCGCGTAGGGGCCGTCGGCCGGGTTGCCGATCGCCAGCGACTTCGCGATGGTGTGCGGCTTGACGGGCTGGCAGAAGTCGTGGCCCTGCTCCCACGCGTGCGCGACGGGGTTGCAGCCCACGGCCTGGGCGCCGTTGAACGTCGGGTGGTCGCCGGTGATGAGGCCGAGCTCGAGCCACTCGGCGAACGCCTTGTCGAGCTTCGTGAACTGCGAGCCCGAGGCGATCGGACCGACGACGCGGTCCGGCGTCTGCCAGCCGAGCTGCTCGGCGATCTCGTAGGCGATCGTCTTCGAGCCCTCGGCGTAGTACGGGCGCATGTTGATGTTCACGAACGCCCAGCCTTCGCGCTCGCCGGAGAGCTCGACGCAGAGGCGGTTCACGTCGTCGTAGTTGCCCTCGACGGCCACGACGTTCGTGCCGTAGACCCCGGTCGCGAGGATCTTCTGCTCTTCGAGGTCGGAGGGGATGAACACGTAGCTCGGCAGCCCGAGTGCTGCGGCCTGGGCGGCGACCGCGTTGGCCAGGTTGCCGGTCGAGGCGCAGGCGAGCGTCGTGAAGCCGAGCTCGCGGGCGCGCGCCGAGGCGACGCTGACGACACGGTCCTTGAACGAGTGCGTCGGGTTCGCGGCGTCGTTCTTGACCCACACCTCGCGCAGGCCGAGGCGCTCGGCCAGGCGGTCGGCTCGGATGAGCGGCGTGCAGCCCGCGGGCAGGCCGCCGGCGGTCGAGTTGCGGCTCGCCGAGCCGGGCTGGCCGTGCTCCAGCGGGAGGAAGTCGGCGTAGCGCCAGATGTTCTGCGGGCCGCCCTGGATCTTGCGGCGCAGCTCGGCGATGTCGTGGACGTCAGGAGCGGAGTACGCGACCTCGAGCGGGCCGAAGCACTTCTCGCAGACGTAGCGTGCCTCGAGCGCGTACTCCGTGTTGCACTCCCGGCACTTCAATGCAGTTGCAGCCATGGAAAACGAAAGACCTCCGATTGGGTGGCGGAGGTCTCTTGCTTCACGGCGCGGGACTCCGGCCACATCTGTCAGGCATTGGCACCTTTCTCGCTTGCTCATACCGACGCTTGCGAGTGGTTGCCGGGGTTTCGTAGGGCCAGTCCCTCCACCCCTCTGGATGTGTCCAGCTATGTGTCGGGAAGTGTAGCGGTTCGACCGCGTCAGGCAAGGGCCGTAGACTGCGCGGCGGAGCTCACCATGCCTTCCCAGTCCGACGAGCCACGAAGTCCCCGTGCCGAACCTCCCGAAGCCCCCCCGCTTGCGGCGGCCGGCACGCTCCCGGGCAGCCGTCGGCGTCCGCTCCGCCGAGCCTGAGCTCCGCGCCCCCGAGGTCGTCGAGCACGAAGGCCTGCGCTGGATCAACATCGAGCGCCCGCGGGCGGCTGATCGCAGCTGGCTGGAAGAGCACTTCGACTTCCACCCCCTGGACTACGAGGACGTCTACTCGCGCAACCAGCGCCCGAAGGTCGACGAGTACGACGGCTACCTGTTCGTCGTCCTGCACTTCCCGGCCTACGACAAGACGATCAAGCGCCTCAACCAGGCCGAAGTCGACATCTTCATCGGGCCGGACTTCGTCATCACGATCCCGAACGAGCCGATCCAGCCGCTCGAGTACCTCTTCGAGCGCTGCCGCACGCACGACGAGGAGCGCGAAGCCCTCTTCGCCAAGGGTCCCGGCTACCTGCTCTACCGAATCGTCGACTCGTGCGTGGACGCCGCGTTCCCGATGCTGGCGAAGATCGGGAACAAGCTCGAGCGCTTGGAGGAGGACATCTTCGACGGACGCTCCAAGGAGATCGTCCGCGACCTCTCCAACGCGAAGCAGGAGGTCATCAACTTCCGCAAGATCACGCGGCCGCAGCGCTCGGCGCTGCGCGACCTCGAGCGCACCAAGCGCTACATCCCCGAGGACCTCGACATCTACTTCGACGACATCACCGACGCGTCGGAGCGCGTCTGGGACATGCTCGAGAACTACAAGGAGGTCATCGAGGGCCTCGAGAGCACCAACGAATCGAGGCTCACCCACGAGGCCAACGACGTCCTGCGCCTGCTGACCGCGCTGAGCGCCGTGCTGCTCCCGCTCACGCTGATCACGGGGTTGTTCGGGATGAACACCGGCGTGCCGGGCGAGCAGGAGCTCTCCGGGTTCTTCGTGGTGCTCGGCGCGATGGCCGTGATCGTGGTCGTGCTCCTGGCCTGGTTCCGTCGCCGCGGGATCCTCTAGCTCACCCGCGGCGGCGGGTCCGCACGAGGCAGAACTGCGTGCCGGCGCCCACGAGCGCCTCCACCGCCATGCCGCCGTCCACGGCCGCCGCGCGCAGCGCCCCCGGGTCGACGGCCGAGCCGCGCCAGGCCGGGTCGTCTTGCCCCTTGGGCGCGCGGCCGAGGGCCACGGCGAGCCGCGACGGCCGCACGTGCTCGCGGGCGTGGACGGCCGCGTCATCGGAGACATGGAGGGCGGCCCAGCCGCCGGGGCGCAGGACGCGGCCGATCTCGCGCACGTAGCCCAGCGTCACCTGCGGGTCCGGGATGTGCTGGAAGACCACGAGCGACACGACGGCGTCGACGCTGGCGTCCCCGAGCGGTGCGAGGTCGGTACCGCCACCCCGGTGGAGCGTCACGTTCGGGACGGCCGCGAGGTTCGCCGCGGCCCGGCGCAGCATCTCCGCGGAGACGTCGATGCCGTGGACGTGCGCGACGCGGCCGGCGAGCGCCCGCGTCAGCCGCCCGACGCCGCAGCCCACGTCGAGCACGACGTCCCCGGGTGCCGTCGCGGCGCCCACCGCGTCGAGCAGGCGGTCGAGGTCCTGCTCCCCGTCGCGCCAGAACGCCGCCTCGTCTCCGTGGCGGTAGTCCTGCCGGTTGTCGACGAAGTAGTGCGCGTTCTCGCGGGCGCGCGCATCCCAGAACCGGGCCATCCGCGCGGCCGCGTCGTCCGCCATGGCGCGGCAGGCTATCGGTAGCGTCCGCGGGGTGGACGAGCCCGTCGCGAGCGTCGTCATCCCGGCCCGCGACGCCGCCATAACGCTGCCGGCGACGCTCGACGCGTTGGCCGCGCAGGACCTCGGGCGGCCCTTCGAGGTGCTGGTCGTCGACGACGCGTCGCGCGACGCGACTGCGGCGATCGCCGCGGCCCACCCCGTCGTGGCGCGGGTGATCGAGGGCGCGGGCGTCGGGCCCGGCGCGGCGCGGAACGTCGCGCTCGCGGCCGCGCGCGCGCCCGTGCTGGCGTTCACCGACGCCGACTGCCTGCCCGCGCCGGGGTGGCTGCGCGCCGGGCTGGCGGCGCTCGAGCACGCAGAGCTCGTCCAGGGGCGCGTCGCGGCGGCCGGGCCGCGCGGGCCGTGGGACCGCGTCGTCGAGGTCGAAGGGCTGACGGGGCTCTTCGAGACCGCGAACCTCTTCACGCGCACCGCCCTCGTCCGGGCGGCCGGCGGATTCGAGCCCTGGCTCGCGCCTGGGCGCTCGAAGGAGCTCGGCGAGGACGTCTGGCTCGGCTGGCGCTTGCAGCGCGCCGGGGCGAGCGTGGCCTGGGCGCCGGGCGCGCTCGTCCACCATGCCGTGCTTCCGCGCGGCCCCGCGGGGTTCGTGGCCGAGCGGGCCCGCGTCCGCTTCTTCCCCGTCATGGTCCGCCGCGTCCCCGAGCTGCGAGCGACGTTCCTGTGGCGCGGGTGGTTCTTGAGCCGGCGCTCGGCCGCCTTCGATCTCGCGCTGCTCGGGGCGCTCGGGGCGGGCGTCGCTCGGCGGCCAGCACCGCTGGCGCTCGCCGGCCCCTACCTCACGGCGCTGCTCCGGGGTGTCCGCGGCGCCGGGCGCCGAGGGGCCCCGCGGATTGCCGCGGTCCACCTCGCCGCGGACGCGGTGGCGTGTGGCGCACTTGTCGCCGGAAGCCTCCGCGCCCGCAGGCCAGTCGGATAGGCCACCCTCGTCATGCCCGTTGGGGACAAGGACTCCATGGTGAGGCGCTGCGCCCCAAAGGGCGTCGTACGGCCGCGTCGTAACCGGCGCGGGCGGCGCGGGTAGGGCTTGCGATGCCGCCGCCGATCGACAGCCTCGAGCGCCTGGGCGACACCTGGGCCCTCGACTCCCCCGTGCAGCGCAAGCGGATGCTGGTGATCGTCAACCCGTACGCCACAACCGTCTCCGACCGGCTGCGGCACCTCGTCGTCCACGCGCTCCAGAGCGCATACGAGGTCGAGGCCGTCGACACGACGGCCAAGGGCCACGCGACCCAGCTCGCGCGCGAGGCGGCCGACGAGGGCTTCGACGTCGTCGTCGCCTTCGGCGGGGACGGCACCGTCAACGAGACGGCCAACGGCCTGGCCGGCTCGTCCACACCGATGACGACGCTCCCCGGCGGGTCGGCCAACGTGTTCTGCAAGATGCTCGGGATCCCCGGCGACATCGTCGACGCCACGGAGCACCTGCTCCGCGTCGCCGACCGGTTCGCCCCGCGCTCGGTCGACCTGGCGCGGGTCAACGACCGCTGGTTCACCTTCTCCGCCGGCATGGGGCTGGACGCCGCCGTCGTCGCCCGCGTCGACGCGCACCCGGGCCGCAAGCGCCGCTGGGGCCCGCGCTACTTCGCCGCCGCTGCGGTCTCGGAGTTCTCCCGCCGCTATGTGGTCGCCCCTAGGCGCCTGGACATCGCGGTCGACGGCGACGCGGTCCGCAGCGGCGTCAGCGTCTTCGTGCAGAACGGTGACCCGTACACGTACTTCGGTGACCGCCCGATCCACGTCGCCGACGCCAGTCGGCTGGACTCCGGGCACCTCGCGGGCGCCGTGCTGCAGCGCGCCCGGCTCACCGACGTGCCGTCGCTCGCCTACCGGGCCTTCGTCCCGGCCGCACCGATGACCCGCAGCCGCGCGGTCGGTGGCTTCCAGGACGCCGGCGAGGTGGTCGCCCGGCCCGCCGACGGCCGGCCGATGCCGCTCCAAGTCGACGGCGACCACATCGGCAACGTCACCGAGGCGCGGTTCTCCGTGGCCCCGGGACGGCTCGCCGTCGTCAGCTAGCCCCGGCGCTCAGCCGGCGCCGGGGGTGACGCGGTAGGCGTCGAAGACGCCTTCGATGTTGCGCAAGCGGTTGACGGTCGCCTTCAGCGCCCGCGTGTCCCCCACCTCGACGACGAACGTGTTCTTGACCATCGGGCTGTTCACGAGGCACCGCGCCTCGACGATGTTGATCCCGGACTCCGAGAACGTGCGCGAGAGCTCCTCGAGCAGCCGGTGGCGATCCCACGCGTCGACCTGCAGCTCGACCTTGAAGGCCGTCTCGTGCTCGCCCTCCCAGTGCACGCGGACGAAGCGCTCGGGATCCTTGCGGAGGGCGGCAGCGTTCGGGCAGTCGTCGCGATGGATCGTGATCCCGCGTCCGAGCGACACGTAGCCCACGATCGGGTCCCCAGGGACCGGACGGCAACACTTGGCCATGCGGAGCAGCACCTCGTCGACGCCGTCGACCGCGACGCCGTAGCCCTTGCTCGTCCCGGTCGGCTGGCGGCGCTGGTTGCGCGTCGTCACCAGCGACTCGACGGTGTTCTGCTCCTCCTCGGCCGCCTCGCCCTGCTTGAGGCGGTGCAGGACCTTGTTGACGACGACCTTCGGGGAGATCTTCGCCCCGCCGAGCGCGATGTAGAAGTCCTCGGCCTTGCGGAAGCCCATCTCGCGGATGACGTCGGCCAGCAGCGGCGAGCCGGAGATCTTCTGCGCGGGAAGCCCGCTCTTGTTGAGGTGCTCCTGCAGCAGCGCGCGGCCGGTGTGCTCGGTGTCGTCGCGGGACTCGGCCTTGAACCACGCGCGGATCTTGTTCCTCGCGCGGGTGGTCCGCACCATCGCGATCCAGTCCCGCGAGGGGCCGCGGTCACGGTTGGCGGTCAGGATCTCGACGATGTCGCCCGAGCGCAGCTCGTAGTGGAGCGGCACGATCTTGCCGTTGACCCGCGCGCCGACGCAGCGGTGGCCGATCTCGGTGTGGACCTCGTAGGCGAAGTCCAGCGGCGTGGCCCCGGACTGCAGCGACTTCACCTCGCCCTTGGGCGTGAAGACGAAGACCTCCTCGTCGAAGAGGTCGACCTTCAGGTTGGCCATGAACTCCTCGGGGTCTTGCAGCTCCTGCTGCCAGTCCACCATGGAGCGCAGCCATTTGAGCTTCGCCTCGCCGCTGTCGGTGAGCGGCGCGCCCGCCTCGCCGTCGACCTTGTAGATCCAGTGCGCCGCCACGCCGAACTCGGCCATGTCGTGCATCTCGCGCGTGCGGATCTGGATCTCGAGGGGCAGGCCCTCGGGCCCGATCACCGTCGTGTGCAGCGACTGGTACATGTTGAACTTCGGCATCGCCACGAAGTCCTTGAAGCGCCCCGGGAGCGGCTTCCACAGCGAATGGATGACCCCGACGGCGCCGTAGCAGTCCTTCACCGAGTCGACGATCACGCGCATCGCGGTGAGGTCGTAGATCTCGTTGAACTCTCGGCCCTTCTTGGTCATCTTCGCGTAGATGGAGTAGAAGTGCTTGGCCCGCCCGGAGATCTCCGCCTTGATCCCGAGCGCCTCGAGGTCGGCGGCCAAGCCCTCGCCCGCGAGGCGCACGTAGTCCTCGCGCTCCTCGCGCTGCTGGTTGACCAGGCCCTTGATCTCCTGGTACTTGCGCGGGTGCAGCGCGGCGAAGGCGAGATCCTCGAGCTCCCACTTCATCGCGTGGATGCCGAGGCGGTGGGCGATCGGGGCGTAGACCTCGAGGGTCTCCTTCGCCTTGTCGATCTGCTTCTGCTTCGGCATGGCGCCGATCGTCCGCATGTTGTGCAGGCGGTCGGCGAGCTTGATGAGGATGACCCGGATGTCCGTGGCCATCGCCACCATCATCTTGCGGTAGTTCTCGGCCTGCGCCTCGTCGCGCGACTGGAACGTGATGCCGGTGAGCTTGGTGACGCCGTCGACCAGCAGGGCGACCTCGTCGCCGAAGCGCTCGCGCACCTCCGCGAGCGAGGCGGAGGTGTCCTCGACGGTGTCGTGCAGCAGCGCCGCCACGATCGTCTCGGTGTCGAGGCGCATGCCCGCGCAGATCTTCGCCACGCCGACGGGGTGGACGATGAACTCCTCGCCGGACTTGCGGCGCTGGTCGGCGTGGTGCTCGCAGGCGAAGACGAACGCCGCCTCGACGCGCCCGCGATCCACCGCGACCGCTGCGTCGTGGGCGTGCTCTTCGACGATCGCGAAGAGGTCCGCGAGCAGCCGGCGCTCGCGCTCGTCGAGGACCAGGGCGCCGCCCACGGGCGGGGGCGCCGCGGTGGCGGTGCCGCCCGCGGGGGGCGACGTCAGGCTGCTCTTGCCGACCCGCCGCTCAGCCACTGGTCCCCCTGGGAGCCCCGGAGCTCGCACGCGAGGAAGGTCGGCGAGCGCTCCAGCTCGGTGCGGGCGCCGGAGGCCGGGACGCGCAGGCCGAGCCCGGGCACGTCGCGGTCGAGCTCCAGGAGGCCGAGCTCCACGAGCACGCGGACCACACGCCCGGCCGCGACGGGCGACCGGGGCAGGGCATCCGCGGCGTCGCTCGGCGCCCGGCGCAGGAGCCGGTAGCTCGTGGCGAGCTGGTCGCGCAGCGCGTGCTGCTCGTGGTGGACATCCTTCGTGAAGCGTAGCTCAGGCTCTCCCCAGCACAGGTGGGCCACCTGCTCCGGCGCGCCGGCTTCGAGCAGCGCTCGCAGGGCCTGGTGGGCGGGCGGATCGAGCGCGACGACGTGCTGGAAGTGCAAGGCGAGGCACGGCTCGTGCTCCAGCGCGTGCCACGAGCACAGGGCGAAGCCGCCGAGCCGGCCCGCGAGGTGCGCCCGGCGGCGGCGGGCGTCCGCGCACACCACGAGCACGCCCTCGCCCGAGGCGACGAGCGCGGTGACGACCCCGGCGATGCCTGCGCCGCGCCGATCGCAGACGGTGCGCCGGGTGCGCGCGGCAGAAGCCCCGGCCACCACGCTGCCGGCCACGGCGAGGCGCACAGCGGGCGGGTCGCCGGCGGCGCCATAGGGCGGCGGCACGCCCCGATCGAGCTCCGCGCGGACCGCCTCGCACCAGTCCTCGGGCTCGCCGAGCAGCACCACCGGGCCCGGCTCGCAGGCGGCGGCGGTCTTCAGCACGAGGCGCGGCTCGACCACGCCATTCCACTCGTTGCGCTCGAGCGCCAGCGTGACGTCGACGCCCGTGTCGGCGCCGTCGGGCAGCGCGGTGGTCCCGAAGGCGACGGCGGAGGCCCGGCGCCCGCCGGCCTCCACCACGAAACGGAGGTGCTTGCCCTCCCCCATCGGCCGCGGGTCGACGAGGCGGGCCGCCGGCACCAGCAGCGCCGGAGCGGGGTTGCCCATGCCGAACGGCGCGAGAAGCTGGAGCTCCTCGGCCAGCGGCAGCCCGAGCTCGTCGCCGGAGACCACGGCGTCCGCGCGGACCCGGCGCACGAGGTCGTCCGGGCCGAGGACGGCCTCCGCGTGGGCGCAGAACGCCGCGCGGAACGCGTCGAGCTCGGCGCGCGCGACCGAGCACCCGGCGGCGGCGCGGTGCCCGCCGTGGCGCTCGAGGTGCGCGGCGCAGGCGTCGAGGCCGGCGAGCAGGTCGAACGCCGGGATGGACCGGCCCGAGCCTGTCCCGGGACCGTCCCCTTCGGGCAGCGCGACCACCACCGCGGGGCGGTGGTGGCGGTCGGCGACCCGGGAGGCGACGATCCCGATGACGCCCGGGTGCCAGCCCTCCCCGGCCAGCACGTACGCGGCGGCGGGGCCGAGGCCCTCGGCCTCCCGGGCGGCGTCGGTCGCGGCCACCTGGGCCTCGGCCTCGAAGAGGATGCGCTGCTCCGTGTGGCGGCGGTCACCGTTCAGCCGGTCGAGCTCCTCGGCGATCTCCTCGGCCCGGGCGGGGTCCTGGGTGAGGAGGAGCTCGACGCCCGCGTCGGCGCGCTGCATCCGCCCCGCGGCGTTGATGCGCGGCGCCAGGCGAAAGCCGATGTGGGTCGCGTCGAGCGCGCTCGGGTCGACGCGCGCGACGCGCAGCAGCGCCTGGAGCCCGGGCTTCCTCGTCGCGGCGAGGGTCCTGAGGCCCTCGCGCACGAGGCGCCGGTTCTCGCCGACG
>JBBQZE010000106.1:0-10369 GCA_038207985.1 Solirubrobacterales bacterium
CTTGCGCGAGGACAAGAAGGATCGCACCGCGCTCGTGCGGTCGCTCGCGGCTCGCCCGGCCGGGGCGCCGTTCGCCGCCCGTGCCGCGCTCGCCAAACCGTGGACGCGGCTGTGGGTCTTCTCCGACGCGGCCACCACGCAGGGGATCGAGGACCGGATCGGCGTGCCGTTCCCGCGCTCGGACGAGCCCGTCGCCCGCGGGGGCTCCTACCTCGTCTTCGTCGACCGGTCGCAGGTGCTTTCGGCGTTCACGCTGCCCGCGGGCGGGCGCGTCTCGGCGAGCTGCCTGCGCTCACGCCGGCCGCTCACCCCGGCGACGCGGCTGATCCGCCTCGCCGCCGCGTCACGTGCCGTCGCGATCGCCGGGCAGGAGGAGCGCTGCGCCCTGCCGCCCGCCGGGTAGTCTCGCGCCATGGGACACATTGGCGGCACGAAGAGCATCGAGGTCGAGGCGCCGATCGCGGCCTGCTGGGCGGTCGCGGCGGACACGGCGAGCGCGGCGGAGTGGCAGAGCGGACTCGAGGCGATGGAGGTGCTCGACCGCGACGCGGAGGGGCGCCCGTCGCTCGTCGAGACGACCTCGGACATCAAGGTCCGCAAGGTCACCGCGAAGATCCGGTTCTCCTACCAGGAGCCCACGCGGGTCTCCTGGTCGCAGGAGAAGGGCGACCTCAAGAGCGTTGACGGCGCCTGGGTGCTCGAGGACCTCGGGGGCGACCGCACCCGCGTCACCTACGAGCTCGACGGCGACCCGGGCCGCGTGCTCGGCATGCTGATCCGTGGCCCCGTCGAGGGCAAGATCCGCGAGGTCATGGTCGACGGCCGGCCCGCGGAGTTCAAGCAGCGCGTCGAGGGCTGAGAACCGCGCTCAGCGGTAGGCCGCGGTCCGCCGCTCGGTGCCCGTCGGCAGCACGGCGGTGACCTTGATGCGGCCGGCCTTGGTCAGGCGCAGGCGGTAGCGGTACTGGCCGCAGGCTCGCACGCGTGTGCGGCGCGCGAGCGTGACCGTCCTGCCCCCTGCGGTCTGGGTGACCGAGAGCCGCGCCCCGTGCGCCATGCTCACCCGGACGTAGCGCACCTTGGCGACGGGGTCCGTGACGACCACGGACTGCAGGAGGTCGCCCTTCGCGATCCGCTTGCCGCGCAAGCGCGTGGTCCCGCAGGTCGGCACCACCGGCGGGCTCTGCACCGGCGGCGTCATCCCCGGCATCGGCAGCTCGGTCGTTCCCGCGGGGTTCGAGTAGACGTCGCCACCGAAGGCGGCCAGGCCCATCTGGTTCGCGTACCCCAGATGCTCGGGGATCCCGAAGGTGTCCTCCATGGAGCGCAGGAAGCTGTAGTGGTTGTAGGGCACGGTGCTCGTCGTGCCGGGGGTGATGAAGCGCGAGAGGGCGACGGCGCCGATGCGCCCGCCTCCCGGCGTCAGCGGGCCGCCGGGGCTCGTCGTGTTCGGGCCGGTCGGCTGATTGCAGCAGGACGCCGAGTCGGCGCTCGGGCCCGATGCCTCGGCCTCGTCGAACGTCACCAGCACCAGCCCGTCGGCTTTGTAGGCAGGCGACGCGAGGATCGCCGGGATCGTGCGCTGCAGGTAGGCGTCGGCCGCCACCAGGCCACCCGGCCGCCCGTCGACGCAGCTCGGTTCGTCGTGGCCGTCGTCACACAGGTTGGGCGTCACGAACGAGAACGCCGGGGTGGTCGCGGCGGACGCGAGGTCGTCCGCGAGGCGCGAGGCGTCGACGACGTGGGCGTCGCAGCGCGCCTGGTCGTCGATGATCGAGTGGAAGTACATGAACGGGTTGTGCCGCGTCGCGTACTGGTCTGAGACCTTCGCGCTCTGGGTGGTGTCCCGCGCCCCGACGGCCGGATGGCGACAGGTGTCCGGGCCCGGGCCGTTGGCGAGGTCCTCCATGTAGCCCTTCCAGGAGATGCCCTTGGCCTCGAGCTGGTCGACGAGCGTCTTGGTGCGGGTGGGCTGCACACAGCCCGAGCCCAGCAGGACGCCACCGCCGACGTCGACGCCGCCCTTGAAGTCCGAGAACTGCTGGCAGTCCGCCTGCGTCTCGGCGTTCGACGGCTGGCCCGAGATCATCGCCAGGTAGTTCCCCAGCGAGAAGTGGGTCGTCCCGAAGTACTGGGTCAGCAGTGCGCCCTGGGCGGGGAGGTCGCGTGAGAAGTACGGCACCTTCGCGTCCGGCCCGAAGCTCTCGGCGTAGGAGGTGTTCTCCAGCACCACCACCCAGACGTGGCCGATCGGCGGCACGGCCGCCGCCCGGGCCGGCGCGATGAGCAGCCCGAGGGCGATCAGCAGCAGAGCCGTGCGACGCATGAGGCGACGCTACCGCGCCGGCCGACGTCAGAAGCGCACACCGTGTGAAGGCACGGTCACCACGCCGCCCTCGTCGGTGACCGTCCCGATGCGGGCAGTGCCCGGGTGGGCGGCGCCCAGGAGCGCGACGGCGTCGTCCGCGCGGTCCTCGGGGACCACGGCCACGAACCCGCAGCCCATGTTGAAGACCTCCCACATCTCCTGGGCGCCGACGTCGCCACCGCGGGCGATGAGGTCGAAGATGGGCGTCACCGGGAGGGGCTCGTCGATCCGCCAGCCCAAGCGCGTGCCGCCGAGGCGCAGGAGGTTCGTCAGCCCGCCGCCCGTGATGTGCGCGAGGCCGCAGACCGGGACGTCGGAGCGCAGCAGGTCGACCACCGCGCGCACGTAGATCTCGGTGGGCGCGAGCAGCGCGTCGAGGACGGAGGCGCCGCCGAGCTCGGGCGGGGTGTCGTGCAGCTCGTGCCCGCCCTGCTCGAAGCAGGCCCGGCGGGCGAGCGTGTAGCCGTTGGAGTGGCATCCCGAGCTGGGCAGCCCGATGATCGCGCAGCCCGGGTGCGCGTCGGCGCCCGTCACGATCGCGTCGAGCGCGACCGTCCCGAAGGCGGTGCCGCAGAGGTCGAAGCCGTGCGGGGAGGGGTGGCCGCGGATCAGCTCGGGCAGGACCGCGAGCTCCCCGCCGGGGATCTCGATGTTGGCCGTCTGCGCCCCGACCTTCAGGCCCTGGGCGATGCGGGCGAGCGCGCTCGGGTCGGCCTGCTCGACCGCGAGGTAGTCGACCATCGCGATCGGCTCGGCGCCGACGCAGACGATGTCGTTGACGTTCATCGCGATGCAGTCGATCCCGACGGTCTCCAGCCGATCCGCCTGCTCGGCGAGCACGAGCTTGGAGCCGACGCCGTCGGTCGAGAACGCGATGCCGAGGTTCGGTGCGACCCGCAGGACGCTCGCGTAGTGGCCGCTCGGGAGCACCGAGGCGCTCGGGCGGTCGATCTCGATCGTCCGCAGCACGTCCACGAGGGCGCCGACGCCCGCGTCGGCCTGGCCGGTGTCGACGCCGGCGGCGGCGTAGGCGTCACTCATCGCGCCGGATGCTGCCACACCCGCCGGTCAAGGCCGCGCCAGCGCCGCCCGCTCGAAGACCGCCAGCGCCTCGCGGCGCGGAACCGGGTCCAGGAGCGACTCCGCGAGGAGCTCCTCGGCGTCCGGATAGCCGGTCGCCCGGATCGCCGCCGCGGCCGCCTCGAGGTCGTACGGGGTGCGCCGGTGGGCGAGCCGGCCGTCCTCGACCACGGCCCAGTAGGCGCCGGCGCGCCCCTCGTAGGGCATCCCGACCGAGCCCGCCCCGGCGACGCGGCCGTGGTCGTACTGGTGGTGGGTGTGGCCGTGGACGACGAGGGTCTCGGTGACCCCGGCCAAGGCCACGTCCACCCGGCGTCGCGGGGTCGCGGCGGTGAGGATCTCGGTGTCCGAGCGCGGGGAGCCGTGGCAGTAGCGCACGCCGTCGGCGGCCACCCCCACGGCGAAGGTGCCCAGGAAGCGCTGGTCCGCGCGGTCGAGCCCCGAGGCCGCCCAGGCCGCCGCGCGCGCCGCCGGGTCCTCGCGCGCGCCGCCCGGGACCTCCCAGGCGGCGATCGCCTCGCGGTCGGCGTTCCCCATCACCCAGAGCACCGGCACGGTCCCGGCGAGCTCCCGCAGGCGGGCCAGGACCTCAGCGGGCATGGGCCCGCTGACGACGTCGCCGCCGCTGACCACGACGTCGACCCGCTCGCCGGCGAGCTCGGCCAGGACGGCGTCGAGGGCCGGCAGGTTGCCGTGGACGTCGGCGAGGACCGCGACCCGCAAGCCCGCTACCCCCGCCGGCCCTTGGCGAGCACGGCTGCTGCGAGCGCGACGCGGTAGGCCGCGTAGGGCGCCAGCGAGCGGTCGCGCTCGACCTGGCGGATCAGCCACGTGGAGCCCAGCGTGGAGGCGAAGGAGGCCGCCACGCCCGCCGACAGCCGCGCGCCCATCCCGGGCGGCAGGCCGCGCCGCGCGAGCCGCGTCCCCTTCAGCACCGACGCGCCGACGATGATCGGGAGCGCCACGTGGCGGGACAGCGCGTTGGCGTCCTCCCGCCCGAAGCCGCGGGCCCGTGCGGCGGCGAGCGTCATCCCGTTGCGCGAGGCACCGGGCACCAGCGCGCACGCCTGCGCGACGCCGAGCAGCAGCCCGTCGAGTGCGCCGGCGTCCTCCCGCGGGCGGTCCGTGCGGCCGCGGCGGTCGGCCGCCGCCATCGCCAGGCTGCCGAGCAGGAGCCCGACGGCGATGGAGCGCGGCGTCCCGAGGCGGCGCTCGATGGGGCGCTCGAGCGTGAAGCCCGCCACCGCGGGCGGCAGGAACGACAGCGCCACGAGCGTCGCGCGGCGGCGGTCGAAGCCGCGGGCGGCGTCGCCGACCTCCCCGCGCAGGGCGATGAGCAGCGCGGCCGCGGTGCCCGCGTGGAGCGCCACCTCGAACGCCTTGCGCAGCTCCGCGTCGAGCTCGCCGTACGGCCAGCCGGCCAGCCAGGGCACGAGCGTGACGTGGCCCGAGCTCGAGACGGGCAGCAGCTCGGCGGGCCCGTGGAGCAGCCCGAGGACGACGGCGTGGCGGAGCGGTAGGGCGGCGTCGGCGTCGATGGGCTGCAGCGTACGCCCGCGGTCTGGGCGCGCTCAGGCCGCGTCGACGGCGGGGCCCGCGGGCGGGCGGTTGCGCAGGAAGCGCACGAGGAGGTACGCCAGGCCGACGACGACGAGGGCGACCACGGCGTAGTCGACGTAGTGCAGCTTGTCCTTGATGTCGGTCCAGTTGTCGCGGGCCGAGCGGCCGGCGAGCACCAGCGCGAGGTTCCACGGCAGCGCGCCGAGGAACGTCAGCACGCTGAAGCGCACCAGCGGCATCCGCGCCGCACCCGCCGGGAGCGAGATGAAGGTCCGGATGACCGGGAGCATGCGCGAGAAGAACACGGCGGCGCTGCCGTACTTCTCGAACCAGCGGTCGGCCCAGGCGAGCTGCCGCGGCGTGATGTGCAGCTTCTTGCCGTGCTTCTCGAGGAGCTCTCCGCGCCCGTAGAAGCCGACGCCGTAGGCGATCCAGGAGCCCACAAGGTTCGCGACGGTGCCGACAAGGACCGCGGCGATCAGCGAGTACTTGCCGTCGGACACGTTGAAGCCCGCGAAGAGCATCGTCGCCTCGGACGGGATCGGGATGCACGCCGACTCCGGGACCATCAGCAGGAAGATGCCGGGGAGGCCGAGGTCGCCCACCACGTTCGTGGCGAACTCGGCGAGCTTGTCGGTGACGGACGCGTTGACGACCAGGGCGGTCAGGAGGGCGATCACGGTGCGCCACGGTACCGTCGCGGCCTGAAGGGCACCTGTACGGTTCGGCGCTCGATGGCGGTGCCCCTCTTCGATCCGGCGACCCCGCTCGTGCCGCTCCAGCCGGCGTTGCGGGCGGCGATCGACGAGGTCCTCGCGGGCGGCCAGTGGATCCTCGGGCCGCAGGTCGAGGCCTTCGAGCGGGAGTGGGCCGCGTACTGCGGGACCACGGACGCCGTGGGCGTCGCCAACGGCACGGAGGCGATCACGATCGCCCTGCGCGCGCTCGGCGTCGGCCCGGGCGACGAGGTCGTCGTGCCCTCGTTCACGTACTTCGCCAGCGCCGAGGCGATCCCGCCGACGGGCGCGCGCGTCGTCTTCTGCGACGTCGACGAGGACACGGGTTGCGTCACCCCGGACACCGTGCGGGCGGCCGTGACCGCGCGGACGAAGGCGGTCGTCGCCGTCCACCTGTTCGGCAACCTCGCGCCGGTCGAGGCGATCGAGGAGGAGCTCGGCCTCCCCGTGGTCGAGGACGCCGCGCAGGCCGCGGGCTCCCGCGGGGCGCGCGGGCGCCCAGGGAACCTCGGGACGATCGCCACGTGGTCGTTCTACCCGTCGAAGAACCTCGGGGCGTTCGGCGACGCGGGCGCGATCACCACGTCCGACGCCGCGCTGGCCGAACGCGTGCGGAACCTGCGCTTCCACGGCTCCAAGGACAAGGTCACCTACGTGGAGGTGGGCTACAACTCGCGCCTGGACGAGCTGCAGGCCGCCGTCCTGCGCGTCATGCTGCCGGCGCTCGAGGGCTGGGCCGAGCACCGGCACGCCGCCGCAGGCTGGTACGCCGACGCCGGGCTGGGCGGGCACGCGACGCTGCCGGTGGAGGCCGCGGGCGCGCGCGCCGCCTGGCACCTCTACGTCGCCCGCGTCGCCGAGCCCGATGTGCTGGCCGCCCGCCTCGGCGAGCGCGGCATCGGCGCCCGTGGCTACTACCGGCTGCCGACCCATCGCCAGCCCGCCTTCGCGGCGGTGCACGGCGAGGTGCCGCTGCCCGCCACCGCGGACTGGGCCCGGACGCACCTCGCGCTGCCGATCTCCGCGGCGATCACCCGCGCGCAGGTCGACGAGGTCGTCGCGGCCGTGCGCGACGCGAGCTGAGCCGCCGGCCCGTGCGCGTCTGGGTCGACCTCACGAACTCCCCGCACGTCCTGGTCATGCGGCCGGTGGTGGACCTCCTGCGGGCCCAGGGGCACGAGGTCGAGGTCACCGTCCGTGACTTCGCCCAGACCGTCGGGCTCGCCGAGCGCTTCGGGATGGCCCACACCGTCATCGGGCGCCATCGCGGTGAGCGCCTCTCAGCCAAGGCGCTCGGCCTCGCGGACCGCTCGCTCGCGCTCGTCCGCTGGGCGCGGGGGCGGCGCTTCGACCTCGCGCTGGGCCACGGCTCGAACGACGTCTCGGTCGCCGCGCGGCTCCTCCGGATCCCGTGCTCGACGATGTTCGACTACGAGTGGGCGACGGTGCAGCACACGGTCAACTGCCGCCTGGCGCAGGCCGTCGTCGTCCCCGAAGCGATCCCGCCCGAGCGGCTGGACCGCTACGGCGCGCGCGGCAAGCTGCAGCGCTACCCGGGGCTCAAGGAGGAGTACTACCTCTCCGCCTTCGCCCCCGACCCGGCGGTCCTCCGTGAGCTCGGCCTGGACCCCACCCTCCCGATCGCGGTGGTCCGCACGCCGCCGGTCGTGTCGCTCTACCACCGCTTCGAGAACCCGCTCTTCGCCCAGGTGCTCGACCGCCTTGCCGGGACCCAGGCCGTGGCGCTGCCGCGGGTCGACAGCCAGCGCGCGGAGCTCGCGGGCCGGGGCTTCGTGGTGCCCGAGCGCGCCGTCGACGCGCAGTCGCTCATCGCCCTGGCCGACGTCGTCGTCAGCGCGGGCGGCACGATGAACCGGGAGGCCGTGGCCCTCGGCACACCCGTGTGGACCACGTTCGAAGGCCGCCTCGGTGCGGTCGACGAGCGGCTGATCGCGGAGGGGCGCCTGCACCGCCTCGAGCGGGCGGAGGACCTCGTGGTCGCCAAGCGGACCCAGGTGGCGGGCGAGCGCACCCGGCGCGACCCGCAGGTGCTCGTCGACTTGCTCTGCGCGCCCCTGCGGACCCGGTCGTAGACTTCCGGCCGTGCGCCTGCGTTCCCGCGCGGCCTTCCCGCTGCATCGCCACTCCGTCCCGCAGCTGGCCGTGGACGGCGTGCTGGTCGCCGTGTCGCTGCTGCTGGCCTACCGGCTGCGCTTTGACACCGCGGTCCCGGCGAAGTACGAGGACCTGCTGTGGGCCACGCTGCTGCCGGCGGTGCTCATCAGCCTGGTCGTCTTCACCCTGTTCCGCCTCTACGGGAAGTGGTGGCGCTACACGAGCCAGCGCGACTACGTGCAGGTCGTGCAGGCGCTCATCGTCGCGACGCTCGGCCTCGCCGCCTACGCCGTCGTCTTCCACCCGGTGACGCAGGCCTCCCGGGAGGGCGCGGTCACCGTCTCGGTGCCGCCCGGTGTGCTCGCCTTCTTCTTCCTCCTGTCGCTTTTCTTCGTCGGCGGGGCGCGCTTCGTGGCCCACGCGGTGTACGAGCGCCCGCTGCGCGGCTTCCGCGCCGCGGCGGACGCCCGCCGCATCCTCATCGTCGGTGCCGGCGACGGCGGGCGCCTCGTGCTGCGTGAGATCATGCGCAACCCCGAGCTGCGGCTGAACCCCGTGGGCTTCGTCGACGACGACCCGCTCAAGCGCCGCCAGCGCGTGGACGGCGTCCGGGTCCTCGGCACCACGAGCGATCTCGGCCAGGTGCTCGACGAGGTCGAGCCGGAGGAGGTCACCATCGCGATTCCCTCCGCGCCCGGCACGCTTCGCGCCCGGGTGGTGCAGGCCTGCCGCGAGCGGGGCATCCCCGTCCGCACGCTGCCGACGGTGTTCGAGCTGCTCCAGGGCGGCCCGAACGTCGTGCGCCAGGTGCGCGAGGTGCAGGTGGAGGACGTGCTGGGCCGTGAGCCCGTGCACATGGACATCGATCGTGTCGGCCGCTATCTCGAGGGCAAGGTCGTGATGGTCACGGGCGCGGGCGGCTCGATCGGCTCGGAGCTGTGCCGGCAGATCGCGCGCGTCGCGCCGCGCCGCCTGGTGGTCATCGACCACGGCGAGGAGGCGCTCTTCACGATCACGCGCGAGCTCGAGGACGACCGCCACGTGCACCCGAGCACGCTCGGGGTCGTCCTGGCGGACTGCAAGGAGGGCGAGCGCATGCGCGAGGTCTTCGCGGAGCACCGCCCGCAGGTCGTCTTCCACGCCGCGGCCTACAAGCACGTCGGGCTCATGGAGCGCAACCCCGTCGAGGCGGTGCGCAACAACGCGCTCGCGACCCGGCTGCTCGCCCAGGTCGCCGGGGAGTTCGCGGTGGAGCGCTTCGTGCTCGTCTCCACGGACAAGGCGGTGCAGCCCGCGACGGTCATGGGCGCCTCCAAGGCCCTCGCGGAGTTCGCCGTCGAGGAAGCCGAGCAGCGCTGGCCGCAGACGCGGTTCTCCGCGGTCCGCTTCGGCAACGTCCTCGGCTCCAGCGGCTCGGTGGTGCCGATCTTCCGCCGTCAGATCGCCCGGGGCGGTCCGATCACGATCACCGACGAGCGCATGCAGCGTTACTTCATGACGATCCCGGAAGCCGTCCAGCTCATCATCCGGGCGGGCAACCTCGGGACGGGCGGCGAGGTGTTCGTGCTGGATATGGGCGACCCCGTGAAGATCGTCGACCTGGCGCGGGCGATGATCGAGCTCTCCGGGCTGCAGGCGGACCGGGACATCGCGATCGAGGTGGTCGGCCGCCGGCCGGGCGAGAAGCTCGACGAGGCGCTGTTCAACCCCTACGAGCGGGTCCAGCCGACGCCCGCGGAGAAGATCTCCCGCGCCGAGCGCGACGTGCTCGACCCGCAGGTCGTGGCCGCGATGTTCGACCAGATCCAGCTCCTGGTGCTCGAGGGCGACGCGGCGGGGCTGGCCGCGCGGGTGGCCGAGCTGTCGTCCGGCCGGACCGCGCCCGAGCTGCTCCAGCGCGGCTCCAGCGACTGACCCTCCTCGCGGCGTGAGCCCCCTCGACCGCGTCGAGGCCTAGAATCGCCGGCGTGCCGTCGGTCACCGCCGCCCTCCAGGTGTCCCAGCAGATCAAGGACGTCGGGTCGTACGCCGGGCTCGCCGCGATCCTCGGGCTCGCCATCCTCTCGCTGCTGTACTTCGGCCAGGCCCGGGAGCTGAAGCGCCTGCGCGACTGGGCGGGGCGTGCGCCCGAGCGCACCGCCGAGCTCCAAGAGCAGGCGGCCGCCGCCGCGACCGCGGCCCCGCCGCGCCCGGTTCCGGCTGCGCCCGCCCGCCCCTCCGCCGCCGTGCCCGCGACCGCGGCCGGCGGCGCCGGGAGGCCCGCGATCCCCCTCACCGCTGCCGGCACGCCCGTCGCGACCGCGACCGCGACCGGCGCGGGCACGGCGGCCCCGCCCCCCAAGTCCGTCACCCCGGGTGCGCCCGGCGCGGTCCCGGCCGTCCCGGGTGCGGGAGCTCCCGCTGCCCCGGCCTCGCCTGCCGCCCCTGGAGCACCGCCCTCACCGGCTACCGCCCCGGCGGCCTCGCCCGGAGCGCCGGGTCAGCCGTCGCCCACCGCACCGGCGCGACC